>NZ_JBBAOV010000013.1:51940-54720 GCF_040401135.1 Limnohabitans sp. | reverse complement strand
GCTTGGTTCCCCATCTGACCCAGTTGGCCGCTTCACCATGTGGGGAGGCCCGTCGAGATCTATTGTAGGTCACATAGAATGTGCCGCTTATGTCCTACCTCGTGCTCGCCCGCAAATATCGCCCCAAAACCTTCACTGAGATGGTGGGGCAAGAGCACGTTGTGCAGGCGCTGACCAATGCGCTGACCACCCAGCGTTTGCACCATGCGTATTTGTTCACGGGCACTCGCGGTGTGGGCAAAACCACGGTGTCGCGTGTGTTGGCTAAATCGCTCAACTGCCAAGGTGTGGACGGCTCAGGCGGCATTACCGCCAACCCCTGCGGTGTGTGCCAAGCTTGTACCGACATTGATGCAGGACGCTTTGTCGATTACACCGAGTTGGACGCCGCTTCTAACCGTGGCGTGGACGAAGTGCAAAGTTTGCTCGAGCAAGCTGTTTACAAGCCCGTGCAAGGCCGCTTCAAGGTCTTCATGATTGACGAGGTGCACATGCTCACCAACACCGCTTTTAACGCGATGTTGAAGACGCTTGAAGAGCCGCCTGAATATTTGAAATTTGTGCTTGCCACCACTGACCCGCAAAAAGTGCCGGTCACCGTGCTGTCGCGCTGCCTGCAGTTCAACCTGCGTCCCATGGCCCCCGAAACCGTGTTGGAGCACTTGGGCCATGTGTTGGGCCAAGAAAACATTACTTCCGAGCCGCAAGCCTTGCGTCTGTTGGCCCGTGCTGCACGTGGCTCCATGCGCGATGCATTGAGCTTGACTGACCAAGCCATTGCCTACGGCGGTGGTCAATTGCAAGAAGCTTCGGTTCGCCAAATGTTGGGTAGCGCAGACCGTTCACATGTGTTCCGCTTGATTGAGGCTTTGGCGCATGGCGACGGCAAATCGGTGGTGGAAACTTCTGAAACTTTGCGCGTTCATGGCCTGAGTGCCGCGGCCACGCTAGAAGACATGTCGATGGTGTTGCAGCGCATGGCGGTGTTGCAAGCTGTGCCTGACATGGGCGAGGGCGATGCAGCCGATCCCGAAGCCGCCGAGATAGCCCGCTTGGCGGGTGTGATGCCGCCCGATGAAACCCAGCTGCTCTACAGCATCAGCTTGCATGGACGTCAAGAACTGGGTCTGGCTCCCGACGAATATGCGGCACTCACCATGGTGCTGCTGCGCTTGTTGGCATTTAAACCACAAGCTTCAAATGCAGCTTCGGCCTCGGCTGAAAAAAAAACTCTAATTAATCTGAAACCTGCTGTTTCTGCACCGGTGCCGATTGCCGCAGAGCCCATTCAAGCTTTGCCCGTGCGCGATATGCAGCCCCGCGAAGTGGCGCCTTGGGAAGACGGTTCCAGCTTCGACCACGATTCTGACGCCGCTGTGGTCGCCATGCCCGTGCGTCAACAGGCCGAGCCCAGCGCCGCATTGGAGCCACAAGTGCCCTCCACAGACGTGCCGCAAATTGAGGCCACGCCCGAGGGTGAGTTTTGGCACAAGTTGGTGACGGACATGTCGTCTGCCGAAACCATCAACGCATTGGTGCGCGAGTTGGCTTTGCAGTCGCAGCTAGTGGCGCGTGACACCGATACATGGATGTTGCGTGTGGAACGTGAGTCGCTGAACAGCACCACCAGCCGCGAGCGTTTGCAAACGGCATTGGCCAGCGCAGGCTACCCTGTGCGGCTGACGGTAGAAGTGGGCCGCGTGCAAGACAGCCCCGCCAAACGCAATGCCGCCGCCGCTGCGCAACGCCAAGCTGGTGCTGAGGCGATCATCCTCAATGACACCTATGTTCAAAGTTTGATGCGTGACTTTGGCGCCAAAATCGTGCCAGGCAGCATCAAACCGATCTAAATCAGACCGTTTTATTTTTTAGTTTGTTAAAAGGAAAATCATGTTCAACAAAGGACAACTTTCGGGCCTGATGAAGCAAGCCCAAGCCATGCAAGAAAACCTGAAAAAGGCACAAGACGAATTGGCGTTCGTCGAGGTCAGCGGTGAGTCTGGCGCTGGTTTGGTCAAGGTGTTGATGACCTGCAAGCACGAGGTCAAACGCATCACCATTGACCCCAGCTTGTTGGCTGACGACAAAGACATGCTGGAAGACTTAGTGGCTGCCGCCTTCAACGACGCCGTGCGCAAAGCTGCCGAGACCAGTGAAGCCAAGATGAGCAAGCTCACCGCTGGTTTGCCACCTGGCCTGAAGCTGCCGTTCTAAATGAGCGACACGTCCGTGCTGGAAGGCCTGATTCAGGCCCTACGCCGTTTGCCCGGGGTGGGGGTGAAATCGGCCTCGCGCATGGCGTACCACCTGTTGCAGCATGACCGTGAGGGGGCTGAGATGATTTCTCAAGCCTTGCACCAAGCGGCAGCTCAGGTAAAACATTGCGAGCGCTGCCACACCTTCACGACGCAGGGGGTGTGCAATACCTGTTTGGACGAGGGGCGCGACAACACGCGCTTGTGTGTGGTGGAAACGCCAGCCGACCAATCGGCGGTCGAGCGCACCGCCGCTTACAAGGGCCAATATTTTGTGTTGATGGGCCGCATCAGCCCTTTGGATGGCTTTGGCCCCAAAGACATTGGCCTACAAAAGCTCATCGAGCGTGCCAGCGATGGCGTGGTGAAAGAAGTCATCTTGGCCACCAACTTCACCGCCGAGGGAGAGGCCACCGCCCATGTGCTGGGCGAGGCGTTAAAGAAGCGCGGTGTGCAAGTCACGCGCCTAGCCCGTGGCGTACCTGTGGGAAGCGAGTTGGAATACGTAGATTTGGGCACCATTGC
>NZ_JBBAOV010000013.1:0-51840 GCF_040401135.1 Limnohabitans sp. | reverse complement strand
GATGCCAGCTTGTTGCCCTTGGTTTTCTTTCCACCTTTGGCGGCAGCTTTGCGCTTGGCCACGGCTTCGGGCGACAAGTCGAGCTTGCCGTTGTCAGCCACTTGGGCCGTCACGTCACCCAGCATGCCTGCACTGCGGGGCACCAACAGCGCAGAGCCTGCTTTGATCACCATGCGCGGAGGGATGTTGTTGATGGCGCGGAAATCGGCTTCGCTCATGTTTACGCGCTTGGCGGCATCGGCCACTTTCATGGTGGTGGGTGCAATCCAAGCGGTCCAGCTTGCCATGCGGCCCAAGGTGGAGGCTTCGTAGTTGCGTTGGAATACTTCGGCGTTGTCCCAAGGCAGCAAAATTTTGGGCGAGCCCGCAGCCAGCAACACTGGGCGGTGGGCGGAGGGGTTCAGGGCTTTGAAGTCTTGTTCTGAAATATCGGCTAGCTTGGCTACTACGCTGACGTCCATGTCACGGGGCAGGGGCACGCTCTGAAAATAGGGGTGATTGGGGATACTGGGCAGCACCACGCTGAACTGGGGAGGGTTGCCCACAATGTTTTTCATGGCCTGCAATTTGGGCACATACATGCGTGTTTCCATAGGCATGGTCAGGTCGGTGTAGCCGGTGGGTAGGCCTGCCCGTTTGTTGCGTGCAATGGCTTTGCCCACATTGCCTTCACCCCAGTTGTAGGCGGCCAAGGCCAAATGCCAATCACCAAACATTTTGTGCAGGCGTTCTAGGTAGTCCAGTGCGGCACGGGTGGAGGCTTCCACATCGCGACGGTCATCACGAAAAGCGTTTTGTTTCAGGTCAAAACTCTTGCCGGTGGCGGGCATAAACTGCCACATGCCGCTGGCCCGGGCGCTGGAAACTGCTTGTGGGTTGAAGGCACTTTCGATGAAGGGTAGCAAGGCCAACTCGGTAGGCATCTTGCGGGCTTCAATTTCTTCAACGATGTGATACAGGTATTTGTTCGAGCGCTCGGTCATGCGGCTCAAGTATTCGGGTTTGGCGGCGTACCACTGGGTGCGGTCGGTGACGAGGTTTGTGTCCAAGTCAGGCATTGAATACCCCTTGCGGATGCGCTCCCACAGGTCGTTGGGCAAGCTCAGCGTGGCCACGTTGTCGCGTTTGGCGCTGCCTTTGGCAATGGGGCTTAGATCTTCTGGAGGCGTGGGGTTGGTGCTGGCCTGATTGGGCCCGTTCGTGGATTCAGGCAAATTTGCACAGCCGCTCAGCAATGCAAGGCTGAGGCTGAATACGGTCAATAGAAATCTCATCTGAAATCGTTCTTCCATTCACGAAGGGCAGCAAACACAGCCACATCGTCGGTTTGTTCGAGCGCTGAGAGTCCAGCGTGTTGTGCCACGGCTTGCCGCACAGCGGTAAGTCGAGCCCGTAAAAACGGGTTGATTTGCAATTCGTTGCCCAACTGTGCGGGCAGGGTGGGGGTGCCCTGGGCTCTGAGTTGTTGGCACTGCGCCATGTAGGTTTGCAAGACGGTGTTGCTGGGTTCTACGGCCAAGGCGAATCGCAAATTGGACAGAGTGTACTCGTGGGCGCAGCACACCTGGGTGTTGCTTGGAAGGGCTGCAAGGCGGTCAAGTGAGGCCAGCATTTGCGCAGGTGTTCCCTCAAAAATGCGACCACAGCCCCCCGAAAACAAGGTGTCACCGCAAAACAGCACGGGGTTGGGTTGGGCATTGGGTAAGAAATAAGCCACATGGCCGGCGGTGTGGCCGGGCACGTCCAGCACTTGCACGGTTTGGCCGAGCAAATCAAGTCGGTCGCCGTGCATGACGGGCGTAAAGGGCGCAGGCACCTCTTCGAGGGCGGGGCCAAACACTTGGGCGCCCGTGGCAAGGTGCAATTCGCGCACGCCTCCTACATGGTCGGCATGGTGATGGGTCACTAGAATGGCGGCCAACGTCAGACCTTGGTCGGCCAGCGCCTGCAACACAGGTGCAGCGTCGCCAGGGTCGACCGCCACGGCCATTTGGTCTTGTTGCCACAACCACAGGTAGTTGTCAGAAAACGCGGGCAGTGCAATTAGCTTCATGTCATCCACACCTTTAAAAAACGATAGTTTGCCTGACTGGCTCGCGTCCCCTGCTGGCCAGTATTTGTGCGCATGGGAGCAACGCTATTTAGACTGCGCGGTGGCCGATGTGTTTGGTTTTCACGCGCTGCAACTAGGCTTTCCCGCGCTTAACGCTTTGCAAGCCAACCGCATGCCTCACCAATGGCTGGCCTGTGATGCCCAACCCGAGCCATCGCCCGTGGGCCGCGAAGTGTTGATGACCAATTACGAGGCCTTGCCTTTTCCCGATGCCAGCTTGGACTTGCTGGTATTGCCCCACACCCTAGAGCTGAGCTTCGACCCACACGCCACTCTGCGTGAAGTGGGGCGCGTGCTGGTGCCCGAAGGGCGCGTGGTGATTTGCGGCTTCAACCCCAACAGCCTGTGGGGCGTGAGCAAAAGTTGCAAACGCAATTTTTCTGAAGTGGGCGATTTCATTGGTCAGCGCCGCTTGCGCGATTGGCTTCAGTTGTTGAGCTTTGAAGTGGAGTCCACCAGTTTTGGCTGTTACCGCCCAGACGTAAAAACCCAGCGCTGGCTGCAACGATTGGATTGGATGGACCAAGCGGGCGTGCGTTGGTGGCCCATTTTGGGCGCTGTGTACGGCATGGTGGCTGTCAAGCGGGTTCAAGGCATGCGCCTGATCTCGTCCGCTTGGAAAAAAGCGGTGCCGCGTGCGGCCGTGGTGGCAACCACGGCTTCAAGCACGGCAAACAACAGCGCATCTAAAGGAATGGAATGAACACGGTAGAAATTTATACAGACGGCGCCTGCAAGGGCAACCCAGGCCCCGGCGGCTGGGGCGCCTTGCTGCGCTCGCCCTCGGGTCAAGAAAAAGAGTTGTTTGGTGGGGAGTTAGACACCACCAACAACCGCATGGAATTAATGGCGGTGATTGAGGCTTTGCGAGCGCTTAAACGCCCTTGCAATGTGGCTTTGTATTTGGACAGCGAGTACGTGCGCAAGGGCATCACCGAATGGATTCACGGATGGAAAGCCCGCAGCTGGCGAACGGCAGCCAAGCAGCCCGTGAAGAACGCCGACCTTTGGCAGCAGTTAGATGCGCTTACGCATCAAGGCGATCACGACATCGCGTGGCATTGGGTGAAAGGCCATGCCGGCCATGTGGACAATGAGCGCGCTGATGGCTTGGCGAATCGCGGCGTTGAGCAGGTGTTGTCCGCTAGGTGACAGATTTTGCAAAGCCAAGCTAAGTTTGGTGTTTTCTAGATGTCTCACTGGTACATTGCAAAATTGATTCAATCGTAACTAAAAGAATCTCATTCATGGCCTCCAATAAGATGTATTCCGTTGTGGCAGTGGTAGGCATTGTGGTTGCCTCAACCTTGGCTTGGTGGTTGCAAAACCCCAAAACAGATGCAGTTCCTGCTGCCCCAGGTGCGCGTCCAGCGGGCGTGGAAATTAGCCAAGTTAAAAAGCAAACGTTGCGTGACGACGTCGAGGCTGTGGGTACATTGAGGTCATCACAAAACGTCATACTTCGTCCTGAAGTGGCAGGCCGTGTGTTGTCGTTAGGTTTTACCGATGGTGCGCGTGTGCGAGCGGGCCAAGTGTTGGTGCAGATGGACGACACCTTGCAACGCGCTGAGGTGCAGCAATCGCTGGCCCAAATGTCGATTGCCCGCGCCAACCACAAACGCAACCAAGAATTGGTGGCTCAAAACTTCATCGCCCAGCGCTCGCTAGATGAAAGTGCAGCTGCCCTGCAAGTAGCCGATGCGCAGCTGGGTTTGTCATGTGCCCGTTTGGACCGCATGCGTTTGATTGCACCTTTCAATGGTGTGGTGGGTATTCGCAGCATCAACGTGGGTGACTATGTGAAAGATGGCGCAGACTTGATTAACCTAGAAAACATTGGTAGTCTGTATGTGGACTATCGTTTGCCTGAGCGTTATCAAGCCAAGGTGAAACCAGGTCAAACCATTGAGGTGAAACTGGATGCCTTTAGTGGCCGTTTGTTCAAAGCCAGTGTTGAGGCGGTAGACCCACTCATTGATGCCAATGGCCGTTCGATTGGTGTGCGTGCCGTTTTGGCCAATACAGCGGGCGAGCCAATCGTGGTGGGTGGTAGAGGCCCAGGCCCAGGTGCTGGGTCACAAGCAGCTGCTGCGGCGCCAACTGCTTCTTCTGCCTCCGCATCTGCATCCTCTTCGCAAGTCAAAGTTGCTGTGCCTGCTGCTTCAGCACCGGCTGCCAAGAAACCCGATCCTATTAGCCGAGGTGTGGCCTTGCCATCGCCCCAAAGCTTGGGTTGCCCGCCCAATACCTTTGACCGCACGCGGACCAGCGCGGGGGGCGATCAAACAGGCCCCTTGCGTCCTGGCATGTTTGCGCGCGTGACCGCTGTGTTTGCCATCAAGCCCAATGCCTTGGTGGTGCCTGAAGAAGCTATCGTGCCGCAGGCCGGCAAACAGTTTGTCATCAAGGCTATCCCACCCAGTGAGTTGCCTGCGCCTGCTGCTAGCGCGGCGAGTGGCGTTGCCAGTGCGCCTGTTGTGCCGCCAGACACCAAGTTTGTGTCTCTGCGTACCGAGGTGAAGCTGGGTATGCGTCGTGGCGGTCAAGTGGAAATTACCGAGGGCTTGGCGGAGGGTGACACCATCGTGGTGGCAGGTCAGCAACGTCTGCAAAAAGATGGCTCACCCTTGCGTGTCGTCGAGCTTGGTCGTGGTCCGGCCGCAGCTGCATCGGCGTCAGCATCTGGCGCATCGGCTGCCGCCTCTGGGGCTGCTCCCGCAGCTAGCCGATAAACCACAAAGCAAAGAGCTCACATGCAGTTGCCTGAGATATCCATTCGCCGTCCGGTGTTTGCCACCGTGTTGTCCTTGCTCATTGTGTTGGTGGGCGTGGTGTCATACACCCGCTTGAACGTGCGCGAGTACCCCAAGATTGACAACCCCGTGGTGACGGTGGAAACCAAGTACACCGGCGCGTCTAGTGCGGTGGTGGAATCGCAAGTCACCAAGGTGCTGGAAGACTCCCTTTCTGGCATTGAGGGGGTAGACGTCATCACCTCTATCAGCCGCCAAGAGCAGAGCCAAATTACGGTGAACTTTGTGTTGTCACGCGATGCCGACTCGGCCGCTGCCGATGTGCGCGACAAAGTGAGCCGAGTGCGCCAGCGCTTGCCCCAAGGCATTGATGAGCCCGTGATTGCCAAGGTGGAGGCTGATGCTTTTCCGGTCATTTGGTTGTCCTTCAGCTCTGACACTTTGAATGCGCTGCAGCTCACCGACTATGCCAATCGCATTGCCAAGCCCATGTTGCAAACCGCACCCGGCGCCTCGGATGTGCGCGTGTTTGGGGAGCGTAAATACGCCATGCGTATTTGGCTTGACCCCGATCGCTTGGCCGCCTACAAGCTCACCACCCAAGATGTTGAAGATGCCCTGCGTCGCTCCAATGTGGAAGTGCCAGCTGGACGGATTGAAAGCAAGCTGCGTGAATTCAACGTCACGGCATCGACTGACCTGCAAACGCCGCGAGAGTTTGGTAACGTGGTCATCAAGTCTGTCAATGGCACCTTAGTGCGCATGAGCGATGTGGCGCGTGTCGAGCAAGGCCCGCAAGCTGAACGCACCGCCACACGATTTAATGGCAAAGATGCCATTACTTTGGGTGTGATTCGCAACGCCACCGCTAACCCGCTGGACCTCAGTGCGGCGGTGCGCAACATGATCCCGAAAATCAAAGAAAACTTGCCGCCGGGCGTGGAAATTGAAGTTGCCAACGACAACTCTATCTTCATCGAACAATCCATCAAGGCGGTTTATCAAACCATTGTGGAAGCCGCCATTTTGGTGGCCTTGGTTATCTTTTTGTTCTTGCGCACCTTTCGCGCATCCATCATTCCGCTGGTGACCATTCCTGTGTGTTTGATTGGTACGTTCGCTTTGATGGCCATGTTTGGTTTTACGGTCAACACGCTCACCATGCTGGCCTTGGTGTTGGCCATTGGTTTGGTGGTGGACGACGCCATCGTGGTGTTAGAAAATATTTACAGACACATAGAAGAAGGCATGTCGCCCTTTCACGCGGCGATCAAAGGCGCCAAAGAAGTGGGCTTTGCGGTGGTGGCCATGACCATGACCTTGGCGGCGGTGTATGCGCCCTTGGCGTTCACGCCGGGGCGAACTGGAAAACTGTTTACTGAGTTTGCGTTGGCCTTGGCGGGCTCGGTGGTGGTGTCGGGCTTTGTGGCCTTGACGCTCACGCCCATGATGTGTTCCATCATGCTCAAGCACAACCACAAGCCCAGCTGGTTTGACCGCACCATGGAGCATCAGTTGCAGCGCATGTCCAACGCGTATGGACGTTTACTGAAATGGACGCTATCACCCGGCCAATTTTTTGGCCGTTCAATCTCGCGTCGTTGGTTGGTGGTGGCTGTGATGGTGTCGGCTGGTATGGGGACGTGGTCCTTGCTCAAATCGACCAAGAGCGAATTGGCCCCCTTGGAAGACCGTGGCGTGATTTTGACGGTCATCAACGGGCCAGATGGCGCCACCATGGACTACACCCTGCGTTACAGCTTGGCACTCGAAAAAATGGCAGAGAAATACACTGAGTTTGACCGCATCTTCACCGTGGTGGGTAACCCCACCGTGGCTCAAGGTAACGTGTTTTACCGCGCCAAGCCTTGGGAAGATAGAAGTAAAAGCACGCTCGAAATTGCCCGCGAGATGACGCCTATGGTGTCGGGCTTGCCAGGCGTGACGGCGTTTCCCATCACGCCACCATCGCTTGGGCAGCCGTTTCGTGAGCGCCCTATCAACTTCGTTATCTTGACATCGGACAGTTACCAAAACTTGGCGCAAGTGGTGCGTAGCTTTCAAGAAGAAATTGCCAAGAACCCTGGCATCGTGAGTGTGGACACAGACCTGCGTTTGAATAAACCCGAAATCAGTATGGAAGTAGACCGCGAACGAGCCGCCGACATGGGCGTGCCCGTGGATCAAATTGCCCGTGCTGTAGAAACCATGATGGGGGGTCGTCAAGTCACACGCTATAAGCGTGAGGGTGACCAATATGACGTGATTGTGCAAACCGCACCCACTGGCCGCGACACCCCCGACGACATCGAACGCGTGTTTGTTCGCGGCAAAGGTGATGTCATGATTCCTTTGTCTGCCTTGGTCAAAACAAAAGAGGTGGTGGTACCGCGTGAGCTGAACCACTTCAGCCAACGACGCAGCGCAACCATCACCGCCAACTTGGCCCCCACCTATTCGCTGGGCGAGGCCATCACTTTCATGAATGCCACAGCGCAAAAGGTGCTCAAACCCGGTTACTCCACCGACCTCAATGGCACCTCGCGTGAGTTTGTCAAATCATCGGGATCGCTGGTGATCGTATTTGTGCTCGCGCTGTTGTTTATTTTCTTGGTGTTGGCTGCGCAGTTTGAAAGCTTCGTAGATCCGCTGGTCATCATGTTGTCCGTGCCGTTGTCGATGGTGGGCGCTCTGTTGGCACTTCAGTTCAGTGGCGGCACACTCAATGTGTTCAGCCAAATTGGCCTAATCACTCTAGTAGGCTTGATCACCAAACACGGCATTTTGATTGTGGAGTTTGCCAACCAACTGCGTGAAGAGGGCATGGAGTTGTTTGAGGCAGTCACAAAGTCTGCCACCTTGCGATTGCGTCCGATTTTGATGACCACCGGCGCGATGGTGCTGGGCGCGATTCCGTTGGCTTTGGCCAGTGGTGCGGGTGCAGAAAGCCGCAAGCAAATTGGTTGGGTCATTGTGGGAGGTATGAGCTTGGGCACCTTGCTCACCATCTTTGTGGTGCCCACCATGTATACCTTGCTGGCTCGAAAGTCAGTTCCTGGGGCGATCACCATTCGCCATGAAGATGCGGACGTAGGCGCGTAATTACACAGCGCCCTCAAACATCATCACGTCCACCTCGTCCCCTACCACGACATTGCCTTGGCTGTGATGTAGCACGATGAGGCCATTGCCTTGCACCATCGAGCTCAGCACGCCTGAGCCTTGGTTGCCGGTGGTACGTACTTGCAGTGTGCCGTCGGCGGCGCTGCTGACAAAGCCTCGTTGGTACTCGGTGCGGCCTGCTTTTTTTCGCAGAGGTTCTAAACACTTAGCTCGCAGAAGCGGTGCAGGCTGTGCGGTGCTGCCCATCATTTGCAGCAGAGCAGGGCGCACAAAAGCAAGGAAGGTGACCATCACAGCCACGGGGTTGCCAGGCAAACCAAACAACACCGACTTGCCAATGCGGCCCACGGCCATAGGACGGCCTGGGCGCATGGCTATTTTCCAAAAGGCCACATCGCCCAGCTTTTTCATCATGGCTTTGGTGAAGTCGGCTTCGCCTACGCTCACACCACCACTGGTGATGATGGCGTCGGCCTTCAGTGCCGCTTGGGCGAATGCTGCTTCTAAGAGCGCTGGTTCATCACGCACCACGCCCATGTCAATCACTTCGCACCCCATGCGGGTGAGCAGGCCAAACAAGGTGTAGCGGTTGCTGTCGTAAACCGCGCCTTCGCGGGGCGCTTCGCCCAAGCTGAGGACTTCGTCGCCGGTGGAGAAATAGGCCACACGCAATCGGCGATGCACACGCACATCGGGCAGACCTAGGCTGGCAACCAAGCCTAAGGCAGCAGGCGTGAGGTGCTGGCCTGCTTTTAACGCAGACTGGCCTTGCATCAGGTCTTCGCCCATCAAGCGGCGGTTGTCACCGGCTTTCAATAAATTGGGTGGAATGGTGACGGTGCTCACATCGTGTGTGTTGGTCACTTGGCAAAACTCTTGGGGCACCACAGTATCTAGGTTGTCTGGCAGTATGGCGCCTGTCATGATCTTCAAACATTCGCCGGCATTCACCTTGCCTTGCCATGCTTTGCCAGCCAGTGCCGTACCCACCACGCGCAGGATGAGGGGCTGGTCGGCTTGCAGCTGAGTGGCATCGAACGCAAAACCGTCCATGGCCGAGTTGTTGTGCGCGGGCACGTTGATGGTTGAGACCACGTCTTGCGCCAACACGCGACCCAATGCGTCAAACAAAAACACGTCTTGCGATTCGTTGGCAGACAAGGGCTGCACCAACTCAGCCAAAAATGCGTTGACTTGGTCCACGCTCAAGGCTTGTGGGTCATAGCCTTGCAGGGCGGCGGCAATCTCGTCCAAGCTTTTCATGGTGCGGCGTTTTCTAGGGCTTGCAGTTCTGTCAAGGTGTTGACGTTGGCAAAGGCCAGAGGGTCATCGCTGGGGGCGTCAAACGGCACTTCAACCGTTTTGTGTTGCGAGGTCCAAGCATCAATCTTGCGACCACCGGCGTGGGTGAATCTCACCAAACTTTCAGATAGTTCAATCTTCATCAGGCAAAACACAGGCTGCGTGCGCAGCTGGGTTTGGCCGTGCTCATCAGTTTCAGGTGCTGCAGCCATGGCGATATCGGCGTCTTCGCGCACCAAAGCTTCAGCGAGGCGCTGTGCCAAGTCGAGGGGCAGGCGTGGTGTGTCGCAGGGAACGGTCAGCATGTAGGGAGTTTCGGCGCGCTCTAAGCCCACCAAAAAGCCAGACAAGGGGCCCGAAAAGTCGGCAGATGCATCGGGCCACACTGAGGATCCAAACGACTCATACGCCGAGAGGTTGCGGTTGGCATTGACCATCACGCTTTCCACTTGGGGGCCAAGGCGCATAAGGGTGTGCAAGGCGAGCGGGATGCCGTTGAAGTTTTGCAAGCCTTTGTCCACACCGCCCATGCGGCTGCCTCGGCCGCCGGCCAAGATAAGGCCGGTAATGTCTTGAGGCGCGATGGTGTCAGTCATGTCGGTGTATGTTGGTTTCTGTGAGGTGTGTTGCGGTTTAACCGCCGATGTAGCTCATCTCGACGCGGCGCGCAGTGGATGAACCGTTGGGCGCACTGTCAGCAGGCATAGAGGCTCTGAGCTCTGAATATCGGTCGTCGCGGCCTTGCCAAATATGTCCGATGGCCGAGGCAAGGTCTGCATCGGTGGCCTGCGCGCCACGCATGAGGCTGCGCAAGTCGTAGCCTTTTGTGGCAAAAAGGCAGAGGTAGAGTTTGCCCTCTGTGGAGAGGCGGGCGCGGTTGCAGTCTTGGCAGAAAGCTTGGGTCACGCTGCTGATGACGCCAACTTCACCCAAGGTGGGGTCAAACACACCTGCGGCGTTGGCATAGCCCCAACGCTGGGCGGTTTCGCCCAGGGCGCTCGCGTCAAGCGTCACGAGTGGAAATTCTTGTTGGATGTGTTTGATGACCTCGGCCGAGGGCAGCACATCGTCCATGCACCAGCCGTTGGTGGCGCCCACATCCATGTACTCGATGAAGCGCAGGGTGATGCCGCTGCCACGGAAGTGGCGGGCCATGGGCAAGATTTGGTTGACGTTGGTGCGGCGCTTGACCACCATATTGACTTTGAGGCCCGTAAACAACCCGTTGGCATCCAGTCCCAAGCCTGCGTCTTTGGCCGCTGCAATGCCTTCCAACACATCGGCCACCGGAAAGTCCACATCGTTCATTTCGCGAAACACGGCATCGTCCAGACCGTCCAAGCTCACCGTCACGCGGTTCAAGCCCGCGTCTTTGAGCGACTTGGCTTTGCGTGCCAAAAGTGAGCCGTTGGTGGTGAGGGTCAGGTCCAGTGGCGTGCCATCAGGCGTTTTGATATTGGCCAGTTGGTCTACCAAGATTTCAAGGTTTTTGCGCAGCAGAGGCTCGCCGCCTGTGAGCCGAATTTTGCGCACGCCGTGGGCCACAAACACTTTGGCCAGGCGCGTGATTTCTTCAAAGTTAAGCAAGTCGCCGTGTGGCAGGTAGGCGTAGTCTTTGTTGAACACCTCTTTGGGCATGCAGTAATTGCAGCGAAAGTTGCAGCGGTCGGTCACGCTGATGCGCAGGTCGTGCAGCGGGCGGCCCAAGCTGTCGCTAAGAAGCCCCGTGGCGCTGATGGGTTGGGTAGGCAAAGTGGCAGGCAAAGCCAGCAGCCGTTGGTCAACAAGGGGGATCACGCGTTCAGACATAGTTGCGCGATTTTGCCTGAATGGCCAATACCCTAACTGTTGACATAGATCATTGCGACAGCCCTTCAAACGCTGCAAAGTCAAGGCATTGCAATTAATTGGAGTTTCCCTATGAAAGCTTGGATTGATCTTTTTTCTACCGACTACGGGCTAATGAGCGTGGCTGTGATTGTTTTCATCTTGGCAATGGCCGTGTATTTTTTGCGGGTGTTCTTAGGCTTAATGGATGAAACTGGCAAAAGTACCCACGAATAAGAGTTTCAAAGGCCATGTGGCAACGCAAGCCTCATGAAAGTAAAATCGGAGTTAATCCTCCGAGTTTCTTTTTTAACTTTTATAACAAGACACCATGTCCCTGAATCAAGTCACCCCCGGTAGCAAAGTTCCCGAAGCCTTCAACGTGATCATCGAAATTCCGATGAACTCGGACCCTGTGAAGTACGAAGTTGACAAAGAGTCTGGCGCTTTGTTTGTGGACCGCTTCATGGGCACGGCCATGCATTACCCCACCAACTACGGCTATGTGCCACAAACCATCGCTGGCGACGGTGATCCTGTAGACGTGTTGGTTATCACACCATTTCCATTGCCACCCGGCGTGGTGGTGCCTTGCCGTGCGCTGGGCATCTTGATGATGGAAGACGAAGGCGGCGTGGACGGCAAAGTTTTAGCTGTGCCCACTGAAAAAATCCTGGCCCGCTACAGCAACATCAAATCATTGGCCGATATCCATGAGTTGCAACTGCAGCAAATCTCTCATTTCTTTGAGCATTACAAAGATCTCGAAAAAGGCAAGTGGGTCAAGGTCAAGGGCTGGGAGGGTATTGAGTCTGCCCACAAAGAAATCGTGGACGGCATGGCCAACTACAATAAGTAATTCTTCCTTGTGTTCATATAAAGCCCGCTTTAGCGGGCTTTATTGTTTCCGAGGTTTTTTTTGTAGACTATTTATTGCGGCTCTTGGCTTTTAAAAGGGCTGCGCTCGGCCAAGTGGTCGAGGTAGTTGTCGACTCCCGCTGACTCCCGCTCTAAAAAACGCTCTACTGCATCGGCAAACGCAGGGTGGGCCAGCCAATGTGCGCTGTAGGTGGCGACAGGCATAAGGGCGCGGGCCATTTTGTGTTCGCCTTGTGCGCCGCCTTCAAAGCGCTGCACGTCGTTGGCAATGCACCAGCTGAGGGGTTGGTAGTAGCAAGCTTCAAAGTGTAGGCAGTCCACGCGCTCAAGTGCGCCCCAGTAGCGGCCATAGGCAATAGCCTCAGTCGTGCCTAGGCCTTGCACAGCGATCAAGCTGCTCGCGATGGGACGGCCTTCGCGCTGGGCCACAAACATCACCCAGTTTTGAGGCATGTCGTGCTGCATGTGTTCAAAGAACGAGCGGCTGAGGTAGGGGGCGTTACCGTGCTCGAGGTAGGTACGTTCGTAGCACTGGTAAAAAAACTCCCAGTCTTCGCTGCTGATAGAAACCCCTACAGAGGTGCGAAAAGTCACGCCTGCATCGGCCACGCGGCGGCGTTCTTGTTTTATTTTTTTGCGTTTCTCTTGCGCGAGGCTTCCTAAGAAGGCGTCGAAACAATCAAACGGCTGGCCTTGAGGGTTTGCGTTGCACCAATGGAATTGCACGGTTTGACGCTGCATCAAGCCCAGCGCATTGCAAGCTGCACGGTCGTTAGGGCTGGTGAATAGCAGGTGCAAGGATGAGAGCTGGTGCTCCTTTGCAACGTCCAACATGGCTTGAAGCAGGGCTTGACGAGCTGTTGCGTCAATGGCCAACAATCGCGAGCCCGGCACAGGTGTGAAGGGCACGGCGCAGGTGGCTTTGGGAAAGTAGTTCAAGCCGTGGTTGGCATAGGCATTGGCCCAGGCCCAGTCAAACACGTATTCGCCGTAAGAGTGGTCTTTGATGAAGAGCGCACTGGCTCCGGCTAATTGGTCGCCTTGCCAAAGCGAGACAAATTGCGGCGTCCAGCCTGTAACGGGCGAGGCGCTACCGCTGGTGTGTAGGGCAGCCAAATAGGCGTGCTGCATAAAGGGCGAGGGCGCGTCTTGCTGGGCCAACAAAACGTCCCACGCTCCAGCGGGGATATCGAGCGGGCTCGCGTGGATGCGAATGACATAATCCATTTTCTTGTTAGACCTGTTTTACTTTGGACGATGTGCCTGCTGCCATGACTCTCAAAATTTGTGTTGCTCAGTTGAATTTCGTGGTGGGCGACATGGCGGGTAACGCCCAAAAAATTATCGAGTGTGCCACCGCTGCTTATCAAGATGGCGCTCGTTTGGTGCTGACGCCTGAGCTGTCGTTGTGCGGCTATGCCGCCGAAGATTTATTCCTGCGTCCATCATTCATCGAAGCCTGTGATCATGCCCTGAAAACGGTGTCCGCAGCTCTGAGCGGGTTAAAGGGTTTGCATGTGGTGGTGGGTCATCCCTCTGGCGGTGACGAGCGCTCTCGTTCGGTGTCGGTGCAACGGCGCTTCAACATGGCGAGTGTCGTTTGCGAGGGTCAAGTGGTGGCCGCTTATGCCAAGCGCGAGCTGCCCAATTACCAAGTGTTTGACGAGCGCCGCTACTTCGTGGCGGGCAACAAGCCTTGTGTTTTTAGTGTGGCGGGCATGAAAGTGGGCCTGCTGATTTGTGAAGACGCTTGGTTTGATGCGCCTGCGGCGGATGCCAAAGCGGCGGGGGCTGAGCTCTTGGCCGTGATCAACGCCTCCCCCTTCCATGTAGGCAAAGGTGACGAGCGCGAGCAGGCCATGCGTGGTCGCGTGCTAGCCACAGGCTTGCCTTTGATTTATGCGCACTTGGTCGGTGGCCAAGACGAAGTGGTGTTTGAGGGGCGCTCGTTTGCGCTTAACGCCGATGGTGTGCTGGCTGCGCGTGCGCCTAGCTTTGAAGTTGCTTCGTTTGTGGTGGATGTGGTTCGAGGTGATGGGGTGTCACAGGGGCATGACGCGGTGAGTGAGCAAACCACACGTGCCTCAAGTCGATCTCACGCTTCCCATCATCTGTCGGGGGAAGTTGCGCAAGACGGTTCGCTTGAAGCAGACCTCTGGCATGCCTTGGTGCTGGGCGTGCGTGACTACATCCGCAAAAACGGTTTCCCCGGCGTCTTATTGGGCTTGTCAGGGGGCATTGATTCGGCCTTGGTGCTGGCCATCGCGGTGGACGCCTTGGGTGCAGACAAGGTTCGCTCGGTCATGATGCCATCGCCCTACACCGCCGAAATCAGCTGGGTGGATGCGCGTGACATGGCACAGCGCATGGGCGTTCGTTACGACGAGGTGTCCATCGTGCCGGAATTTGAGGCGTTTTTGGGTTCGCTCAAAGCTGACTTTGAGGGCATGCAGCTTGATACCACCGAAGAGAACATCCAAGCGCGTATTCGTGGCACGCTGTTGATGGCTTTGTCCAACAAGTTTGGCTCCATCGTGCTGACTACGGGCAACAAGAGTGAGATGGCGACGGGCTATTGCACGCTTTACGGCGACATGGCAGGTGGCTTTGCGGTGATCAAGGACGTTGCCAAGACCTTGGTTTTTAAGCTGGCACGTTGGCGCAATGCCCATGACCCTTACGGCACGGGTGCCGATCCTATTCCTGAGCGCATCATCACACGCCCCCCTAGTGCTGAGCTGCGCCCAGACCAAACCGACCAAGACAGCTTGCCGCCCTATGAGGTGCTAGACGAGATCGTTTCGCGTTTTATGGAAAACGACCAAAGCTCAGAAGACATCATTGCGGCGGGCTTTGCACGTGCCGAGGTGGAAAAGGTAACCCGCCTCATTCGCATCAACGAGTACAAACGCCGTCAATCGCCGGTGGGAATTCGCGTCACGCACCGCAGTTTTGGCAAAGATTGGCGTTATCCTATAACCAATAAATTTCGTGCCTAAATACGGCCCTCCTCATTGATTTCAAGGACTTTGAACATGAAGCAAATCACCGCCATCATCAAACCATTCAAACTCGAAGAAGTGCGCGAAGCTCTGGCCGAATGTGGTGTGACTGGCTTGACCGTGACCGAGGTTAAAGGTTTTGGCCGTCAAAAAGGCCACACCGAGTTGTACCGTGGCGCTGAGTACGTGGTGGACTTTTTGCCAAAGGTCAAGGTTGAAGTGACTGTAAAGTCTGTTGATGTTGACAACTGCGTGGACGCCATCGTGCGCGCAGCCCGGACGGGCAAAATTGGCGACGGAAAAATTTTCATCACGCCGGTTGAGCGTGTCGTGCGTATTCGTACGGGCGAGTTGGACGAATCAGCCGTTTAATCAGCCAGTAATGGCCGTGGCTTTTTGCGAGTTGAGGTTTAGAGGCCTGCCAGTTGAGGCTCTGGCGCAAAGCCTGCGGCTTGAACCAGTTCTTGCAGCAAGGATGCGGGCTCAGTGCCGCTGAGAATAAGATCCATTTGCCAGTCGTTCAAAAAACCTTGGCTCACGCTGTTATTGACAAATTGAAGTAAGCCATCGTAATAGCCTCGTGTGTTGAGCAGGCCAATGGGTTTGTCGTGGTAGCCGAGTTGTCGCCAGGTCCATACTTCAAAAAACTCTTCAAAGGTACCAATGCCGCCTGGCAGGGCTAAGAACACATCGGCGCGCTCGGCCATCATGTGTTTGCGTTCGTGCATGGTGTCGACCACATGCAACTCGGTGCACGCGGTGCGTGTGTTTTCGATAGTTTGCAGTGCTTTTGGGATGATCCCCACCACAAGGCCACCCGCATCGGCTGTGGCTTGGGCCACGATGCCCATCAATCCGTTGTTGCCACCGCCATAAACGAGTTGGCCGTTGTGTTGCCCAATCCACGTGCCGACTTGGCGCGCCACATTGGCATAGTCCGGCAGGATGCCGTTGCGTGAGCCGCAATAGACGCAAACAGAAAATGCGGGCAGATTCATGATGAATGGTTATTTTTTTGCAACGACGGGCTGTGCGTTGACTAGTCGTGTGCCAGCCAGCGCATCGTGCCAAAACTGCCGCAGTGGGTGAAAGCGGCTCAGCAAAGCCCAAACTCCGACCCATCCCAAAAAAATTAGGGCAGTTTCGCCACCGCTCAGGTCGAAGGGCCCGACGATGGCTAAAGGTGGAATGAACCAAATCCAGCTCAGCAGATAACGTAAAAATGCACGTTTTTGCGTTAGTGCTTGGCCGTGGGCATCAATCACTCGGATGTGCCAAGTTTTCATGGCCAAGGTTTGGCCTTTTTGTCCAAACCAGGTGAAGTAAATGCCGACCACAAGGAATAAAAAGGCTTGCAAGCCTAGGCGGTTATCCATGGCGTGGCGAGTTTGGCTAAGTGTGCTGAATAAGTAGCCAGAGATAAACAGAACAGCAAATATCAGCATGCCCTCGTAAAGCCAGCACGCCATGCGGCGCAACAGGCCAGGGGCGATTAACTCCGACGTCATTGAGGTGTCACTGCGCTTTCAGTGCTGACAGTTGCCGGTGTCGAGCTTGAGACGGGCGTCGGCAGCAAGGTGGCGGGCGCCGCTTGATCTGTTGCGATACGGGGCAGCGGCTTGTTGGCGCTGGCGACAGGCGAAGAGGTGAGTTTGGCGGCAGACACGGGTTTTATCGCCGGTGCTGCACCTTGAATGGGTTGACTTTGCTGCGCTGCAAGTTTTTGTTTGGCCTCTGGCGTGAGGGCTTGATAGGCCTCCCATTTGGCTTTTTTATCTTCTTGCAAGAGCTGTTTAGCGTCTGCGTAATTCAACCGTGCAGCGGTGCGTTGCTGCGGGCTGAGTGCGGCCCACTCGCGCATGCGGCCTTGCACCGTGGCTTGATCTTCTGCAGAGAGTTGACCAAAATTTTGTGAAACAGCCAGCCACTTGCGTTTGTGTGGTTCAGTCATTGTGGGCCAAAGTTGGGCCAATGGGGCGAGTGCTTGTTGTTGTGACTCAGCCAAATCCATCCACAAAGGGCGCCCTGGCAGACTGGGTGCTGGCTTTACACCGACCACAGTTGAAGTTTGTGCACTCACCATTTCGCCAGTGATCAACACCGCACCACTCAGCAAGAGTTGGGCAATGAATGTCGTGTTGGTCAAGCGTTGAAACAGCATGCAGGAAGTTAATCTTTGCTATCAATGGCGATGGGGTTCTTCAAAAACTGAAGAAAACCGGGGTCAGCGTAAGCGGCAGGTGGCAAGTCGTCGACCAGCAAGGCAGAGTCGACTTCGGCCAATTCGTTGGCGCGGTCTTCATCCATGATGTTTTGAATCAGCGCCAGGCCTGCTACCAATGCAATTAGAGGTAAGAGGGATGCCACGCGGCTCCATATGTTCAGACCTTCGTCACCGCCGAAGTTCAGCAAGGCTGCACCGTTTTGGTGAACCACGGCCGTGCTGGTTTGTAGACGGGTTTGGGGCTTCAAGCGAGCGGCCACAGCGCGTGTGCGTGCGGCTCGCAGGCGCTCAGTGATGTCGTGGGGTAGAGCAAGGCTAGCTGAATTCAGTTGTGCAGCAATGCGCAAACCAAAATTGTCTTGGGTATTTGCGGTATTGGTCATGGTTGAATCCCCTTTAATTTAAGCGCTTTGCTGAGTGCCAGAACAGCCCGAGAGCAATGTGTTTTGACGCTTCCTTCCGAACAACCCATGGCAGCGGCAGTCTCGGAAACATCTAGATCCTCCCAATAACGCAGTAGGAACGCTTCTCGTTGACGTGCTGGCAAGTTTTGTATTTCTACCTCAATATCGTGAACATTTGATACGCTAGCAAAATTATCTTCTGCACTTTGGGTGGTTTGACTGTCATTTTCGACGGCCAAGGCCTCTAAAAGATTAAATTCACCATCGTCACTGCCTGATTCAAAGTCGCTAAAGTTGCTAAACAAGGCCTTTCGAGTTTTGTTGCGCCTAAACCAGTCAAGTGTGGTGTTGGACAAGATTCTGTGAAATAGCATGGGCAGCTCTGCTGCTGGCTTGTCACCGTAATGTTCGGCGAGTTTCATCATGCTGTCTTGAACGATATCTAACGCCGCTTCGTCGTCACGAACGTGATACACCGAGCGTTTGAAGGCACGCTTCTCGACGCTTTTTAGAAAGTCTGACAGTTCTTGTTCGGTGGCCACTGACGATGGGGTTTCAAGTTTGAATCGGGCGCGATTATGGCACTAGCCTATGGTTTTTATGTCCAAAAGAGTGAATTCGTTTAAAGAAGGTGTCATAATCTAAGGCTGCAATTCGACAAAAAAGGCAAACGGGTCTCGGTCCGGCGCGAACCATGCGCTTATGGCTACAGGTCCAAAGTTTCGATGCTGCCCCACAAGGGTTCGCCAAGAAGCACCCAAGGTTTTTCGTTGACGAAATTCACTCAGGTTAAAAGGTAAACAAATGGACATTACAAAGTCGGAATCGCATTCCGCAACCGCTTCTGGCGGTCAGTCAAAAGAACTGATGGGCGCCGAAATCCTCGTGAAGGCGCTGCAAGCTGAAAACGTCAAGCACATTTGGGGCTATCCCGGCGGTGCAGTTCTCTACATCTACGACGCGCTTTACAACCAAAACACAATTCAGCACGTATTGGTTCGCCATGAGCAAGCAGCAGTTCACGCTGCCGATGGCTACGCGCGTGCCACGGGTGATGTGGGTGTGGCTTTAGTTACATCTGGGCCAGGCGCCACCAATGCCGTGACCGGCATCGCCACGGCTTATATGGACAGCATCCCCATGGTGATCATCACCGGTCAAGTGCCAACGCACGCGATTGGGTTAGATGCTTTTCAAGAGTGCGACACCATTGGCATCACGCGTCCAATCGTCAAACATAACTTCTTGGTCAAAGACGTTCGCGACTTAGCTTTGACGATGAAAAAAGCGTTCCATATTGCACGCAGTGGTCGCCCGGGGCCTGTGGTGGTGGACATTCCAAAAGATGTGTCATTTAAGAAGACCGCTTACGAAGGCTATCCCGCAGAAGTTCATATGCGCTCTTACAACCCTGTGCGCAAGGGTCATGGCGGTCAAATACGCAAGGCTTTGCAACTGTTGATGGCGGCCAAACGTCCCTACATTTATACCGGTGGCGGTGTGTTGCTGGGTAATGCGTCGCAAGAGTTGCGCACCTTGGTAGACATGCTGGGCTATCCCGTCACCAATACTTTGATGGGCCTTGGTGCTTATCCCGCCAGTGCGCCTAAGTTTTTGGGCATGTTGGGCATGCATGGCACGATTGAGGCTAACAACGCCATGCAAAACTGCGATGTGTTGCTAGCTGTTGGCGCCCGATTTGATGATCGCGTGATTGGCAACCCTAAACACTTTGCCCTAAACGAACGAAAGATCATCCACATCGATATCGATCCGTCCAGTATTTCCAAGCGCGTGAAGGTTGATATCCCTATCGTGGGCGATGTCAAAGACGTACTGGTCGAGATGATCGACATGATCAAGGAATCAGCCTTGAAGCCAGACGCCACTGCGTTGTCTGAGTGGTGGGAAACCATCGAAGGATGGCGTAAGCGCAACTGCTTGAAATATGACCGCAGCAACACAGAAGTCATCAAGCCTCAGTATGTCATCGAGACTCTGCACAACATGACCAAGGGCACTGATACCTACATCACCTCTGATGTGGGTCAGCACCAAATGTGGGCTGCTCAGTATTACGGTTTTGATGAGCCACGCCGCTGGATCAACTCAGGTGGATTGGGCACCATGGGCGTGGGCATTCCTTACGCCATGGGTATTAAGTTGGCTAAGCCAGATAGCGAAGTTTTTTGTGTGACAGGCGAGGGCTCGGTGCAAATGTGTATCCAAGAACTCTCCACCTGCTTTCAGTACAACACACCCATTAAAGTGTTGGCACTGAACAACCGCTACCTTGGCATGGTGCGTCAGTGGCAAGAAATTGAATACGAAAGTCGCTATAGCAGCAGTTATATGGACGCTTTGCCTGACTTCGTAAAGCTTGCTGAAGCCTATGGCCATGTGGGTATGTTGATTGAGCGTCCTGAGGATGTGGAGCCCGCTTTGCGTGAAGCCCGTCGCCTCAAAGACCGTACGGTGTTCATTGATTTCCGTACCGATCCCACCGAAAACGTGTTCCCCATGGTGAAAGCCGGCAAGGGCATCACCGAAATGCTGCTTGGCAGCGAAGACCTCTGAGCGGGAAAGATGACACCATGAAACACATCATTTCCCTGATGCTTGAAAACGAACCTGGAGCGCTGTCTCGTGTGGTGGGTTTGTTCTCTGCACGTGGCTACAACATTGAATCTCTGACCGTGGCGCCGACTGAAGATGCAAGTTTGTCTCGTATGACTATTCAAACGCATGGCTCAGACGAGGTGATTGAACAAATTACCAAGCACCTGAACCGTTTGATTGAAGTGGTAAAAGTGGTCGATTTGACCGAAGGCGCTTACACCGAACGCGAGCTGATGCTGGTTAAAGTGCGTGCCGTAGGTAAAGAGCGCGAAGAAATGAAGCGCATGGCCGATATCTTTCGTGGTCGCATTATTGATGTGACTGAAAAGAGCTACACCATTGAGTTGACAGGCGACCTGTCTAAAAACGATGCGTTCTTAGAGGCGATTGACCGTAGCGCTATTCTTGAAACTGTTCGCACGGGCGCTTGCGGTATTGGCCGCGGTGAGCGCATCTTGCGTATTTAAATACCAACCCTTTTCAAAGTATTTTTTAGGAGAACCCTGTGAAAGTTTTTTACGACAAAGATTGTGATCTGTCCCTTATCAAAGGCAAGACTGTGGCCATCATTGGCTACGGCTCACAAGGCCACGCACACGCACAAAACTTGAACGAAAGCGGCGTCAAAGTCGTGGTCGGTTTGCGTAAAGGCGGGGCTTCATGGGACAAAGTCGCCAAAGCTGGCTTAAACGTTTTGGAAGTCAATGACGCGGTGAAAGCGGCTGACGTGGTCATGATTCTGTTGCCTGACGAAAATATCCCAGACGTGTACAACAACAATGTTGCCCCCAACATGAAGCAAGGCGCTACTTTGGCGTTTGCTCACGGTTTCAATGTTCACTACAACCAAGTGATTCCACGTGCTGATTTGGACGTGATCATGGTCGCTCCAAAAGGTCCAGGCCACACCGTGCGCTCTGAGTACCTCAAAGGCGGCGGCGTGCCCTCGTTGATCGCTGTTTACCAAGACAAGTCGGGCAAAGCCCGTGACTTAGCTTTAAGCTACGCGATGGCGAACGGTGGTGGCAAGGGCGGCATCATCGAAACCAACTTCAAAGAAGAAACAGAAACCGACTTGTTCGGTGAGCAGGCCGTGTTGTGCGGTGGCGCTGTGGAGTTGGTCAAGATGGGCTATGAGACTTTGACCGAAGCTGGCTATGCTCCTGAAATGGCTTACTTTGAGTGCTTGCACGAGTTGAAGTTGATCGTTGACTTGATGTACGAAGGCGGCATTGCCACCATGAACTACTCGATCTCGAACAATGCAGAGTACGGTGAGTATGTCACCGGCAAAGAGATCATCAACGAGCAATCACGCGAAGCCATGCGCAATGCATTGAAGCGCATTCAAACTGGCGAATACGCCAAGATGTTCATCTTGGAAGGTAAGACCAATTACCCAAGCATGACGGCACGTCGTCGCTTGAATGCCGAGCATTCGATCGAAATCGTGGGTGAAAAATTGCGCGCCATGATGCCTTGGATTTCCAAGAACAAACTGGTTGACCAAACCCGCAACTAAGCGCACGCTGTTTGTACCGACAAAGGCCACTTTGGTGGCCTTTGTCGTTCTTGGCGGTCTTTGGTGCAGCGCTTACACTCAAGGTCAACTTTTCGGAATGACTCGAATGACAGAACAGCAAGACCACGCAGAAGAATTTGTGCCACGCAAACCCAGCAAAGGCATTTATGTCTTGCCCAACTTGTTCACTTTGGCTGCATTGTTCGGTGGTTTTTACGCCATCGTCATGGCCATGAATGAGCGCTACGAAATGGCCGCCATTGGTGTGTTTTGTGCCATGGTGCTTGACAGTTTAGACGGCCGCGTTGCCCGCATGACCAACACGCAAAGTGCGTTTGGTGAACAAATGGACTCCTTGGCTGACATGGTGTCATTTGGTGCGGCGCCTGCCTTGATTTCTTATGAGTGGGCGCTTAAGGGCTTAGGTCGCTGGGGCTGGGTGGCTGCCTTTGTTTACATATCCTGCGCGGCTTTGCGTTTGGCGCGCTTTAATGTCAATACCGCCGTGGTGGACAAGCGTTTTTTCCAAGGCTTGCCTTCGCCAGCTGCCGCGGCTTTGGTGATGGGCTTCATGTGGCTGATGACTGAGATGGGCATCTCAGGCCCTGAGGTCGCTTGGCCCATGTTTGCTTGGTGTTTGTACTCTGGTTTGACCATGGTGACCAACGTTCCGTTTTACAGCTTCAAAGATGTACAAATGAAGAAAAGTGTGCCATTTGCTGTCATTGTGATGTTGGCTTTGGTGATCGCGGTGATTAATATTCATCCACCCATCGTGTTGTTTGCTTTGTTTATGTTTTATGGTTTGAGCGGCTATGCTT
Organism: Limnohabitans sp.; assembly: GCF_040401135.1. Classification (GTDB taxonomy): domain Bacteria; phylum Pseudomonadota; class Gammaproteobacteria; order Burkholderiales; family Burkholderiaceae_C; genus Limnohabitans. Next base: position 29,251 of record NZ_JBBAOV010000013.1, on the reverse strand, counting down.
TGTATGCATGGCGTCGGGCCAAGGGCATTCAAACCAGCCTGATCAGCACATCCACAGATGAGCCCGATGAAGCGGGTTTGCACAAATAAGACACAATGTGCAACAAATGTTTTCGCTTTGTGCTAAATTGATGGCATGAATAATTTTTCGCTAGTACTACTACTTCTATCCCCCACCGGGCGGAGTTGTTAGCGCACGCGCAAACACCACAAGGCCCGTATGCACATGCAGCGGGCCTTTTGCTTTGGGGCTAAAACAAACGTTGCTAGTTATTTGGAAATATAGGAGTCCTGACCATGACCGATAAACTTATCATTTTTGACACCACCTTGCGCGACGGCGAACAATCGCCCGGCGCTTCTATGACGCGCGATGAAAAACTGCGCATCGCCCGTCAGTTGGAACGTTTGGGGGTGGATGTCATTGAGGCTGGTTTTGCGGCCAGCTCTAATGGTGACTTTGAGGCGGTGCAGGGCATTGCCAACGCCATCAAGGATGCCACCATTTGCTCTTTGTCACGCGCCAATGACCGCGACATCAGCCGCGCTGCCGAGGCCCTCAAAGGTGCCAACAGCGCCCGCATTCATACCTTCATCGCCACATCGCCCTTGCACATGGAGAAGAAGTTGCGCATGTCACCTGAACAGGTACTTGAGCAAGCCAAGCAATCGGTGCGTTTTGCACGTAACTTGGTGGGTGATATCGAGTTCAGCGCAGAAGACGGCTATCGCAGCGAGATGGACTTTTTGTGCCGCGTGGTTGAGGCGGTGATTGCTGAAGGTGCGACCACCATCAACATTCCCGACACTGTGGGCTACGCCATTCCAGAGTTGTATGGCAACTTCATCAAAACTTTGCGCGAGCGAGTGCCTAACTCTGACAAGGCCATTTGGTCCGTGCATTGCCACAACGACTTGGGCATGGCGGTGGCCAACTCTTTGGCCGGTGTGAAGATTGGAGGCGCACGTCAGGTCGAATGCACGATCAACGGTTTGGGTGAGCGCGCAGGCAACTGCTCGTTAGAAGAGGTGGTCATGGCCATCAAAACCCGCCGTGATTACTTTGATCTCGCCATGAACATCGACACCAAGCAAATCTTGGCTGCCAGTCGCATGGTCAGTCAGACCACAGGTTTTGTGGTGCAGCCCAACAAAGCCGTGGTGGGCGCGAACGCTTTTGCGCACGCATCAGGCATTCACCAGGATGGCGTGCTTAAAGCGCGTGACACATACGAAATCATGCGTGCGGAAGATGTGGGCTGGAGCGCCAACAAAATTGTGTTGGGCAAGCTCAGCGGCCGCAATGCGTTCAAGCAACGCTTGGAAGACTTGGGCGTTCTGTTGGAAAGCGAAGCGGAGATCAATGCTGCTTTTGCTAAGTTCAAAGAGCTGGCTGACCGTAAGAGTGAAATTTTTGACGAGGATATTTTGGCCTTGGTGAGCGAAGAGTCGGTCAGCAATGCCAGCGAGCAGTTTGCGTTTGTGTCTTTGTCGCAACACAGCGAAACCGGCGAGCGCCCGCACGCTAGCGTGGTGTTCACCGTGGCGGGCAAAGAAGTGAGGGGGGATTCTGATGGCAACGGTCCAGTAGACGCTTCGCTTAAAGCGATTGAGTGCCACGTCAAAAGCGGTGCCGAAATGGTGTTGTATTCAGTGAACGCCATCAGTGGCTCGACAGAGAGCCAAGGCGAGGTCACGGTTCGTCTGCAAAACAGCGGTCGCGTGGTCAACGGGGTCGGCTCTGACCCCGACATCGTGGTGGCATCAGCCAAGGCATATTTGAGCGCTCTGAACAAACTTCAAAGTAAGTCTGACCGAGTTGCTGCTCAAGGCTAAATTACAAAAACTGTCACACAGCATCAATTTTGTTAAATAAGTCGCGCAAGTCATTGATCTTGCGCGACTTTTCTTGTTAGACTAGTCGCAATTGTGTTTTTCAAGATTAAGGAACACCACTTGAAACGACTCCTCATTGCGACTTCACTCGGTTTCCTAGTTTCTTTTTGCTCTGTGCATGCCCAGGCTGCACCTAATCAAAAAAAACCAACTGTTCAAAAAACCAAGCCCTCAGTGCTCAAGGCGCATGTACGTCGCGCCAAAGTGGTCAAGGCTGCACCCTTGATTCCCTCTTTTGGCCAAAAAGCCGGATTGCACGCCACCAGTGATCTGTTGGATTTGAAATCCAGCGTGGCTTATGTGATTGACCAAGACACACACGAAGTGTTGATCAGCAAGAACGATAACGCCGTGTTGCCGATTGCTTCCATCACTAAGCTGATGACCGGTTTGATCATCAGCGAAGCTAAATTACCGATGGATGAATCCATCACCATCACTCAAGATGATGTGGATACAGAAAAAGGCAGCAGCTCACGCCTACGTGTAGGTGCCACCTTGACACGTGGCGAATTGCTTCACTTGGCTTTGATGGCCAGCGAAAACCGTGCCGCTCATGCTTTGGGTCGCACTTATCCAGGCGGCATGCCTGTGTTTGTGAACTTGATGAATTCCAAGGCTCATCAATGGGGTATGCGTGACACGCGTTACGTTGAGCCAACAGGCCTGTCTAGCCAAAACCAATCCAGCGGAAAAGATTTGGCCACTTTGGTGGGCTATGCATACCTTGATGACATGGTGCGTCAATTGTCTACATCTCCCAGCCATAGCGTTGAGGTGGGTAACCGCACTTTGCAGTACAACACCACCAACCGATTGGTAAAAAATCCCAACTGGGATATCGGTTTACAAAAAACTGGCTATATCTCGGAAGCTGGCCAATGTTTGGTGATGCAAGCAAAGGTTTCTGGCCGTAAATTGATCATGGTGTTCTTGGACTCTGCGGGCAAACTCAGTCGTATTTCAGATGCTGAGCGCGTTCGCAAGTGGGTAGAGACGAACCACGGGAGCAACGGGCGTCCACAGACTTAACTGTTAATAGATATTCAAAAAAGCCAGCAATGTTGCTGGCTTTTTTAACATTTAGACTTCGTTTAGTTTGAAGCCTAGTGAATGCGATATCGCTTGCGTGGTGGCCTGAAGCTTTGGTAGCCACTCATCATCCAGCCGATCAGCTGGGGCTGAAATGGAAAGACCAGCAACCAACTTGCCTTGGTCGTCGTAAATGCCAGAAGCCATACACCGCACACCGAGCTCAAGCTCTTCGTTGTCACGGGCTACGCCGTATTGCCGGGCTTTGGATAGTTCGCGCTCTAAGGCAGGTAACTGTGTGAGGCTGTTGCGGGTTTGCCCACTCAGGCCTGTGCGCGTCGCATAGGCGCGTACACGTTGCGGGTCGTCTAAGGCTAAAAATAGTTTACCGACCGATGTCAGGTGCAGGGGGGCACGCCCACCGATGGCGCGCACCACCTGCATGCCCGAGCGTTCGCTGAAGGCGCGTTCAATGTAGACAATTTCGTCACCTTGACGCACGCTAAGGTTGACTGGCTGCTGAATGAGTTTGTGTAACTCACGCATAGGCTGGAAGGCGACATCGCGCACATTTAAACGGCCTTTGACCAGGTTGCCAAGCTCCAACAAGCGCATGCCGAGACGGTAGCTGCCAGCTTCTGGACGATCGACAAAGCGGCCCACGGCCAAGTCATTCAAAATGCGGTGCGTGGTGGATGGGTGGAGGCCTGTGCGCTCACTGATTTCCTTGAGAGAAATGGCTTCTTCTCGTGAGGCGAGTACATCGATGAGTGTGAACATGCGCTCAATGACTTGAATATTGGGCGTGGTGGGCACAGTAGTTTTACGCATGATTGAATTTTATCATGTGAAATCAGCTTTCGCCCATGCTTCGTCTACCAAGTATTCGTGAGGGTGAAAGTCGGCTTTGTAGCGCATCTTGGGGCTGTCTTCTATCCAGTAGCCCAAATAGGCGTAAGGCAGGTTCAGCTTTTTTGCTTGTGCAATTTGCCACATCACGTTAAAGGTGCCGTAGCTGGTGTGCGACTCTGGATCGTAAAAAGTGTAGACGGCAGACAAGCCATCATTGAGCACATCCACAATCGAGACCATTTTGAGCGACCCCGCTTCCTTTGAGTCAGAAGGCTCGCGAAACTCGACAAGCCGCGTGTTGACACGGCTCTGTAGCAAAAACTGGCTGTATTGCTCTGTGCTGTCATCATCCATGCCGCCGCCAGCGTGGCGAAGGGTTTGGTAGCGCAGATACAAGTTGTAATGTTCAGGGTCAAAGCCCAGCTTCAAGACCCGCACGTCCAAGTGTTGGTGCTGAGCCCAAGCGCGACGTTGGCTTCGATTGGGTTTGTAATGTTGTGCATCCACGCGCAAGGGTTTGCAGGCCCGGCAGCTGTCGCAATACGGGCGATAGGTAAAAAGGCCGCTACGCCGAAATCCAACGTTCACCAACTCTGTATAAAGATCGTTGTTAACCATGTGGCTGGGTGTTGCCACTTGTGAGCGTGCTGTTTTGTTGGGTAAGTAGCTGCAGGGGTAGGGCGCCGTGGCGTAAAACTGCACGGTTTGCATGGGCAAATCACGGGCGTGGGTCATAGCGGGGCTCTGGTAGAAATAAGAGTTTGCCAATACATGGGGTGGAACAACCACGCGCGAAGGGCGTCTTTGCGAGCGCTTCGTACTTGTTTTAAAAACTCAGGTCGTGGCATTTCAAGTGCGCCTAAAGATGCAAGGTGTGGGGTGTTTTGTTGGCAGTCTATCCAAGGCAGCTCATGCGTGCGTGCAAACGCCACCAAGGCGGCAAGGGCGATTTTTGATGCGTCCGTTTGCACGGCAAACATGGACTCGCCAAACAAGGTATTACCGATGGAGACGCAATACAAGCCTCCTACCAATTGACCGCCGCGCCAAGTCTCAACACTGTGCGCAAAGCCTGCGATATGCAGAGCTTCATAGGCCGAGATCATCTCATCCACAATCCAAGTGCCGGGTTGACCTTTTCGGCTGGCATGTGCGCATTGTCGAATCACGGTGTTGAAATCATGATCAATCCTAATTTCACACGCGCTGTTGCCGATGAACTGCTGCAAGGTTTTGCGAAGCGAGCGATGAAGTTTGAAATCTGCCGTTTTGAGCACCATGCGCGGATCTGGGGACCACCACAGTACAGGTTGTCCCTGGCTGAACCACGGAAACATACCTTGTTGGTAGGCCTCGCACAAGCGTTCAACCGACAGCCCGCCACCAGCGGCAACCAATCCATCCAAATCGCTGCCTTTTTTTTGTGCAGCTTCAGGAGGCGGAAGTGACGTATTTTGCTCTAACCACGGGATGTTCATTTAGTTATTTCATTCGTTTATGTCTATTTTTATGGATTTTTTGAGTTCAAAGGTGTTCTTTATGTTTCTTGACTTTTTACTTCAAATTTAAATGACTTTCGTGAATAGAACTCCCTACAATTCTCACTCCAACTGCGAGCCATCTCACAGCATCCCTGACAAGTTTCGGAGCGACATATGCAATTGATGTGGGTGTCTGGACCCACCGCCTCGGTGCGGACCATTTCTATTACAGCGAAAAAAGTGCTGACTGCAGTCTGCGCCTCAGCGTTTGTGCTGGTGACGTTTGGCGTGTTGTTGCACTTTATCGGTTTTCGAATCGCGATTGAAATGAGTCCTGGCTTAGCGCGCAGCATGGGCGGCGTCACCACAGAGGCCGAGCAGCAAAAAGTTGAGGCGGTTTACCGTGAGCGTCTAGACAATTTGCGCCAAACAATGAGCGCTACTGTTCAAGAAATTCGTCAGCTTGAAACACTTAAAAATCGTTTCATGGAAGTTGCAACGCCAACCAGTTTGCGCGATAAATACATCAAAAAAGATGATGCGCGTGGCGGTCCTTGGCTGCCACTGCGATTTCAAAGCAGTCCATCTCGTGATTTGATTCAAGATTTTGCTTCTGCCATAGATGAATTCAGTCAAACTGAAGCGGCTGTGAAAAATCTATCTCAAAATTGGTCTTCTCAGCTTAGCTGGCTTCATGCCTTGCCCACAGGCATTCCGATGGCAAAGGACTTTCGTGTGACCAGCGGCTTTGGTATTCGCAATGACCCCTTCACAGGGCAGCTGGCGATGCATGAAGGTTTAGACTTTGTGGCCGAAATTGGTTCGCCCATCGTCGCTTCAGCTGCTGGCTTAGTGTCCCGTTCTGGGTGGGATACCGCCTACGGCAATGTGATTGAAGTAAGCCATGTGGAGGGCTTCGTCACCCGTTATGCGCATTTAAGTAAGCGCTTGGTGGAGGTGGGCCAAAAGGTTCAGCGTGGCGAAACAATTGCCCAACTGGGCAGCACGGGTCGTTCGACTGGGCCACATTTGCATTACGAAGTGCTACGCAACGACCGTGTTTTGAACCCCACCCAAATGTTGTTACAAGCCACTGCCACTGCGCCGTGATTGATCTGACTCTCAAGAAGGCCAACCATGTTTGAAAAACTCAGAGATAAATCACTGTCCCCCTCGCAAGAGCGCTTCGACACTATCATTGGCCGTACCACTCAAATCTATGGACGCTTGGTCTTGCTCGACAGTGTGCGCATTGACGGTAAAGTGGTTGGCAACATTGAAACCACCAAAGACAACAAGGTCACTGTCGCCATTGGCAAAACCGGCGAGGTTTCAGGTGACATCACAGCACATCGTGTGATGGTGGCTGGCAAGGTAGAAGGCAATATCTACGCTGCAGAGCGCGTGGAATTCCACAAAGATTCAGTGGTGCAGGGCGATATCTCTTATGGCTCGATCGCCGTCGAGCATGGCGCACGTTTGTTGGGCTTAGTGATTCAAAACCCCATCAGCTCAGCGGCTGCTAACAGCAACGTTGATGCCAAGAATGTCATTAGGAAAGCTCAAGAAAGCAGCAGTTGATGCTTATATGGCCAGCCTAGCCAGTCAATAGCTCTCAAATCGAGATTCATCTGCATCGAAAAATTAAAAAAGCTCCATTAGGAGCTTTTTTTAAGATGAAAGGGTATTGTGATTAGTCAGCCCATTGGCTGATTTGAAATTAATTAGTGGCGGAGCAAGAGGGATTCGAACCCTCGGTGGGCTATTAACCCACACACGCTTTCCAGGCGTGCGACTTAAACCACTCATCCATCGCTCCGAAGCACAACATTGTAACAGTGGGCGAGTACACTTCGCCGCATTCGTTTTGTCTTGCATCACACGCCCGGAGCTCCGCATGAAATTTCGCTTTCCCATCGTCATCATTGATGAAGATTTTCGTTCTGAAAATACGTCAGGTTTGGGCATTCGTGCGCTAGCCGATGCGATTGAAGGTGAGGGCTATGAGGTCATGGGAGCCACGAGCTATGGTGACCTTAGCCAGTTTGCGCAACAGCAGTCTCGCGCCAGTGCTTTCATCTTGTCGATTGACGACGAAGAGTTCACGCCTGGCCCCGATCTGGATCCTGCGGTGTTGAATCTGCGTAACTTCATCGAAGAAGTTCGTCGCAAGAATGCAGACGTGCCGATTTATGTTTACGGCGAGACCAAAACCTCGCGCCACTTACCCAACGACATCTTGCGCGAGTTGCACGGCTTCATTCACATGTTTGAAGACACGCCTGAATTTGTGGCGCGTCACATCATTCGTGAAGCCAAAAGTTACCTAGAAGGTGTGCAGCCGCCGTTTTTCAAGGCTTTGCTCGATTACGCAGAAGACGGTTCGTATTCATGGCATTGCCCTGGTCATTCCGGCGGCGTGGCGTTTCTGAAGAGCCCTGTGGGACAGATGTATCACCAGTTTTACGGCGAAAACATGTTGCGTGCCGACGTGTGTAACGCAGTGGAAGAGTTGGGTCAGCTGTTGGACCACAACGGCGCGATTGGCGAGAGCGAGCGTAATGCAGCCCGTATCTTCAACGCCGACCATTGCTTCTTTGTGACCAACGGCACGAGCACTTCTAATAAAATCGTGTGGCACCACACCGTTGCGCCCGATGACGTGGTGGTGGTGGACAGAAACTGTCACAAGTCGGTACTGCACGCCATCATCATGACCGGGGCTGTGCCGGTTTTTTTGAAGCCTACGCGCAACCACTATGGCATCATCGGCCCGATTCCTCAAAGCGAGTTTGAGCCTGCTGCGATTCAAGCCAAGATCAAGGCCAACCCTTTGCTCAAAGGGGTCGATGCCAAAAAGGTCAAGCCCCGCGTTTTGACCCTCACTCAGTCCACCTACGACGGCGTGTTGTACAACACTGAAACCATCAAGAAGATGTTGGACGGTTATGTGGCCAACTTACACTTTGACGAGGCGTGGTTGCCACATGCGGCTTTCAATTCGTTTTACGGCACTTACCACGCGATGGGTAAAAAGCGCGAGCGTCCCATGCATTCGGTGGTGTATGCCACTCAGTCGATTCACAAGTTGCTGGCGGGTATCAGCCAAGCCAGCCATGTATTGGTGCAAGACTCACAGAAAACCAAGTTGGACCGTCATCTGTTCAACGAAGCGTATCTGATGCACACCAGCACCAGCCCCCAGTACAGCATCATCGCCAGCTGCGACGTAGCCGCTGCCATGATGGAGCCGCCCGGTGGCGCTGCCTTGGTCGAGGAGAGCATTGCTGAAGCCCTAGACTTTCGCCGCGCCATGCGCAAGGTGGACGACGAGTACGGCAAAGACTGGTGGTTCAAAGTGTGGGGGCCGGATGAGTTGGTAGACGACGGCATTGGCCGCGCCGACAGCTGGATCATCAAAGGAAAAGGCAAGTCGTCTAAGTGGCATGGCTTTGGCAACCTAGCCGATGGCTTCAACATGTTGGACCCCATCAAAGCCACCATCGTCACGCCTGGTTTAGATTTGACGGGCAAGTTTGATAAAAACGGCATTCCCGCAAGCATCGTCACCAAGTTTTTGGCTGAAAACGGCGTGATTGTGGAGAAGACGGGCTTGTATAGCTTCTTCATTATGTTCACCATCGGTATCACCAAGGGCCGTTGGAACTCGTTGTTGACGGCTTTGCAGCAGTTTAAGGACGACTACGACCGCAACCAACCGATGTGGCGCATCCTGCCCGAGTTTTGCCAAAAGCACCGTGCCTACGAGCGCATGGGTTTGCGCGACTTGTGTCAGCATGTGCACACGCTTTACGCCAAGTACGACATTGCACGTTTGACCACTGAGATGTACTTGAGCGACCTCACGCCCGCCATGAAACCTAGCGATGCTTATGCACAAATCGCACACCGCAACACCGAGCGCGTGCCCGTGGACGAATTGCTTGGCCGCATCACCACCAGCTTGGTCACGCCCTACCCACCGGGTATTCCGTTGCTTATTCCTGGTGAAGTATTCAATAAGAAGATCATCGATTACCTCAAGTTCGCACGCGAATTCAACCTGCAGTGCCCTGGGTTTGAAACCGACATACACGGTTTGGTTGAGGTCGATGGTGAAGATGGTGTGAGGCGTTATTTCGCTGACTGCGTAAAAGTCTAAGCCGGGCTAAAGACTTTAGGCGTCAACGTTCAATAGTGGGCCTGATGCGAACAAAGCTGCCAAAACGCGGTAGGCCTTTGTCAGTCAATCCGCGAAAGCGGTAAGTGACCCACTGGCCCACAGCGGGTGGGTTTTGCCTTTGGGCATCACTCAAGCCCGTTCCTAGCTTAAAGCGCAAGCCTTGCGGCGTTTCCACCCACAACGCGCCCGTGCTTCCTGTATTTTTACCTTGGCCTGCCTCGTGCCCCACCACTTTGGCTTCGGCATCTTCGTGCTGTTTGACTTTGAGCACTTCGCCGTTACGGCCGCTTTGGTACATGCTGTTGCCTCGGTGTAGTACCAAGCCTTCGCCGCCTTTTAGAACCGTTTTTTGCAGCAATGTTTTTAACTCTGCATGCAATTGAATTTGGTTTTGCGCCACCGCTTGCACCCATGGTTTTCCAATTTGCTTGACTAAGCCTTGGTAGAGGGCAATACGTTCGCTAAATGGCTGGGCGGAGGTTGGTGCGTCAAACACCATGAATCGCAAGGCATGCCATTCGTTGTCTGGCGCCTGTTTTTGCTGAATCACGGATGCCGCTTGTTCAAACTGGCCTAGCCCCGCCCAAAGCTCGCCTTCAAATGGAGTTGAGGGCCAGCCTTGCACAAACCAAGCGGGTGGGTTGAGCACTTTGCCGCTTCGACTCAGAAGTTGTTGGCCGTCCCAATAGCCTCGAATACCGTCGTATTTTTCGCTCACCCAATAGTCGGTGAGACTTTCATTGCCTTGATAAGGGCTAGCCAGCCAAATCGTGGGAGCCTCTAAAGCTGAGGCCTGCCGTAAGGCTAGGCAGCCCAGACAACCTAGGGAAAAGCGTGAAAGTAAATCACGGCGTTGCATGGCCTTCTCCTTGGGGCAGATCGCCCGCAAAATTGGCCACCCTCGTGGCCAGGAGCGCCAGCTTACTCGCCTACTGGCTCTGCAATGCCACCTACAACTTGGCTAAATCCGCCGTCCACATAGGTAATTTCGGCAGTCACGCCGGCTGCCAAGTCAGACATTAAGAACGCAGCCACATTGCCCACATCTTCGATGGTCACGTTGCGGCGAATGGGTGAGGCTTCAGCCACCACGCTTAAAATTTTGCCAAAGCCCTTGATTCCGCTGGCTGCCAAGGTTTTGATGGGGCCGGCGCTGATGCCGTTGGCGCGCAGTTTGCGGCCTTTGGCACCCAAGGATTCGGCCAAATAACGCACCGAGGCTTCAAGCGATGCTTTGGCCAAGCCCATGGTGTTGTAGTTAGGTACGGTGCGGATGGCGCCAAGGTATGACAGGGTCAGCACGGCAGAGTTGTCGTTGAGGTAGGGTAAAGCGGCTTTGGCCATGGCGGGGAAGCTGTAAGCGCTGATGTCGTGCGCTATGGCAAAGCCTTCGCGAGACAAACCTTCCAAGAAATCGCCAGCGATGGCTTCGCGTGGCGCATAGCCAATGCTATGCACAAAGCCATCAAACGTTGGCCAGTGGGCCGACAGGTCTTTGAACATTTGGTTTATTTGGTCATCGCTGCCCACATCGCAATCAAAAATCAGCGTCGAGTCGAAGTCGGCGGCAAACTCTGTGATACGGTCCTTAAAGCGTTCACCCACATAGCTAAATGCCAACTCGGCACCCTGTTCGTGGCAAGCTTTGGCGATGCCATAAGCGATGGAACGGTTAGACAACACGCCCGTGATGAGCAGCTTTTTGCCAGACAGGAAACCAGTTTTTATACTCATGAAATCTCTCCAAAAAAATCTTGCAGAATTGTCGCATGCGTAGCTTCTTCATTTTGTTGGCGTTTCTGTGTTCTGGCCCCTCGTGGGCGGGGCATGCGTACGCCCAATTTGGGGACATCAAATACCCTGCCAACTTTAAAAATTTTGACTATGCCAACCCGCTTGCACCCAAAGGTGGCGAACTGGTTCTGGTGCCTCCTTCACGCTTGTCGAGCTTTGACAAATACAACCCCTTCACCCTCAAAGGCAATGCAGCCCCTGGCTTGGCCGGTTTGGTGTTTGAGTCTTTGCTCACGGGCACCATGGACGAGCCCACCACTTCTTACGGGTTGTTGGCAGAGGACGTGAACGTGGCGGCGGACCGCCGCTCAGCTACTTTCAAGCTTCGTGCGCAAGCCCGTTTCCACAATGGCGAAGCAGTGATGGCGGAGGATGTGAAATATTCGTTTGAGCAGCTCATTAGCAAACTGGCCGCACCGCAGTTCAGAACGTTGTATGCAGAAGTGGCGGCCGTGACCGTGTTGGACCCGCGAACCGTGCGTTTTGATTTCAAACGTGTCAACCCAGAGTTGCCATTGATTGTGGGTGGTATGCCTGTGTTCAGTCGATATTGGGGGGCTGAGGAGGGGCGTGCCAAGCCGTTTGACAAAATCGTCACAGATATTCCGATTGGCAGCGGCCCCTACAAAGTTGGACGCGTGGTGTTTGGTCGCGACATAAGCTACGAACGCGACAACAACTACTGGGCGCGTGACCTCAATGTCCGCAAAGGTTTGTTCAATTTTGACCGGATCACCTACCGCCTTTACAAAGACAGCACGGCACAACTTGAGGGATTCAAGGCGGGCGAATTTGATTTGGTGCAGTCGTTCATCGCACGCGAGTGGGCAAGGGGTTTTACTGGCAAGCAGTTTGTCAGCCGTGAGCTTATGAAGAGCGAGTTTAAACACGGCAATGCGGGCGACTTTCAGGGCTTTATGTTCAACACCCGTCTATCCAAGTTCAAAGATGCCCGAGTGCGCGAGGCCATTGGCTTGGCCATGGACTATGAGTGGATGAACCGGCAGTTGTTTTATGGTGCTTACCAGCGCGTGCGCGGCTATTTTGTGGCCAGTGATTTTGAAGCCACAGGTGTTCCTGATGCAGCCGAGCTGGCCTTGCTACTTCCCTTGCGTGACAAACTTTCTCCCGGTGTTTTCAAAGATGCAGTGCCACAACCGCCGCACACTTCTCTAGACCCCATTTCAGGCGAAACCTTGCGTGACCATTTGCGACGCGCCAAGGCTTTGCTGGAAGAGGCTGGCTGGACCTACCGCGACGGCGCTTTGCGTAACCCACAAGGCGAGCCTTTCACGGTGGAGTTTTTAGACAACTCCGGCTCAATGGGACGAGTGATTACGCCCTACACCAAGAACTTGGAGAAGCTGGGTTTTAAAGTGACCTACAAAGTCATTGACTTTGCGATTTTGCAAAAACGCTTGGATGTGTTTGACTTCGAAATTATCAGCAACCGCATTGTGGGCAGCGAGTCGCCGGGCACAGAGTTGATGGAGCGCTTTGGCTCTAAGGCCGCCACCACCGAGGGCTCAGGCAACTTCATTGGCATCCAAGATCCGGCGGTCGATGCTTTGCTAGAAAACGTCATTTCAGCTAAAACTCGGCCCCAACTTATCACTGCGGTGCGAGCCTTAGACCGCGTGCTGCGCCACGGACACTACAGCGTGCCGCATTGGTATGGCGGCGTGCATCGAGTGGCATGGCGCAATGGTCGCTTCGAGTTGCCTGCGGTGACACCGCGGTATTACCAGCCAGAAACTTGGGCTTCCAACACGTGGTGGGCCACCATTGATAACCGCGCCACCTTGGCTGCCACCAAAAGAGCGGAGCGTGCACCATGAGTTCGTACATTCTCAAACGTTTGCTGTTGATGATCCCCACCTTGTTTGGTGTGCTGTTGATGACCTTTGCGGTGATCCAGTTTGTGCCGGGCGGACCAGTTGAACAGATGGTGTCGCAGTTGCAAGGGCGAGACAGTGGCGGTGAGGGCGCCGCCGTAGCGGGTGCGGGCTACCGTGGCCGTCAAGGTGTGGACGCGGCACGCATCGAAGAAATTCGTCAGCAATACGGCTTTGACAAACCACCCACAGAGCGATTTTGGCAAATGCTTAAACAGTTTGCGGTGTTTGATTTGGGCAAAAGTTTTTTCTATCCCAAAACTGTGTGGGAGCTGGTGAAAGAAAAAATGCCAGTTTCCATCAGCTTAGGGCTGTGGACTTTTTTCTTGAGTTATCTCATCTCTGTGCCACTGGGCGTAGCCAAGGCTGTCCGAGCGGGATCCGCCTTTGACTTGGTCAGCAGCTTGGTGGTGTTGATTGGGTTTGCTATTCCCGGATTTGTGTTGGGCGTAGCACTCTTAGTTGTGTTTGGTGGCCAACTGCAATGGTTTCCGCTGCGAGGTTTGACCTCTGCCAATTGGGAGCAACTTTCGTTTGGTGCGCGCATCACCGACTATCTGTGGCACATCGTGCTGCCCGTGACCTCCAGTGTTTTGGGCGCGTTTGCTGTCATCACGCTGCTCACCAAAAACGCCATGTTGGAAGAGATTCGCAAGCAATATGTGCTGACCGCCCGCGCCAAAGGTTTGTCTGAGCGACGGGTCATTTGGAGTCATGTGTTTCGCAACGCGCTTATCCCATTGGTCACCGGTTTTCCAGCAGCCTTCATTGGCGCATTTTTCACAGGCTCACTTTTGATTGAAACTCTGTTCTCGCTCGATGGTTTGGGGTTGTTGAGTTACGAGAGTGTGATGCGCCGTGACTACCCCGTAGTGTTGGGCACTTTGTATTTGTTTACGTTGATTGGCTTGGTCACCAAGTTGATTAGCGACCTTTGTTATGTCTGGGTGGACCCACGTGTCAAATTTGACTGAAGCCACTCTATCGCCCACACAGCGTGCTTGGCTAAGGTTTAAGCGCAATCGCTTGGGCTTTTACAGCTTGGTGTTATTTGTGTTTTTCTTTAGCCTCAGTTTGTTGGCCGAAGTGCTCTGCAACGACAAGCCCTTGCTAGCTCGTTACAACAGCAGTTTTTACATGCCCATTGTTTTTAACCAGCCCGAGACCACCTTTGGTGGCGACTTTGAAACGCCCACCGACTACCTCGACCCCTTCATCCAAGCCCAATTTGACAAGCCCGGTAACTGGGCTTTGTACCCGCCCGTTCCCTACCATCACAGCACGTTGAACTACTTTGCCAAAGTGCCAAACCCTGCGCCTCCGTCGTCCGATAACTGGGTGGGGACCGATGATCGTGGGCGCGATGTGTTGGCGCGCTTGCTATATGGGTTTCGCATCTCGGTGTTGTTTGCCTTGTCGCTCACCTTGTTTGGTACGGTGATCGGCATTTTGACGGGCGCTTTGCAAGGCTTCTTTGGAGGTAAGACTGACCTTGCCATGCAGCGCTTCATCGAGGTGTGGAGTGCCATGCCAGAGCTCTATTTGCTTATTATTTTTTCAGCGGTGTTTGACCCTAGCATCACCTTGCTGTTGATTTTGCTGGGCCTGTTCGGGTGGATGGGCTTGTCTGACTACGTTCGTGCGGAGTTCTTGCGCAACCGCCAACTTGACTACGTGCGTGCCGCACGTGCGTTGGGTTTGTCAGATACACAAATCATGTGGCGTCACGTGTTGCCCAACAGCTTAACGCCCGTCGTCACCTTTTTGCCCTTTCGCATGAGTGCCGCCATCTTGTCGCTCACCTCGTTGGACTTTTTGGGTTTGGGCGTGCCGCCTGGTACGCCAAGCTTGGGGGAGTTGTTGGCACAAGGCAAAAATAACATTGATGCATGGTGGATTTCCTTGTCCACCTTTGCCGTACTGGTGCTCACCTTGATGCTGCTGACCTTCATGGGTGATGCGCTGCGCGACGCGCTAGATCCGCGAAAGACCCGCTCATGAGATTGCCTTTGCTTCAAGTGCGTGATTTACGGATTGGTTTTCAAACCGAAGATGTTGTCAAAGGCATCAGTTTCAACTTAGACCTTGGCGAGAAAATGGCCTTGGTGGGTGAATCAGGCTCAGGCAAAAGCGTGACTGCACTGAGCTTTGTCAAGCTGCTCGAAGGTGCGCGCGTGTCTGGCCGCGTGTTGTGGACCGCGCAAGACGCAGAATCTTTACAGCCTGACGCCACCGATGCGCCGCAAACATGGGATTTGGTAAAACTCACTGAGCGCGAATTGGTGAACATCAGGGGGCAAGACATTGCGTTTGTGTTTCAAGAGCCCATGACAGCTTTGAACCCCCTCATGATGGTGGGCGAGCAAATTTCAGAAGTCCTTGAAGTTAAGCGCGGTATGTCGCGTGAAGAAGGTTGGCATGAAGCTATCGAGCTGCTTAAGCTCACTGGTATTCCTGAGCCCGTGCGTCGTGCCAGAACCTACCCGCATCAGTTGTCGGGAGGGCAGCGCCAACGCGTGATGATCGCCATGGCATTGGCATGCCGCCCACGCTTGTTGGTGGCTGATGAGCCCACTACTGCGTTGGACGTTTCTTTGCGTGGGCAGATTTTGGATTTGCTGAATGACTTGCAAAAGCGCTTCGGCATGGCCGTGCTACTGATCACACACGACCTCAATACCGTTCGCCGCTTTGCCGACCAAGTCTTGGTCATGGAAAAAGGGGTGATCGTGGAGTCGGGTCAGGTCGATGTGGTGCTGACTCATCCCAGCCATCCCTACACTCAAAAACTGATTGATAGCCAACCACCGCGCAACGTAGTGGCAGCTAAAAGTAATGCGCCTGTGGTGATGCAGGCAAGAGCGCTGCGTGTGCGCTATCCCATCCGTCTCTCGGGTTGGCGAGGTTGGTTTAAGGCCGGAAACTTTGTGGCAGTGCAGGGCGTGAGCTTTGATTTGCGGGCGGGTCAAACCCTAGGTGTGATTGGCGAATCGGGTTCGGGTAAAACCACACTGGCTTTGGCTTCGCTTGGCCTGATACCCTCTGAGGGCACACTGACCATTGACGGGGCGGCTTGGCAAGGTAAAGCTGCTCAAGATTTGCCGCTGCGCCGCAAAGTGCAGGTCGTGTTCCAAGACCCGTTTTCCTCGCTGTCGCCGCGTATGAACGTGCAAGAGTTGGTGTCTGAGGGTTTAACCCTGCACGCCCCTGAGTTGGATGAACTGGGCCGTTTGCGCCGTATGTTGGTCACCTTGGCAGCGGTGGGGTTGACCGAAACCGAGTTTCCCGGTTTGTTGCAGCGTTACCCACATGAGTTTTCTGGTGGTCAGCGTCAGCGCTTGGCGATTGCCAGGGCTCTGGTGGTCGAACCGCAGGTGCTGGTGTTGGACGAACCCACCAGTGCCTTGGATGCCACTATTCAGCTCCAAGTGTTGCAACTCTTGCAAAAGCTCCAGCGGGAGCGGGGCTTGAGCTATTTGCTCATCACCCACGATGTATCCGTTATCCGTGCCATGGCGCATCATGTGATGGTCATGAAATCCGGCAAGGTGGTGGAGGCGGGTTCATTTGAGCAAGTTTTGAACAATCCTCAAGCTGCCTACACCAAGATTTTGGTGGGGGATGAGGTTTAAAAAGTCCTTTTATCCTTTGATAATCAAGCATTTAGGCGCTACAATATGCGCTTCACGACCAAACGGGCGGGTAATTACCGCTCGTTTTTTTTGGTCGTTTGTTTTTCGAACATTTAATTTAAAGGCTATTTCTCGACGTGAGTTTGCAGCAAACCGTAGAACAAACAGTGACCGGCTTAGGTTACGACCTGGTAGAGATTGAACGCTCCGCCGGAGGTCTCTTGCGCATCACGATCGACATGCCTTGGACGGCTGGCACACCTGCGCAGCCTATCAATGTGGAAGATTGCGAGCGCGTGACACGCCAGCTGCAATTTGCACTCGAAGTCGAGGGTGCTGAATACGCCCGACTTGAGGTGTCCTCTCCTGGTATTGATCGACCCTTGCGTCACCAAGCTGATTTCGAGCGCTTTGTGGGCGAAGAGGTTGACCTCACCCTTAAGGCGCCCATTGGTGCTGCTGCCGTGGGCCAAGTGGCAGCGAGTCGTAAAAAATTTCGTGGCACCTTAGAGCGCACCGATGATGGTGCAGGCTGGCAAATCACTTGGTGTGACGAAGTCAAGGCCAAGCCCGGTCAAAAAATTAGCCCCAAAAGATTAGCCGAAATGCCAGTGCACGCACTGGGTTTCACGCTGGACGAGCTGCGAGAAGCACGTTTGGCTCCGATAGTGGATTTCAAGGGCAAACAGCCCCGTTGAACTTAGGTAAGAGAAGGAGTAACCGATCATGAACCGCGAAATGTTGATGCTGGTCGAGGCAATCTCGCGCGAGAAAAACGTCGAACGCGATGTGGTGTTTGGCGCCGTCGAGTTGGCGCTGGCCCAAGCTACCAAGAAGTTGTACCAAGGTGAAGTGGACATTCGCGTAGCGGTGGACCGCGACACGGGCGAGTACGAAACCTTCCGTCGTTGGTTGGTCGTGCCTGACGAAGCTGGTTTGCAAAACCCGGAATCTGAAGAAATGTTGATGGACGCTCGCGAACGCGTGGCTGACGTTGAAGAGGGCGAGTACATCGAAGAAGGCATCGAGTCTTTGCCGATCGGCCGTATCGGTGCGATGGCGGCAAAGCAAGTAATTTTGCAAAAGATCCGTGATGCCGAGCGCGAAATGTTGCTTAACGACTTCATGTCCCGCGGCGACAAGATTTTTGTCGGAACGGTCAAACGAATGGACAAGGGCGATTTGATCGTTGAGTCCGGTCGCGTCGAGGGCCGCTTGCGTCGCAGCGAAATGATTCCTAAGGAAAACTTCCGCAGTGGTGACCGCGTGCGCGCCATGATCATGGACGTAGACCTGACCTTGCGCGGCGCCCCCATCATCTTGTCGCGTTCGTCGCCTGAGTTCATGGTGGAGTTGTTCCGCCACGAAGTGCCGGAAATCGAACAAGGCATGCTCGAAATCAAATCATGTGCCCGTGACTCCGGTTCGCGCGCCAAGATTGCTGTCATCTCTCATGACAAACGTGTGGACCCTATCGGTACATGCGTGGGTGTGCGTGGCACTCGCGTGAACTCCGTGACCACCGAACTCGCTGGCGAGCGCGTGGACATCGTTTTGTGGAGTGAAGACCCAGCGCAGTTTGTGATTGGTGCTTTGGCGCCTGCCAACGTCAGCTCCATCGTGGTGGACGAAGAGCGTCACGCCATGGATGTGGTGGTGGATGAGGAAAACCTCGCCATCGCCATTGGCCGCGGTGGTCAGAACGTGCGTTTGGCAGCTGAGCTGACGGGCTGGAAAATCAACATCATGGATGCGGCTGAGTCGGCTCAGAAGCAAGCTGACGAAACTTTCAGCATCCGTGAATTGTTCATGGCCAAGTTGGACGTGGACCAAGAAGTGGCTGACATCTTGATTGAAGAAGGCTTCACCAGCCTTGAGGAAGTGGCCTACGTGCCCTTGCAAGAGATGTTGGAAATTGAAAGCTTTGACGAAGACACTGTCAACGAGTTGCGCACACGTGCCAAGGATGCGCTGCTCACCCTAGAAATTGCACGCGAAGAGAGCGTCGAAGAAGTTTCGCAAGATTTGCGTGACCTCGAAGGATTGAATGCGGAGCTCTTGCCCCAGTTGGCTGAGAGCGGCGTACACACCCGTGACGATTTGGCCGATTTGGCCGTAGACGAGCTCACAGCCATCACCGGCCAAAGCGAAGAAGAGGCCAAAGCCCTGATCTTGAAGGCACGTGAACATTGGTTCACGGGTCAAGAGTAATGGTCATGGCGAGGAACAACAGATATGTCCAGTACGACCGTAGCCGAGTTTGCCAGCGAACTCAAAAAACCAACCGACACCCTGCTTGATCAACTCAAGGCAGCCGGTGTCGCCAAATCTTTGGCCAGCGATGTGCTGACCGAAGGTGACAAACAAAAGCTCTTGAGCCACTTGCAAGCCAGCCATGGCACTGCATCGCCCGAGCGCAAGAAAATCACCCTGGTCAAGAAATCGACCACCGAGATCAAACAAGCCGACGCCACAGGCAAAGCGCGCACCATTCAAGTGGAAGTGCGTAAGAAGCGCACCTTCGTCAAACGCGATGAAGACGAGAGTTCTGACGTGCCAGTCGAGCCCGCTGTCGTGCATGAGCCTGTTGTGCCGGCGATTGATCATGCCGAGTTGGCCCGCCGTGAAGAAGAAGCACGCCGCCAAGCTGAGCTGATCCGTCGCCAAGAAGAAGAACTGGCCGAAAAACGCCGCTTGCGTGAAGAGCAAGAAGCCAAAGAGCAAGCCAAGCAAGAAGCAGTGAAAGCCAAGGCGCTAGCCGAATCTACAGCCGTGATTGCCACTGCTGCATCTGAAACCAAAGCTGCAGAAGCTCTGTCGGATGGCCAAGCGCAAGCCGCACAAGCTGCTGCTCGTTTGGAGGCTGTTGAAACGGCCCGTTTAGCCGCTGCTGCTGTCTCTAAAGCGCGTGCCGACGAGGACACAGCCCGTGCGGTTGATTTGGATACCCGTCGTCGCAAAGCTTTGGCTGAGGCTGAAGGCATTCGCTTGATGATGAGCACGCCACAAAAGCAAATGGTGGCCAAAAAGCCTGAGCCAACTCCTGACCCCAAAGCCCTCAAAGGCACTTTGCACAAGCCCGCTGGAACACCGGGTGCGGGTGCACGTTCTGTTGCACCTGCAGCCCCCGGTGCAGCCACGCCTGCCAACAAAGAAGTCAAGAGCGCCAAGCTGTCTTCAAGTTGGGCCGATGATCAAGCCAAAAAGAAAGCCATCAAAACACGCGGTGACGCAAGTGGTGGCGTGGGCCGTAATAGCTGGCGTGGAGGCCCTAAAGGCCGACGTGACCGCGACCGTGACGATGATCGCGCACCACAAGCCGCCGTCGAAGCACGCGTGCTGGAAGTGCACGTACCCGAAACCATCACCGTGGGCGAATTGGCCCACAAGATGGCGGTCAAGGCTTCTGAAGTGATCAAGCAGTTGATGAAGCTCGGCCAAATGGCCACCATCAACCAGCCTTTGGACCAAGACACCGCCATGATTTTGGTTGAGGAACTGGGTCACAAAGCGGTAGTTGCCGCGTTGGATGATCCTGAGGCATTTACTGAAGAAGAAGCGTCCGCGCATCAATCTGAATTCCTGACTCGCGCCCCTGTGGTGACGGTCATGGGTCACGTTGACCACGGCAAAACATCGTTGTTGGATTACATCCGTCGCGCCAAAGTCGCTTCGGGCGAAGCCGGTGGTATTACCCAGCACATTGGTGCCTACCACGTGGAAACAGCACGCGGCATGATTTCGTTCTTGGACACGCCCGGTCACGAGGCCTTCACGGCCATGCGTGCCCGAGGTGCCAAAGCAACCGACATCGTGATCTTGGTGGTTGCTGCGGATGACGGTGTGATGCCGCAAACCAAAGAAGCCATTAAGCATGCGAAAGCTGCTGGCGTTCCAATCGTGGTCGCGGTCAACAAGATTGACAAACCCGGTGCCAACCCAGAACGCGTCAAAGGCGAACTGGTGTCCGAAGAGGTCGTGCCTGAAGAGTTTGGTGGAGATTCACCTTTCTGCGAAGTCTCCGCCAAAACCGGTGCAGGTATTGATGAGTTGCTCGAGCAAGTGCTTTTGCAAGCCGAAATTTTGGAACTCAAAGCACCTGTCGATGCCATGGCCAAAGGCTTGGTGATTGAAGCGCGTTTGGACAAAGGTCGCGGTCCAGTGGCCACGGTACTGGTTCAGTCCGGTACGCTCCATGTGGGCGACGTGGTTCTGGGCGGTCAAACCTATGGCCGCGTGCGCGCCATGCTGGACGAGAACGGCAAATCCATCAAATCAGCGGGCCCGTCGATTCCTGTCGAGATTCAAGGTCTCACGGAAGTGCCACAAGCCGGCGACGAATTCATGGTTATGACAGACGAACGTCGTGCCCGCGAAATCGCAACCTACCGTGCTGGCCGTGTGCGCAATACCAAGTTGGCCAAGCAACAAGCGTCGAAGTTGGAGAACATGTTCTCCGACATGACGTCTGGTGAGGTCAAACTCTTGCCCATCATCGTCAAAGCCGACGTGCAAGGTTCGCAAGAAGCTTTGGCAGCCTCGTTGCTCAAGTTGTCAACCCCCGAAGTCAAAGTTCAGTTGGTGTACGCCGCTGTGGGCGGCATCAGCGAGAGCGATGTGAACTTGTCGATTGCTTCAAAGGCCGTGATCATCGGTTTCAATACGCGTGCCGATGCCGGTGCGCGCAAATTGGCCGAGAACAATGGCGTGGATATTCGCTACTACAACATCATTTATGACGCTGTAGACGAACTCAAAGCGGCCATGTCAGGCATGCTCACACCCGACAAGAAAGAAGAAGTTATCGGTACTGCCGAAATCCGCCAAGTGCTGCGCGTCAGCAAGATTGGTGCGATCGCGGGTTGTATGGTCACCTCAGGTCTGGTGCGACGTACCGCCAAGTTGCGTTTGTTGCGCAATAACGTGGTCATCTTCACGGGCGAACTCGACAGCTTGAAGCGTTTCAAAGACGACGCCAAAGAAGTCAAAGAGAACTTTGAGTGCGGTTTGACGGTTAAGAACTACAACGACATCGTCGAAGGCGATGTGTTGGAGTTCTTCGAAATCAAAGAAGTGGCACGTACGCTGTAAAGCGTGAGTGGCACTTTCAATAGGCAATCCAGCATGGCACGCAAACCGACCAGCACCCCCAACCGGAGCTACCAAGTGGCCGACCAGATCCAACGTGATCTGGCCGACTTGATCGCGCGTGAGTTGAAAGACCCACGCGTGGGCATGGTCACGCTGCAAGGTGTGGAAGTCACGCCGGATTACGCCCATGCGAAAGTGCACTTCAGTGTTTTGAATGGTGACCCAGTCAAAACAAGCGAGGGCTTGAACCAAGCCGCTGGTTTTCTGCGCAATGGGTTGTTCAAACGCTTGCACATTCACACTGTTCCGACCTTGCATTTTGTTTACGATCGCACGCCCGAACACGCGTCTGATATGAACGCTTTGATCGCCAAGGCAGTCGCCTCCAAAGCGAAGGACGACTGACATGAGCGATATGGCTGCCAGCACTCGCACACCACGTGCCAAGGTGCAACGACGCCCTGTGCACGGCGTGTTGCTGCTAGACAAACCTTTGGGTTTGTCTAGCAATCAGGCCTTGCAAAAAGTCAAGTGGTTGCTGCGCGCTGAAAAAGCGGGACATACTGGCACCCTAGACCCTTTGGCCACGGGGGTGTTGCCTTTGTGTTTTGGTGCTGCGACCAAATTCAGCCAACTCCATTTGGATGCTGATAAAACTTATGAAACCACCGTTCGCTTAGGGCTTAAAACCACCACGGCGGATGCCGAAGGTGAAGTCATTTCAAAGCGTCCCGTCACCTGTACGGTGGGGCAAGTGGTGGAAGTGCTCGACCGTTTCATGGGGCCGATTGCTCAAGTGCCGCCCATGTACAGTGCCTTGAAAAAAGACGGCAAAGCTTTGTACGAATACGCCCGTGCCGGCGAAACGGTTGAGCGCGAAGCCCGCCAAGTGGTGATTCACGATTTAGAGTTGCTAGAGATGCAACTCGAGGGCGAAGCACCATTTTTACGTTTACGCGTGACGTGCAGCAAAGGCACTTACATCCGAACCTTGGGTGAAGACATTGCCGAAGCCTTGGGCTGCGGCGGCCATTTGAGCGCCTTGCGTCGTGTCGTGACGGGTCCGTTTGAAGTATCGGAATGCGTGACCTTGGAAGACTTATCAGCCATGGATGAGCCCCAACGCGAAGCGCGCTTGATGCCTGTGCAGTGCCTGCTGCCTGATCACACAACCGTCACTTTGGATAGCGAAAATTCAGGTCGATTCCTAAGCGGCGTTCGTCGACGTGGTAACTGGCCGGATCTTGATCGCGTGTCTGTATTTGGAGAAAACCCTCCGGCTTTGTTGGGCAGTGCCCATGTCAAAGCGGGAGAACTGATTCCGGGACGATTGTTGAGTCCCCTTGAAATTCAACAAATTTTGAAAAGATCGCCTGTCAACCAGCCCGCGCTGGCTAAGCAGGCATAAAGGAAGAGAAAAGCATGAGTAAACAAATCCGTAACATTGCGATCATCGCCCACGTTGACCACGGTAAAACCACCATGGTCGACCAGTTGCTGCGTCAGTCCGGCACCTTTGCCGAGCACGAAAAAGTGGTCGACACCGTGATGGACAACAACGCCATCGAACGTGAACGCGGCATCACCATCTTGGCCAAGAACTGCGCTGTAAGCTGGGAAGGTACGCACATCAACATTGTCGACACTCCTGGCCACGCTGACTTTGGCGGCGAAGTTGAACGTGCCTTGTCAATGGTTGACGGCGTCGTGTTGTTGATCGACGCGCAAGAAGGCCCCATGCCTCAAACACGTTTCGTGACCAAGAAGGCGTTGGCCTTGGGTCTGAAGCCAATCGTGGTGGTGAACAAAGTGGACAAGCCGGGTGCAAACCCAGACAAAGTGGTGAACGCCGCTTTTGACTTGTTTGACAAACTTGGTGCCACCGACGAGCAGTTGGATTTCCCCGTGGTGTACGCCTCGGGTATCAACGGCTGGACCTCGATGACCGAAGGTGCGCCTGGTGAACAGTGGGGCCCAGATATGTCGGCCTTGTTCAACACGGTTCTGAACCATGTGCCGCCACAACAAGGTGACCCTGCAGCACCCTTGCAGTTGCAAATTTCCGCACTCGACTTTTCGACCTTCGTCGGCCGTATCGGTGTTGGCCGTATCAGCCAAGGCACGATCAAACCCATGATGGACGTGCTTGTCATGGAAGGACCTGATGGCACCGCAACCAAAGGCCGTATCAACCAAGTCTTGAAGTTCCAAGGTTTGGACCGCGTGCAAGCGACGGAAGCAGGCCCTGGCGACATCGTCTTGATCAACGGTATTGGCGATCTGAACATCGGCGTGACGGTGACTGATCCGACAAACCCAGCACCCTTGCCTATGCTCAAAATTGACGAGCCCACACTGACCATGAACTTCTGCGTGAACACCAGCCCATTGGCTGGCCGTGAAGGCAAGTACGTGACCAGCCGTCAAATTTGGGACCGTTTGCAGAAAGAACTGCAACACAACGTGGCGCTGCGCGTCAATGAAACTGACGAAGAAGGCATCTTTGAAGTCATGGGCCGTGGTGAATTGCACTTGACGATTTTGTTGGAAAACATGCGCCGCGAAGGCTACGAATTGGCGGTGTCTAAGCCTCGCGTGGTGTTCCGCGATGTGGACGGTGTGCGCAATGAGCCTATCGAATTGGTCACGGCTGACATCGAAGAAACTCACCAAGGCGGCGTGATGCAAGCTTTGGGTGAACGCAAAGGTGAACTGGTGAACATGGAGCCTGATGGCCGTGGTCGTGTCCGTTTGGAATACCGTATCCCCGCGCGTGGTCTGATTGGTTTCACCAACGAGTTCTTGAACTTGACACGTGGTTCCGGACTGATCTCCAACATCTTCGACAGCTACGAGCCACACAAAGGCGACATCGGTGGTCGTAAGAACGGCGTGTTGATCTCCATGGATGCGGGTGAAATTTTTACTTACGCCTTGGGCAAGTTGGATGACCGTGGTCGCATGTTCGTCAAGGCGAACGACCCTGTCTATGAAGGCATGATTGTGGGTATCCACAGCCGTGACAATGACTTGGTGGTTAACGCCACACGTACGAAGCAGCTGACCAACTTCCGCGTTTCTGGCAAAGAGGATGCGATCAAGATCACGCCTCCGATTGACCTCACACTCGAATACGGCGTCGAGTTCATTGAAGACGACGAGTTGGTTGAAATCACACCTAAGAGCGTTCGTCTGCGTAAGCGTTTCTTGACTGAAAGCGATCGCAAGCGCAACAAGTAATTTATTTGTTCTGCACTAAAAGCCGAGGCCTACCTCGGCTTTTTTATGTCTCGATCTTTCATGTGTCGCGCGGGTTCATGTGATGCTCGCGTGACGATTTTTTATTGAAGAAAATACGGCTTTATTTAAGGAGTCATCATGACCACCTTC
The DNA here is from genome assembly GCF_040401135.1 of Limnohabitans sp. Lineage (GTDB taxonomy): Bacteria > Pseudomonadota > Gammaproteobacteria > Burkholderiales > Burkholderiaceae_C > Limnohabitans. The sequence continues at coordinate 4,006 of NZ_JBBAOV010000013.1, read as the reverse complement.
ACCACTGATGTTCACGCAGAACGCGTGGGCCATTTAGGCTTGATCACGCTTAACCGCCCCAAGGCTTTGAATGCGTTGTCACTGGCTATGGTGCGCGAGCTGAATCACGTGTTGCAGCAGTGGCAAGACGATGCACAGGTAAGGGCAGTGGTGGTGCGCGGCAGCAACAAAGAAGGCCCATTTGGTGCCTTTTGTGCAGGCGGTGACATACGTTATTTTCACCAAGCGGCTTTGAGCGGCGATGCGACGCTGGAAGACTTCTTCACTGAGGAATACAGCCTCAACTATTTGATTCAAAATTACACCAAACCCTACATCGCGTTGATGGACGGCATCGTCATGGGCGGCGGCATGGGCATCAGCCAAGGCGCTGCGTTGCGCGTGGTGACCGAGCGCACCAAGATGGCGATGCCTGAGACGCACATTGGTTTGTTCCCAGATGTGGGGGGCGGTTATTTCTTAAGTCGTTGTCATGGCGTTGCATGTCCTCACCACTTTGGCGAATACTTGGCTCTGACGGGCCATGTGTTGCGCGGCGGCGATGCACTTCACGTTGGCTTGGCTGATATGTGTGTGGATTCTTCCGCTTTGCCTGAGATGTGGGAAACCTTGCGTCAGCAAGACTGGACCAGTGGCGAGGCGGTAGTAGCTTGGCTGCGTGAACAATGCCAAGCCAGTACGGCAACATCCATGGCTAAATCGCCGGTATGGCTCAACGCGCCGATTGATTGTGTGTTTGGATTGGCTACGGTTGCTGCGATGGAACAAGCCTTGCAGGGTACAGATGATTGGTCAATTCAAACCTTGAAAGCCTTGCACCATCAGTCGCCCTTGATGTTGTGCGTCACGCTAGAGCAAATTCGCCGTGGCCGCCACATGACGCTTGCACAAGACCTTCGCATGGAACGAGACTTGGTGCGTCATTGTTTTCAAACAGATCATCTGTCCCGCCGCGGTGTGAGCAGCGAGACGGTGGAGGGCATTCGCGCTTTGGTCGTGGACAAAGACAACGCACCCAAATGGCAACCCGAACGCATTGCTGATGTCACGCCTGAGATGGTGCTGCCGTTTTTCGAAAGTCCTTGGCCTGCAGCGGCGCATCCTTTGCGACATTTGAGCTGAGCCTGCACTTTGCATGGTTGGTGCATTAGCCAGCCAGTGCTAAGTGATGTTGTTCGGACCTTGATCAGCGCGGTAATGTGTGTAGCGGTATGTCTTTGTTGCTAGCCAGCTTCTCGAGTTGTGCGCGTGTTTGTGTAGCTAAGAACTTTGCAATGCCCTCGTGCGTACTGCGCTTGTGCATTTGCGTGGTAGCTTCTTTGGCTAATCCTGCTGCTTCGCATAAACGCACACCAAAGTGCGGTTCAAGTGCTGCCAAGGCAACACGTCCATTTTTACAGGGGTAGACCTTGTAGCCTGCATGTGCGCCGCCCACATCGCCATTTGGCAGTGTGAGGCCCCACGTTCGCGGCAGAGCGAGATAGGCTGAGGCTTCGCTTAACGCTACTTCGTGGAACACGCCTTTGCCATGAGCGCGGCCTGGTCGTTGACGCAGCAGCAAAGCTTGTAATACTGCCTCCGTGGTGAGTAGCGAGCCACCCATGTCGGCATACAGGCTTGCAGGCATGTCGAGGCCATTCACCAGACCACTCTCAGCTTGATATGTCAAGTCGTGTCCAGCTTCTTCTGCACGCGCACCCAGTGCACCCACGATGCTCACCACGCACAAGGCAGGATAGCTCTTGTGTAATTCTTTCCAAGCCAAACCCAGTTTGACCAATGCTGATGGACGGAACGACGTAATCAGCACATCGGTTTGCGACAGCTGATTGTGAAGCGTTGCTTGTCCTCGCTCAGATTTCAAATCGGCTTGCAGCACCTTCATGCCTTTGTGCATTTCTTCGTAGGCTTCAGGCTTGTAAATCCCCATCGGGTCTGCGGTGCTCATGCCAGTGGGTGCAAGTGGTTCAAGCTTGGTGCATTTGGCGCCCATGGTTTGCAGCCGCATCACTGCGGCTGGGCCGGGAAGGTTCAAGGCGAGGGTGAGGACGCGCACCCCTTTGAGAGGGCTCAGTTGAGTAGCCGAATTAGAAATCATCAACATATTATGAGTTAGAATATCCGAATCGGGGCGTAGCGCAGCCTGGTAGCGCATCTGGTTTGGGACCAGAGGGTCGTAGGTTCGAATCCTATCGCCCCGACCAAAAAAGCAAAAAAGGCCTCGAATTTCGGGGCCTTTTTTCATTTCTGTCCGTAGCTCAGTTGGATAGAGCAACAACCTTCTAAGTTGTGGGTCACAGGTTCGATTCCTGTCGGACAGGCCAATTTTTTAAAGCAATTGCTTAGTTGAAAAGCCAATCAGGGTTCAACACCACATAGCAATGCTTTTCGCCCAACAGTTGGCCTTCAGGGCTAACACAGAAATTGGCGCGGCGAAACTTCTTTTCATCCGTCAGCACGTAGGACCGATAAAGTTCCTGGCTCTTTTTGCCGGTCTTGTCTTTTGGGTGCAGCATCATCAGACGCGTAGAGCCGCATTCGCCCTTTTTGATGCACGCCTTCTCAGCCTTGTCATCCACATAAAACTCAATGTAGATTGACCCTGGGAATTTTGTATTCGCTTTTGCTACTTTGATCATGCAAGGCATATCTTGGGCTCGAGGAATTCCCATGCGGTCAGCAAACGTGTTCATCTCGGCTAGAACGGTGTCGCGGTACTTTGCTTTGATGGTCTTGTGACACACAAAGTAGTCGGCATACGCATTGGTAAACGCAACCGGTGTGAACGGACGGTTGTTGGGATCGAGTTTGATCACAGACGCGTCATAAACGGCGCTAAGAGCTGCGACTTCGGGCTTCTTTGCGTCTTTGCCATGACCGCCGCCATGCCCATCATCTTTTTTCTTTTCATCTTTTTTGGGATCGGCCCCTTTACCTTCGTCCTTCTTTTCTTCCTTTTTAGGCTCTCCATGCCCGCCGTCTTTTTTACCAGAGTCTTCCTTTTTGGGTGGCTCAGGAGGCTTAGGAAACGGTGGCTTAGGTAGAGGCTCGGGTTCCTCAAACTTAGGTTTGGCCACTCGCTTGTAAACGTTGCCTCGGCGCCCAAGTTCGCCTTCCTCTTCTACATAGATGATTTTGGGCTCCTCCTTGACTTCCGGCTTTTTGGGAGGGTCGCTGGCCCACGCTGACGCGCCAAATAGGTTAGTCAGAACAAGAGAGAAAGCAAAGAATGTGGAAGTAGAAAAACGCATATCTCTACAAGATCGGCTTTTCAAGGTGGGGCTTTAGCACCTGTGGTCAAAAAGGCTTATTGGACGCTGTAACACGTGGTGTCAGTGTGAAGTTTGCCCTTGTCAGTCACACACTGCTGGGAAATCAGCTTACGCGACATGTCTGACAAAAAGTAAGAACGATACAACACAGTGTCTTTCGGTATCAGACTGATGCTACGAAATACGGGGCATTGCTCATTGCGCACACAGGCGTTCAGGCGTTGTTCGTTGACGTACAGATGAATATTGATGCGACCAGGTGTCAGGCTTTTTTCGGTGCCAATACTCACCACGCAGGCGTCGCCTTTGACGAAAGGCAGCTCGACCAATTCGGCAAAATAGTTCATCTCGGCCACGATAAGCTCACGAAACCAAGGTGCAACGATGCCCTTGCAATCGAAGTAGTCCAGTTTGGTGGTGTGCACCAAGATCTCAGAGTAGGGACGATTTTTGGGGCCCAGCAGCAACATGGGTTCAGCCCCTGACTGAGGCGGTCGAGCCAGTAGGGCGCGAGGTGCCGCTGGTTTGTCTTGCGCGAGCACACCTGTCCACACAGTTAGGAGCAGGCAGGTCAATAGGAAAAACTTTTTAAACATGACGAATTACCCATCGGTTGCAACAGTGTCAACTTTATCAGTTTGTGTTGAGCATCTTTGTTCTATCAAGTAAAGTGCATCAAAACCGATTCAAGGTTTAGGATGAAAACTATCAAAATAATTCTTGTGATTTTGCTG
>NZ_JBBAOV010000012.1:0-62008 GCF_040401135.1 Limnohabitans sp. | reverse complement strand
CCCCCAATGCTGCGGAAACACCCAAAGCAACCCAGCCGTCATAAGCACATACCTTGCAAATTTCCCCACCGCCATGTAGGCCACGCACGGCCAAAAGGGCAGGCGCAGCCAACCTGCCACGGCGCAAAGAGGGTCGCCCACCACAGGTAGCCAGGCCAACAAGCAGGCTTTGGGTCCAAACGATTTGAGCCAGCGCAGGGCGCGGGCATCTTGGGCTGATGTTTCTTTGTGGCGCAGCTTGTCGCTCACTTTGTGTGCGCCGCTACCCATCCACCAGCTGACCGCGCCGCCGCCCGTGTTGCCCACAGTGGCTACCAAAATGGCGGGCCAGAAGAGTTCGGGGTTGAGTTTGATCAAACCAAACACCACGGGCTCAGAGCCCATGGGCAACAAAGTGGCCGAGATGAACGACACCACAAACACGGTGCTCAGGCCAAACTCGGGCAGGGCCAAGGCGGCCATCAATGATTGCATCCAAATTTCCATGCAACAAGTGTAGTGACTGAGTTTGTCAAGTTGGATAAATCCTGACGTAATGGTCATTCAATGCGCACCTGCTGAAATTTTCAGCAGGTACAATCGTGCCTCCTTTTTAAGCGCATCACACCTTTTACTCCATGCACATCGGCCCCTACACATTGGCAAACAACCTGTTTGTCGCGCCAATGGCTGGCGTGACCGACCGGCCATTTCGCATGTTGTGCAAGCAGTTGGGTGCGGGCTATGCGGTCAGCGAGATGGTCACTTCGCGCAAAGATTTGTGGACCAGTCTCAAAACCTCACGTCGCGCAGACCACACGGGCGAAAGCGGCCCCATCGCCGTGCAAATTGCCGGCACGGATGCGGCCATGATGGCCGAGGCCGCGTTGTACAACATTGAGCGCGGTGCGCAAATCATCGACATCAACATGGGCTGCCCTGCCAAAAAGGTGTGCAACAAATGGGCGGGTTCGGCCTTGATGCAAGACGAGCCATTGGCCATGTCCATCGTGCAAGCGGTGGTGGATGCCGCTCAGCCACACGGCGTGCCCGTGACGTTAAAAATGCGCACCGGTTGGTGCAACGCACACAAAAACGCCGTGGCCTTGGCCCGCGCTGCTGAGTCCGCAGGCGTGCAAATGATTACTGTGCACGGCCGCACCCGTGAGCAAGGCTACAAAGGTTTGGCCGAGTACGACACCATCACCGCGGTTAAGCAATCGGTGCGCGTGCCCGTGGTGGCCAATGGCGACATTGACTCGCCCGAGAAAGCCAAAGAAGTTTTAAAGCTCACCGGCGCTGATGCTGTGATGATTGGCCGCGCCGCCCAAGGCCGCCCTTGGATATTCCGAGAAATTGCGCACTACTTGGCTACAGGCGAGCACTTGGCTCAGCCTTTGGTGGCAGAGGTCAGCCGCTTGTTGCTGGCGCACCTTGACGAGCACTACGCCCTTTACGGCGAGCGCACCGGCGTGCGCAGCGCCCGCAAACACATTGCTTGGTACATCCGCAGCTTGCCTGGTGGCGAGGCGTTTCGCCAACACATGAACGCCCTAGAAGACAGCGCTTCGCAACACCGTGCCGTGGCTGCCTTCTTCGATGACTTGGCTGAGCGTCACGAGCGCTTGCCCGACCCTGTTTTATTAGACGAACCGTTAGCTTTGCATGAGTAAAAAACATATTGAAGAGGTGGTGCGTGCCAGCCTCGAAACCTATTTCCGCGACCTCAAAGGCACTGAGCCCGACAACATGCACGACATGATGGTGCGTGTGGTGGAAAAGCCATTGCTTGAAATCGTCATGCAACAGGCCGATAACAACCAGTCACGCGCCGCCGAATGGCTGGGGCTGAACCGCAACACGCTGCGTAAAAAACTTCTCGACCACAAACTTATCAAATAAGAATTTTTAAAAAGAAAAGCATGAAAGCACTCATTTCCGTCTCTGACAAAACTGGCATCGTTGAACTCGCGCGTGACCTGCACGCCTTGGGCGTGAGCCTCATCTCCACCGGCGGTACTGCCAAGCTTTTGGCCGAGCAAGGTTTGCCCGTCACTGAAGTGGCCGAAGTCACAGGCTTTCCCGAAATGCTCGACGGCCGCGTCAAAACCCTGCACCCCAAAGTGCACGGCGGTTTGCTGGCGCGTCGCGACACGCCCGAACACATGGCCGCTTTGCAGGCGCACGGCATCGACACGATTGATTTGTTGATTGTGAATTTGTATCCGTTTGAAGCCACCGTGGCCAAGCCCGGCTGCACGCTGGCCGACGCGATTGAAAATATCGACATCGGCGGCCCCGCCATGGTGCGCTCTGCCGCCAAGAACTGGAAAGACGTGGCCGTGTTGACCGACGCGGACCAATACCCCGCCGTGATTGCTGAACTCAAAGCATCACACGCGCAAGGTCAAAGCAAGTTGAGCGACAAGCTTCGCTTTGCGTTGTCTGTGGCTGCGTTCAACCGCATCAGCCAATACGACGGAGCCATCAGCAACTACCTCTCCAGCGTGAACTTTGAAGCCGAAAAACTGAGCGAAGAATACGTGCCCGAGCTCGACCAGTTCAGCGGCCAGTTCAACCAGCAATACGTGAAGGTGCAAGACCTGCGCTACGGCGAAAACAGCCACCAGCAAGCTGCTTGGTACCGCGACTTGGCCCCAGCCGCAGGCTCGCTCGCCACCGGCGTGCAACTGCAAGGCAAGGAACTGTCCTACAACAACATCGCCGATGCAGACGCTGCGTGGGAATGTGTGAAGAGCTTTGACACGGGAGCCAACGGCGACCCTTCACAGTTCGCGGCGTGTGTCATCGTCAAACACGCCAACCCCTGCGGCGTGGCCGTGGGTGTGAACCCGCTCGAGGCCTACAGCAAGGCCTTCCAAACCGACCCCACCAGCGCGTTTGGCGGCATCATCGCCTTCAACCGCCCAGTGGACAAAGCTGCCGCCGAAGCCGTGAGCAAGCAATTCGTCGAAGTGTTGATGGCCCCTGACTTCAGCGCCGAAGCGCTAGAAGTATTTAAGAGCAAAGTCAATGTGCGCTTGATGAAAATCGCCTTGCCTGCCAATTACGGCGACGTTCGCAACGCGCTCGAAACCAAGCGCGTGGGCTCGGGCCTGCTGCTGCAAAGTGCCGACAACCACGAGCTGGCTTTGGCCGACTTGAAGATCGTCACCGTCAAACAACCCACCCCTGAAGAGTTGAATGACCTGTTGTTCGCGTGGAAAGTGGCTAAGTTCGTCAAGTCCAACGCCATCGTGTTCTGCAAAAACGGCATGACCATGGGCGTGGGCGCCGGCCAAATGAGCCGCCTCGACTCCGCCCGCATCGCCAGCATCAAGGCTGAAGCCGCCAAGCTCAGCCTGCAACACACCGTGGTGGCCAGCGATGCCTTCTTCCCGTTCCGTGACGGCCTCGACGTGGTGGTGGATGCAGGCGCGACCTGCGTCGTCCAGCCCGGCGGCTCCATGCGCGACCCAGAAGTGATTGACGCCGCCAACGAGCGTGGCGTGGCCATGGTGTTCACGGGTGTGCGTCACTTCCGCCATTGATCGCATCCATTGAACATTGACACCCAAGACAACGCGCCGCTTGATGCGGCGCAAACAAGCCTGAGCTTTGCTCAGCTCGGACTCAACGCCGAGCTGCAAAGCTCAGCGGCCGAGGCGGGCTTTACTGCACCCACGCCCGTTCAAATCGAGGCCATTGGCCCTGTGCTGAATGGCCGCGATGTGTTGGCCACTGCGCAAACTGGCTCCGGCAAAACGGCCGCGTATGTGCTGCCCGTGTTGCAGCTGCTCATGGCCACGGCGGCCTCGCGTGACGAGGCGCCTAAGAAGCGCACCACCCAAGTGCTGGTGCTCGTGCCTACGCGTGAACTCGCCACGCAGGTGAGCGACGTGCTGCGCGATTTGGCTCGGCCCTTAACGCAGTCCATCAAAGTTGGCACCTTGTTTGGTGGCGTGTCCATCAACCCCCAAATGATGAGCCTGCGCAGCGGAGCCGATGTGGTGGTGGCCACACCCGGCCGCTTGTTAGACATCATTGAGCACAACGCCTTGAACTTGGGCCAAGTGCAGCACCTCGTGTTGGACGAAGCCGACCGTTTGCTCGACCTCGGCTTTGCCGAAGAGCTGCAACGCATCTTGGCGCTGTTGCCCACCCAGAAACAAAACCTGCTGTTCAGCGCTACCTTTGAGCCAGCGGTGCAAACCTTGGCTGAGGCGTTGCTGAGCAACCCTGCGCGTATCACTATTGCCCACACAGAAGAGCACACGCCCGACATTGCACAACGCGCGATTCAGGTGGACGAAAAAAGCCGCACAGCTTTGCTGCGCCACCTTATCAAAACGCACGCATGGAAGCGCGTGTTTGTCTTCGTCGCCACCCGTTACGCGTGTGAGCATGTGGCCAACAAGCTGTACAAGGCTGGCGTGTTTGCCACCGCGTTTCATGGGGAGATGAGCCAAGGCGCGCGTCAAGATGTGTTGGCCGAGTTCAAAGAAGAACGCTGGGAAGTGGTGGTCACCACCGACCTCGCAGCCCGTGGCATCGACATCGCGCAGCTGCCTGTGGTGGTCAACTACGACCTGCCGCGTTCAGCCACCGACTACACACACCGCATTGGCCGCACAGGTCGGGCAGGGGCACATGGCGAAGCGGTCAGTTTTGTGACCGCCGCCACGCTGGCGCATTGGCAGCTGATTCAAAAACGCGCCCAAGTGCAACTGTCCGTTGAAGTGCTCGAAGGCTTTGAGCCGACCGAAGTCCCGCCTCCTGTATCGCCACTGAATGACGGGACAGGTGGCATCAAAGGGAGTCGCCCGAGTAAAAAAGACAAGTTGCGTGCTGCGGCCGCAGCGGTCGCTGCCGTTGGTCCAACGCCATAAAGAAATGTCGCAAAGAAAAAGCCACCCTCGGGTGGCTTTTTTGTGGGCGCTTGCAATCGGGGCAAGCGATCTAGATCTAGTGGCTTAGTCGTTGCCGTCATCCAAGCCATCCAGCGCATGGCGCTCTTGGTGTTCACGTTCTTCACCCGCTGGGCGCTTGGTGCGTACGCCGGGCTTGGCCAAGAGTTCAACGTAAAACTGTGTGGCTTGGTTGGCCACCGCGTTGTCGATGCAGGTGATGACGTTGGCCAAATGCACCACTTCGGCAGCTTCTTCGGTCAAGCCAAATTTGCAATCGAAATCCCAAAAATCCGCGCCTTCTGTCAGGTCGCGGCGGCGCTCGCGTTTGAGGTATTTGCGAAGGTCGTGCTTGATGGCTTCAAGCAAGCGCTCGGGGTGCTTGCCTTCGACTTGAAGTTGGAATGTTTTTTTCATGTGTGTCCTTTAGGGAAATACGCCTTATCAGGACGAGAGTGTTAGGCGCTTCGCGGCGCGAATAAGAAATACGTTGGGGCTAGCCGGTCTTTATAGCTGCGCAAATACCTCGGCAGCCACGGCCACAGTCTCAGCAATGTCGGCCTCGGTGTGTGCTGCGCTAACAAAGCCTGCTTCGTACAACGCGGGGGCGATGTACACGCCACCATCGAGCAAACCGTGGAAGAGCCTGTTGAACTTGGGGCTGTCGCTGGTCATAACTTTGGCGTAGTTGCTTGGCAACTCTGGCAACAAGAAGAAGCCAAACATGCCGCCTTGGCAGTCGCCGCTAAAGGGCACACCTGCTTTGGACGCTGCGCCCGTGAGGCCATCCACCAAGCTTTGTGTGCGCGCACCCAGTGCTTCATAAAAGCCAGGCTTGGCAATTTCGCGCAAGGTAGCCAGGCCGCACGCGGTGGCCACAGGGTTGCCGCTGAGGGTGCCCGCTTGATACACGGGACCGGTGGGGGCCAACTGCTGCATGATGGCGCGAGGGCCACCAAACGCTGCCAAGGGCATGCCGCCGCCAATGACTTTGCCCAGCACGGTCACATCAGGCTTGAAGCCGGGGATGAGTTTGGCGTACACGCTTTGCGCGCTGCCCAGTGCCACGCGAAAACCCGTCATCACTTCGTCAAACACAAACAGTGCGCCGTATTCGGTACACAGCTCACGGCAGCGTTTCATAAACGGCACGCTGGCACGCACAAAGTTCATATTGCCTGCAATGGGCTCAATCATCACGCAGGCGAGTTCTTTGCCGTGCAACTTGAAGGTCTCCTCAAGTTGCTCAATGTTGTTGAACTCCAGCACCAGGGTGTCGCGCACGACTTCAGGCGGCACGCCCGCGCTGGTGGGGTTACCAAAGGTGGCGAGGCCCGAGCCTGCTTTGACCAACAACGCGTCGCAGTGGCCGTGGTAGCAACCTTCAAATTTGATGAACTTGCTCCGGCCCGTGGCACCTCGAGCCAGGCGCAAAGCACTCATGCCCGCTTCTGTGCCCGAGCTAACCAAGCGCACCATTTCCATGGACGGCACGTGCTTCAAGATTTCTTCAGCCAGCTCAATCTCGCGCTCGGTGGGCGCGCCGAATGAGAAGCCATCCAAGGCTGCTTTTTGCACGGCTTCCAACACAACAGGGTTGCCGTGACCCAAAATCATGGGGCCCCAAGAGCCGATGTAGTCGATGTACTTTTGGCCGTTGGCATCCCAAAAGTAAGCGCCATGGGCGCGTTGCACAAAGCGGGGTGTGCCACCCACCGCTCGAAATGCACGTACGGGTGAATTCACGCCACCGGGGATGACTTGAGCAGCGCGGTCAAACAGGGTTTGGTTCAGATCGGTCATGGTTTTTTAGGGGTCAATGTTTGGTTTCGTATCGGGGTAGCGAGAAGTCTTCGGCGGTGGCGGGCAAGCCATCGGTGGCATCACCTTCCTCACCTTCAGTGTCTTCTTCGGCCCAAAACATGCGGTCGGGCAGCACGTGGCCCATGCCTGGTCGGAAGCCACAGTTGAGGCTTTGGTCAAGGTAGTTCAGGGCTTCGCGTGTCGCCAGCTCTAGGTCGGTGCCAGCGGCCAGCACGGCAGCCAGTGTGATGCTCAGGGTGTCTCCAGCGCCAGAGAACAAGGCGTCAAAGCGCTCAAAGCGCTCACTCACCATCACTGTGTGGGCCGTAGCCAAGGCGTTTTCAATGTGTTGGTCGGGGTGGTTGATGCCCGTCACCAGCACGTAGGGCACGCCCACTTCGGCAGCAGCGCGGGCAATATCGCGCGGGCTGGGACTTTTCTCGTTGCTCCAGTCGGGTAGCAACCAGCGCCACAAGGTGTTGTGGTTGCCCACCAGCACAGTGGTTTGGGGCAATATCAGTTCGTGAAACGCGTCTAGGTAAGCGTCAATCTTTTCGTCTTCCCACCACGACAGGTTGGGCATGTAGGCAACAACGGGCACTTCGGCATAGTCGGCGCTGATTTCGGCAATCACACTCAGGTTATCTGGGGTGCCGCAAAACCCGACTTTGATGATTTGCACACTCACGTCTTCCAGCACGCTGCGAGCTTGCTCGGCCACCGCATCGTCGTCGAAGGCAATGTGGTCAAAAATTTCAGCCGTGTCGCGCATGTAGGCGCCCGTCACCACCGGCAGTGCGTGTGCACCGACAGAGGCTGCAGCCAAGATGTCAGCTGACAAGCCGCCCGCCCCGCTGGGGTCGCTGGCATTGAAAACCAAAATGCAGGGAGGTGCTCCGCTGGTTTCGTCAGACAGGGCATTTTCGGGAGGTAGGGGGGTGTTTTCTAGCGCCATAAGTGGGTCGATACAATACAAAACATTCTATGCGTTGACGAAAGAAATACTGTGGCTAATACCTGGATGTGTCTGATTTGTGGATGGATTTACGACGAAGAGGCCGGCGCGCCTGAGCACGGCATTGCCCCCGGTACCGCTTGGGCCGATGTGCCCATGAACTGGACGTGTCCAGAGTGTGCCGCGCGCAAAGAAGACTTTGAAATGGTGCAAATCTAATTCCCATGGAAGTTCGTGCGCAGTTTGAAAGCCATGTCTTAGCCTTGCTGCGCCAGCGGCCTGCTGTGAATTTGCAAGCAGCACGCGAGTTAGAGCTTTTGTGCCAGCGTCAGCTAGACGCTGAAACGCTGGCGGGCTGGCGTACCTTTTGGTCGTTGGCCACCCACTTTTTTGAAGGTCTGCGCTTGGCCCCCAACCGCAGCATTCAAGAGCCCGAGGCCAATGCAGCCTCGCAAGTGCTAAGTGGTTTGCAGCTGCGTGAGCAGTTCAACGCGCACGACAAACCCATGGACGACAGCCTGCAAGTCATCAACCACTTGCTGTTTTTAGAGCAGGCCGACGTGATTTCGCAGCGCTTGGTCAGCATCCTCAACGATTGGTCAGAATCGCCCGAGTCAGACCTGCCCATCGAAGCCCAGCTCGACGTGCAAAGCATGGCCCAACTGGCTGAAGATGTTCAGCTGACGGCTGTGCAACAAGTGGCCGATTCGTTGGCTGTGCAACTGGCCCGCTTGCGCGCCAAGCGCGTGGCCGATGACATCAAAACCAGCCTCAGCGGCGCCCAAGAAGTGAGCCGCTTGCTGCAACACTTCGCGGTGGGCAGCGTGCGCGAGCCGCAGCCGCAAGTGTTGGCGGCACTCAAAGGGGAGTGACAGCGCCTAAGTGCTGTCGTGGCGAATAGCCTCGTTCCTTACTTCACTTTCTTCACCACCGCATACCGCTCCAGCGTGCGCGTGCGCGCCTCGGCGTGGTCCACGATGGGTCTTGGGTAATCTCGGCCCAGTACCAATCCCGCTTCTTCTAATTCCAAAGGTTTGGCCAGCCATGGTGCGTGGATGGCTTTGTTATTGAGTTTGGCCAGCGCGGGCACATAGCGGCGAATGAACTTGCCTTCTGGGTCAAACTTTTCGCTTTGGTTGGTGGGGTTGAAGATGCGAAAGTAGGGCTGCGCATCGCAGCCGCTCGAGCTGGCCCATTGCCAACCGCCGTTGTTGGCAGCAAGGTCAAAGTCGTTCAGGTGCTCGGCAAAATAGCGCTCGCCCCAGCGCCAATCGATGCCAAGGTCTTTGGTCAAAAAGCTGGCCACCACCATGCGCAGGCGGTTGTGCATGTAGCCAGTTTGGTTGATCTGCGCCATGGCCGCATCCACCAACGGATAGCCCGTGCGGCCCTCGCACCACGCGGCAAACAGTTCTTTGGCTTGCTTGTGATGGTCCCACTTGATGTCGTTGTATTCGGGTTTGAAAGCACCCGTCACCACACGCGGATGGTGATGCAAGATTTGGTGATAAAAATCGCGCCAAATCAGCTCTGACAGCCACACCTCAGCACCGGCCGAGCCCACCCGCATGCGCTTGAGCGCGGTGGATGCCAACTGGCGAATCGACACCGTGCCGAAGCGCAAGTGCACGCTTAGGTAGCTGGGGCCTTTGATGGCGGGGAAGTTGCGTGTTTCGTCGTAACGGTCCATGCGGTCAAAGAAGTCTTCAAACAAAGCCAGGCCGCCGGGGCTGCCCGTGGGCACATGCAAGCTGCTGAGGTTGGTGGCTTCAAAGCCAAGGTCTGCCAAGCTAGGCACAGCCAGTTGGTAGGCTGGTGGCCGTGCGGCCAAGGCTTTGATGTATTTACCCACGGGGTAAGACTTTAAATAGTAGTCGTTCACCTTTTGTAACCACGCGTTTTTGTAGGGCGTGAACACGCCGTAAGGCTTGCTCATTTGCGTCAACACCTCGCTACGCTCAAAAATCACATGGTCTTTGAAGGTTTGAAAACCAATGCCAAAGTTCGCTAAGCTGCCGCGCACTTGGGCGTCGCGTGCCTGCGCATCGGGCTCGTCGTCGTGGTTGGCAAACACCTCTTGCACGCCCAACTCGTGGGCCAAGCGCGGCACTTCATGCGCTGCCACGGCGTGGCGCACGATCAGGCCCGCACCCGCTTGGCCAGCCACGGCGTGCAGCTCGGCGTCCAGCGCCACCAGTGACTCGCGGATGAACTCCACACGGCGGTCAGCACGGGGCAGGCTGTCCAAAATGGCCTTGTCGAACACGAACACACAATGCACGTGTTTGCAGCTTTTGAGCGCTTGAAAAAGGGCTGCGTTGTCAAACGCACGCAGGTCGCGACGAAACCACATCAGACCCTTGTCCACGTGGGGCAAATGGTGTGTGGATTTAGACGATTGGCTAGGCATGTTCACCCTTTAAAATTACGGTATGTCTGCTGATTCTCTCTCCATCAACCTCACGCATCATTTTCTAATTGCCATGCCCGGTTTGGAGGACGAGACTTTTGCCAAAAGCGTGGTCTATGTGTGCGAGCACAGCGAACGCGGCGCGATGGGCTTGGTGATCAACAAACCAGGTGAACTGTCGATGAAGGGCTTGTTTGAAAAAGTCGACTTGCCCCTGCACCGGCAAGACCTGATGAATGCCCCTGTGTTGCAAGGCGGCCCCGTACACACCGAGCGTGGATTTGTGTTGCACGATGGGTTGTGGAGCCATGAGGCTGAGCCTGTGGCTGAGGTGATTGAATTGGTTAAGGCAGCCGAAGATGCGGCCGTGCTCACCGCTGTGAGCGACAAAGAATCGGTCTACGCCTCCACCATGGCCATCCCCGGCGGCCTAGAGATGACCACCTCCAAAGACGTGCTCGAAGCCCTGTCCATGGGCGCTGGCCCCAAGCGTGTGTTGATTTCCTTGGGCTACTCGGCCTGGGGTGAAGGCCAACTGGAGTCTGAGTTGGCCGAAAACAGTTGGCTGACGGTGGGTGCAGACATGGCGGTGATTTTTGACACGCCTGTCGACCAACGCTACGCAAGAGCCATGAAACTGCTGGGCCTTGAGCCTTGGATGCTCTCCGGCGAGGTGGGGCATTCATGACTGAACAAGCCGCACCTTTGGCAACTGCGCCCAAGCCTGCCGTGCCTGATCACTTTCAATCTTTTCTCGCGTTTGACTTTGGCGTCAAACGCACCGGCGTGGCCTATGGCAGCCGCTTGTTGCGTGAGGCGCAGCCGCAAGCCACTGTCAATGCCGAGGGCGAGGCCCGTTGGCCACTGATTACCCAACGCATTGCCGAATGGCAGCCCAACGCGCTGGTGGTGGGCGTGCCTTATCACCCCGATGGTGCCGCGCACGAAAACACGGCCAAGGCCAAAAAATTTGCACGCCAGTTGAATGGGCGTTTCAACCTGCCGGTTTTTGAAGTGGACGAGCGTTACAGCACCACCGAAGCGCACAGCCAAGGTGCCAAAGATGCAGACGCTGCATCGGCTTGCATCATCCTCAATCAATTTTTTCGAGAGAACTTATGAGTACCCACGGCAACCTCATGTTGGATGCAGAAAGCTTGTACACCGAGCTGCTCAAAGGCGTGCGCAGCATGCTCACACCCACCACACGTTTGGTGGGCATCACCTCGGGTGGCGCTTGGCTCGCTGCACGTTTGCAAAAAGATTTGGCTTTGGAAGGCGAAGCCGGCAGCATCTCATCGGCCATGCACCGCGACGACTTTGCGCAACGCGGCTTGGCTGATGGCGGCCAAACCAAGCTGCCGTTTGAAGTGAACGGCGCACACCTCATCGTGCTGGACGACGTGCTGTACACCGGCCGCACCATTCGTGCCGTGCTCAATGAATTGTTTGACTACGGCCGTCCTGCCCATGTGCAACTGGCTGTGTTGGTGGACCGCGGTGGCCGCGAGCTGCCCATTCAGGCCGACTTTGCCGCAGCACGTGTGGCACTGCCAGCCACCCAATCGCTGGCGCTGACGGTTGAGGCCAATGGGCAATTTAACTTTTCGGTCGAGACCGAATAAAGGCCAGACATGCTCTACAAGCGCAACCCCCAACTTAACAAAAACGGCGAGCTGATACACCTGCTCTCCACCGAAGGTTTGTCACGCAATATCCTCACCCACATCTTGGACACAGCTGCCAACTTTGTTTCGGTCAACGACCGCGAAGTGAAGAAGGTGCCACTCCTGCGGGGAAAAAGCGTGTTCAACCTGTTCTTTGAAAACAGCACACGCACACGCACCACGTTCGAGATTGCCGCCACGCGTTTGTCGGCCGATGTGTTCAACCTCGACATCGCACGTTCATCCGCTGCCAAGGGCGAGTCGTTGCTCGACACCATCGCCAATCTGAGCGCGATGGCCGCAGATATTTTTGTGGTGCGCCACAGCGAGTCGGGTGCGCCTTACCTCATTGCCGAACACGTCGCGCCGCACGTGCATGTCATCAACGCCGGTGACGGCCGTCACGCACACCCCACGCAGGGTTTGCTGGACATGTACACCATCCGCCACTACAAAAAAGATTTCACCAACCTCACCGTGGCCATCGTGGGTGACGTGTTGCACTCGCGTGTGGCGCGCTCGGACATTCACGCGCTCACCACACTGGGCTGCGCCGAAGTGCGCGTGGTGGGCCCTAAAACCTTGGTGCCCAGTGACTTGTCGGCCATGGGCGTGAAGGTGTTTAACAACCTTGAAGAAGGCATCAAGGACTGCGATGTGGTTATCACGCTGCGCTTGCAAAACGAACGCATGAGCGGTGCATTGCTTCCATCGAGCCAAGAATATTTCAAATCTTTTGGCCTCACGCCAGAGAAGCTGCAACTGGCCAAACCCGACGCGATCGTGATGCACCCGGGCCCCATCAACCGAGGTGTGGAGATTGACTCAGCCGTGGTCGATGGGCCGCAAAGTGTCATCTTGTCGCAGGTGACGTTTGGTATTGCAGTGCGCATGGCCGTGATGTCCATCGTGGCGGGAAATGAAGCATGAACATCTTGATACAAAACGGTCGTGTCATCGACCCCGCCTCTGGCTTTGACCACGTGGCTGATGTGGCGGTGGCTGAGGGTCACATCGTGGCAATTGTGAAAAGTGACGCTAAGTCGGGCGACAAATTGCCAGCCAATTTCAAAGCAGAGCAAACGATAGATGCCAAAGGCTGCATCGTTGCCCCTGGCTTGGTCGACTTGCAAGTGCGCTTGCGTGAACCCGGCTACGAGCACGAAGGCATGTTGGCCTCCGAGCTCATGGCCGCTGTAGCCGGTGGTGTGACCAGCCTGGTGTGCCCACCCGACACCGACCCCGTGTTGGACGAGCCCGGCCTGATTGAAATGCTCAAGTTCCGCGCCGAAAAGTTGCAGTGCGCACGCGTGTTTCCACTAGGCGCGCTCACGCGTGGCTTGAAGGGTGAAGTGCTGACCGAAATGTCAGACCTCACCGACGCAGGTTGCGTGGGCTTTAGCCAAGCCGAAGTGCCTTTGGAAAACACACAAGTGTTGCAACGCGCTTTGCAATACGCATCGACCTTTGGCTACACCGTGTGGCTGCGCCCACAAGACATGCATCTGGGCAAAGGCGTGGCCGCCAGCGGTCCGCTGGCCACCCGCTTGGGTTTGAGTGGCGTGCCTGTGGCGGCAGAGACCATTGCCCTGCACACCATCTTTGCGCTGATGCGCAGTACCAAAGCCCGCGTGCACCTGTGCCGCATCTCTAGCGCCGAAGGTGTTGAGCTGGTGCGGGCTGCCAAGCAAGAAGGCTTGGTTGTGACGGCAGACGTGAGCATCAATTCTTTGCACCTGACCGATCACGACATTGGCTACTTCGACAGCCGCGCCCGCGTGACCCCCGTGTTGCGCCAACAACGTGACCGCGATGCCCTGCGTGCCGCTTTGGCCGACGGCACACTCGACGCTTTGGTGTCAGACCACACGCCCATCGACATCGATGGCAAGGCGCTGCCATTTGCCGAAGCCGAGTCGGGTGCGACGGGCCTAGAGCTATTGCTTAGCCTTTCGCTCAAGTGGGCGCAAGAAAGCAAAGTAAGCGTGATGCGCGCCCTCGACGTGCTAACCGCGCAACCTGCCAAGGTGTTGGGCAAGGTGCAGGGCATGCCACGTGACATGAGCAACAGCTTGGGCCGGTTGCATGTGGGTGGCGTGGCCGATGTGGTGGTGTTTGATCCCGCAGTTGAATGGCAGGTCACACCCGATGCGTTGCACAGCCAAGGCAAGCACACGCCGTTTGCGTTTGACATGACGGGCATGGTCATGCCCGCTCGCGTCAAAGCCACCCTGGTGGCCGGCCGCATCGCTTACAGGGTGGCTTGATGAAGCACTTGTTGGCACTAGTGAAGTTTGTGCGCGTCATCGGGTGCATCTGGGTGGCGTATTGGGACATTCGTAACAAATTCCCCAGCTACAGCGACGATCAGCAAGCCCGCTATGTTGAGGTTTGGGCTCGTGGCATGTTGTCTGCCATCGGCATTGAGGTGCGCGTCAAAGGCCACCCAGCTCACGGTCCCGTGTTGATGGCGGCCAATCACATTTCGTGGCTTGATATTTTGGTCATGCATGCGGCTTGCCATTGCCGCTTTGTGGCCAAGTCTGAAATTCGCGACTGGCCTGTGTTGGGCTTACTCACCACAGGTGGCGGCTCGCTATACATCGAGCGATCTTCCAACCGCGATGCTCTGCGCGTG
The DNA here is from genome assembly GCF_040401135.1 of Limnohabitans sp. Taxonomy (GTDB): domain Bacteria; phylum Pseudomonadota; class Gammaproteobacteria; order Burkholderiales; family Burkholderiaceae_C; genus Limnohabitans. The sequence continues at coordinate 47,649 of NZ_JBBAOV010000012.1, read as the reverse complement.
GTGCATCAAATGGCTGAGGCCTTGCAGCAAGGCCACGTGCTGGCGGTGTTCCCCGAAGGGGGCACGGGCGACGGCATCACGCTTTTGCCGTTTCATGCCAACTTGCTGCAAGCTGCCATTTCGGTGAATGCCCCCATTCAACCTATTGCCTTGCAGTTCATGGATGCCCACACCCACGACATTAGCCTAGCCCCGTGCTACCGTGATAACGACACCTTAATTGGCTCACTATGGCGCACGTTGTGCGCGCCGCCTTTGCTGGCGCAAGTGCGCTACGGCGACACGCAAACTGCCGATGGGCGCAACCGCCGTGAGTGGGCGGTAGACCTGCAAGCGACAGTGGCTGATCTGTGCAAGTGATATCCTTTTTCAAATATGGCAACTAACAAATTAACCCCATCTCCCGTCAAAGCAAAAGCTGTGACGGTGAAAAAACCTGCAACAAAAAAACTGACGCTTAAGCCTGCTGCCAAAGCAGTAAAGGCAACAGCCAAAGTGGTTAAAGCGCCTGTCAAAGCGTTGAAGGTACGTGCAAAGACTTCTAAACAGGCGTCATCCGATAGCGCCGATTTAGATGAGATGTTTCACTTGGCCGCAGAAACCTTTCGGGTTATGTCTGCGCCCATGCGTTTGAAAATCATCAATTGCTTGTGCACGGAAGAAAAAAATGTAGGCCAGTTGCTGGAAGAAATCGACACCACACAGCCCAATATGTCTCAGCACTTGAACACCTTGTTCAAATCTAAAATTTTGGGCCGTCGCCGTGAAGGCGTTCAAATTTACTACCGCATCATCAACGAGCGCGTGGTGACACTTTGCCGTGCTGTGTGTACGCAAATCGCCATTGACAGCGATATTGCGCACTAAGGCTTGAGGTAAACGTAGCCTTCTTTGGACTGTAAACGCGCGACTTCGGATACGCCAGACGGCACGATCTTGGCATCCATCGAGACTTTGTTGGCGTCGATGTTGCGTGAGGTCAGTGTGTTGTTACACACGCGAAATTGCACGCCTTTGCTTGAAAGGTCAGACACGATGCCGCTGAACTCGCGGCCTTTGTTGTCTTTGGCACCATCCAATAAAAAGTCAATGCCCGCACCGTGCGTGACCACGACGATTTTTGCCGAGGCGTCGGCGTTCAAGTGGTTGCGCACATTGCCCAAGATGGCTGCCGCTGTGTCAACACCCGTGTTGACGTGGTAGGCCACCTTGATGTCTTGCGCTTGCACTGCGCCAAAGCTCAATGCAAGTGTCATGGCGGCAAGTGTGTGAAAGACGGATTTAAGTATGTTCATACAAAAAGATTCTCACATCAAGCTATCGGCCCAAATGTTTTGGGCCCAGTTCCACGCGTAAATGCCTTCCAGCTCATTGGGCGCTGTGGACACTCCGCCAGAACCAGGTACGGTTTTGTAGGTCTTGTCTTTGGCGTCGTATTGGTGAACTGAGGCCACGTGCACCACCAGTTTGTCGTTCACAAAGCTGTAGCAGGTGTTGCTGAGGAACGGTGATGGGTTGACGGGCATGTCTGACAGTTGCGCCACGATGGCTGCAGCGGTGACCTTGCCATGCGAGTTGGCCATATGGCCAGACTTGGGCATGAGCGGGGCCAACATGATGGAGTCGCCAATGACGTGAATGTCTTTGGCCTGCGTGGACTCAAAGGTTTGGTAATGCACACCACACCAGCGTGCGTTGACGTTGGCCAAGTTTGATTGCACCGCAATGCCACCGGCGCGCATGGCAGGCAACACGTTGAGCACGTTGGCTTTGATGTCGTCTTGCACATCAAACTTCAAGGTGTTGGTCTTGGCGTCCACCGCCACCACTTTGTGTTGTGGCACGTACTCCAATATGCCCTTGTAGTTGTCAGCCCAGAACTTTTTGAACAGCGGCCCTTTAGATGTGACGTCTTGGTTGGCATCCAAGATAAGCACCTTGGACTTGGGCTTGTGTTGTTTGAAGTAATGTGCAGCTTGACTGGCACGCTCGTACGGTCCGGGTGGGCAGCGGTATGGCGCTTCGGGAATGGTGATGGCAAACACGCCGCCATCGTCCATGGCTTCTAGTTGCTTACGCAAGGCAAGCGTTTCTGGGCCGCCTTTCCACGCTTGCAAAATTTGGCCTGAGGCTTGGGCTTCTTTCAAACCTTCGACGGTGTTGAGCATCAAGTCAATGCCGGGCGACATGATCAGCTTGTCGTAGCGAATCGAGGGCCCACTGGCCAAGGTGACGGTTTTCTTGACGGGGTCCACGCTGGCCACGTAGTCGCGAATAATGTTGACACCGTGTTTGCCCGACAACTTGTCGTACGGTGTGGTGATGTCAGCCATGGTTTTACTGCCGCCAATCACTAAGTTAGAAATTGGGCAAGACACAAAATCACCACTGGGCTCAATCATCGTGACGTCAATTTTGTAGTCTGACAACATGCGCACATACTTGGCAGCGGTCGCGCCGCCATAGCCGCCCCCCACCACGATCACACGTGCTTTTTCGGGAACGCGGCCTACAGAGGCACACCCCATCATGCTACCAAGAGCACCCAACGAACCAAGCGCCATAGAGGCTTGAACAAAGCTGCGACGTTTCATGATAGATCCTTGATTAACGCTTGGTAGCAGCGTAGTAGCTGGCGATGGTGTCAATTTGGGCATCGGTCAGGCCTTTGGTGATTTGGTGCATCACTGTTGCAGGTCGTGTTCCATTTTTAAAAGCTTGCATTTGCAACACGTGGTATTCCTTGGGCATGCCCACCAAGGATGGAATAGCTGAACCCTCGACGGTGCGGCCCTCGGTGCCGTGGCAGTTGGCGCACATGGCGGCCGTGGCGCGGTTGTGCAGCTGCGTGGCTTTGTCTTGGGCGTGAGCAGTGGCGCTCACACTGAGTGTCAAGGCTGTAGCGGCAAGTAGGCGTAACAAGTGGGGAGATGTTGTTTTCATCGAGACCTCTTTGAACGGAGTAAATCAATCAGTGATCAGTAATATATCCAGAATGTGAAAACGCCATCACGGGGTTTACCCACTGATGACGCCGATCCACACATAAAACTATACCGTATGAATTCGAAGTAGTTAGTTCGGATTAGGGCTGTATCAAGTTGGGTGCGCTGGCCGGCGGTGCGTCTAACCAACGGTCAACCAAACCTGCTCCCATCCACATGCCAATGAGGGAGACCCATGCGGTTAATGCAAATATCGATCCACCCGTCACGCCCGCACCCACGGCGCAACCGCCAGCCAGCATCGCGCCAAATCCCATGAAGACAGCACCCACGATATAGCGGCGCATGGCATAGCCATCTTTAAAGCCTTCAAGCTTGAGCTCTTTGCCTATCCATGCCGCAAAGAAGGAGCCCAAGAACACACCGGGCATCAAACCAAAGTCAAAGCCAATGCCAGGAGGGTTGGGGGCCAACACGCGCATCAGCCACTCGGCCGATGGACCGCTGAAGGTGATGCCTTGAATGTGCACCACTTCAAATGACGCTTTAGACACGCTGTAAGAAAACCACCAAGCCAGCGCGACGCTCAAGCCCGTGCCAATGCCGCCCACCCACATCCAAGCCCGCTGCGTGGTTCGTGTGGTGAAGTAAAGAGCAGCCAATAGCCACACGCAGCCAATCATCAAGCCGGTGGTGTGGCTCAAGCCCAAAATGGATAGCAGGTCACGGCTGCTACCACCTTCGACGGTCCACCAAGTGCTGATTTCTTCGCGCAAGGGTGACAGCGCGCCCGACAGGGCCGATTGCGCGGTAACCGCAAAAATTAAACCCGATAGCAACGCACGCAAGTTGCCGGTAGCCGACAAGACAAGTAAGCGGCTGGCGCAGCCGCGCGTCATGATCATGCCTACGCCGAACAACAAGCCACCCACCAATGCCCCAGACAGGCTGCCACGCGAAGCCAGTTGGCGTGCGGTGCTGACATCCAGGCCGCCCAAAACAATCAAACCTTGAATAGCAATGACAGCCGCTGAGAAGGTAAGCAACCACACCGACAACTTCTCGCCAAACTGGTGGTGCCAAAACTCGATCACTGCTGCGCGCAGGCAAAACTTGGAGCGCTGTGCGAAGAAACCAAATAACAAGCCGACAAGCAAACCGCCCGTGGCTAAAACATAGGGTTCGCCATAGGCTTCATTGAATGCGGTGAGGTTCATATGGTTTAGTCTATGCTTATATTTGTACTATGCTAAGTGCCATAGCTTGCGCGATTCTTGATACACATCAAAAGCGACTGTGCTAGATATTTTTTTTGGAGAAGTAATTGTGAAAGTTCTTTTCGTTCGTTCACTGTGCGTGAGTTTGTGGCTGGGTTGCGCGAGCTTTGGCGGCTCTGCGCACGCAGAAAAAACTTTGCCCCAAGTTGCGGCGATCAAGCCGCTGATGCAAGCCAAACAAGTGGTCCCCAATGTGTATTACGTGCAGGGCGTTTCCGAGATGGGTTCGTCGGCGAATCAAAACTTCATCTCCAATGCGGGCTTTGTCGTCACACCTGCGGGCGTGGTGGTGATCGATGCGTTGGGCTCCCCCGAGCTTGCACGACGATTGTTGGCTGAAATTACCAAGGTGACAAAAAAACCCATACACACCGTGGTGCTGACGCATTACCACGCTGACCATATTTATGGTTTGCAGGTGTTTAAAGATTTGGGCGCACGCATAGTGGCGCATGGCGCCGCGCGTGAGTACCTGACCTCCGACACGGCACGTTTACGCTTAGAGGCTTCGCGTCAAGAGCTTTGGCCGTGGGTGGACGAAAAAACTCGTTTGGTGCCTGCCGACGAATGGCTGACGGGCTCCAAAATGTTGACCGTGGGTGGTGTGCGTTTTGACATCCAGCCTGTGGGTCCCTCACACACAGCGGAAGACTTGGTGGTGTACTTACGCCAGCAAAAAGTGCTGTTCGCGGGCGACTTGGTGTTTCGTAATCGCATTCCTTTTGTAGGTCAAGCAGACAGCCGCCATTGGATAGAGGCCATGCAAAGCCTGCTTAAGTTTGACACCCGTTGGGTGGTGCCTGGCCACGGTCCCATCTCCAACGATGCCAAGGCCGATATGACTCTCACGCGTGACTACCTCATCTATCTGCGCGAGACCATGGGTCGCGCCGCTAAAGACATGGAGCCGTTCGAAAACGCCTACAGCAGCACGGATTGGTCAAAGTTCGAGAAAATGCCCCTATTCAAATCAGCCAACCGCATGAACGCCTACAACACCTATTTGCTCATGGAGCAAGAAGCCAAGTGATGCACACGCCTCGTTTGTCTCGTCGTCACGCCATACAAGGTCTTGGCTTATCAATGGCCGCTCTGGGTGTGGCTGGCTGGGGTGTTTCGCTGGCTGTGGCTGCCCCTGTGATCCTGCCTACTACGGATGCTTTGTCGGATGCCTTGACCCTCGCTTTGCGGCAAAAGCAGCCCTTGGTGGTGATGGTCAGTTTGCAGGGCTGTGCCTTTTGCAAAGTAGTGCGAGAAAACTATTTACAGCCTTTGCGTGCCACTGGGTTGCAGGTGGTGCAGGTCGACATGCGTGACCATCGCACCTTGGCTGACTTTGATGGCACGCCGTTGACGCACGATGCATGGGTGCGCAAGCAGGGCATTAAGTTGGCGCCTACGGTGTTGTTCTTCGGCGCACAAGGGCGTGAAGTGGCCACACGGTTGAAAGGCGCTTATTTGCCTGATTTTTACGGCGCTTACTTGGATGAGCAATTGGCGGTGGCACGCCGTGTAGTGGCTGGCGCATGATCCCGATTAAGACGGAATCAGCTTGGCGCGGTACATCCGACTGCCGTAATTGCGGTATTCGCGAGATGGTGTTGTTTGCTGATTTAAATGAACAAGACTTCAACCTCATTCACGCTCCCATTGATGACTTGGTTTATCAGTCTGGGCAATCGTTGTACGACGAGTCAGACAAAGCTCTGGGCGTGTTCACCCTGCGTAAGGGGCTGGTTAAGCTGGTGCGCGTCACTTCGGATGGCCGAGAGCGTGTGGTGCGCGTGCTGTTTGCCGGTGACGTGGTGGGCCTTGAAGCCTTGGCCACAGGCCAATACGACAGCCAAGCCGTGGCTTTGAGCGAAGTTTCGTTGTGCCGCATCCCGCTTGACGTGATTCACCAACTCGGGGCCAACAGCCCGCGCTTGCATCGCAAACTTATGGAAAAGTGGCAAAGCGCGTTGAAGCAAGCGGAAGATTGGCTGGCCGAGTTGAACTTTGGTAGCGCACGCCAACGCGTACAACATTTCATTCTCAAAATGCATGAGGTGTCGCAAGACGGCACTGCCACCTTGTTTAGTCGTGATGACATGGGCGCCATGATGGATTTGAAGCTTGAAACGGTCAGCCGCGAGGTGACATCCTTGGTGCGTGCCGGTGTGATCGTGCCGATTGACAAAAATGGGCGACATTACAAGGTGTTGTTACCCGAGCTATTGACATAAAAGTAAAAGGAGACATGGCATGAAAAAGTATGCGGTTTTGTTCCTGTTCTTGACGGCAGGCTTTGCCAATGCCCAGCAGCATGCACTTTTCAAAGATGCAGACCTTAAAGTCGGTGAAAAGCTGATTGCCGAAAATCAATGCAATGAATGTCACATTCGCCGCGTCGGCGGTGATGGCAGCGCTATCTACAGGCCCAAAGGTCGCATCAACACGGCAGGTGCTTTGCGCGGCATGGTGGAGTATTGCAACACCGAGTTGAATCTCGGATTTTTTCCTGAAGACACCAACGCCGTGGCGGCTGTCCTGAACAAACAACACTATAAATTTCGCTGAGCTAATTTGGTTTACGGTGAAAACCCGATGGCCTTAGTATCAGAGATGATTTATATTAGTTGCTGTTGATATATAACTTGATCTGGAAGGACTGTCTGTGAAAAAACCAGATGGCATTCAATCGGGACGCATCCAAAAAGCGCCCGAAAACTTTTTAAACCGTGACGGCATTAGTACTGTCATCACGGAAAGCAAAAAAGACCGCCGCGATTTCATTCGTAACGCATTTGCCGCTGCTGCCGCTGGTGCTGCTGCACCTATGGCTTTATCTCAGGGTAATCCTGTGCCTGTTGAGGGCGGTGATCCCAATATCTTGAACTTGCCTGAGCACACCACGGGCCTTGGCCAAGGCGTGGCCGCCAACAATGGCTATGGCGTAACGTCTAAGTTCGAATCCAACGTGCAGCGTCGTCAAAGCCCTGGCTTGACCCAAACCACACAAGCCTCGGTGTCGTTTGCGCCCTTGCAGTCTTTGTTTGGCATCGTTACACCGAGCGGTTTGCACTTCGAGCGTCACCACCAAGGCTGGTGGGACATCGACCCCTCCAAACACCGATTCATGATCAACGGCATGGTGAAAACACCCAATGTTTTTACCATGGACGAAATCATGCGCTTGCCTTCCGTGTCGCGTTTTCATTTCATCGAGTGCGGTGCGAACACAGCCGTGGAGTGGGGCAACGTGGCGGTGCCCACTGTGCAATACACACATGGCATGGTGTCGTGCAGCGAGTTCACAGGCGTGCCTTTGATCACCTTGCTCGAAATCGCAGGCGCTGATTTCAAGAAAGCCAAATTTATTTTGGCCGAGGGTGGCGACGGTTCATCCATGACCCGCACCATTCCGATGAGCCTCATCTTGTCAGGCGAAGTGCTGGTGGCCTATGGCCAAAACGGCGAAATGTTGCGCCCTGAAAACGGTTACCCCTTGCGGTTGATCGTGCCAGGCATTCAAGGTGTGAGTTGGGTCAAGTACCTGCGCCGCATTGAAGTGGGCGACATGCCCTACGCCGCCAAAGACGAGGCCGTGCACTACATGGACTTGATGCCCGATGGGCAACACCGTCAGTACACCAACATCCAAGAGTGCAAGAGCGTGGTCACCACGCCCTCTGGCGGTCAAGTGCTGTTGGATAAAGGTTTTTACAACATCACGGGCCTCGCATGGTCGGGCCGTGGCAAGGTCAAAAAAGTCGACGTGTCTGTGGACGGTGGCCGCAACTGGCGCCAAGCCCGTTTGGAAACGCCGGTGCTCAGCAAAGCCTTGACCCGCTTTAACATCGACTGGGTGTGGGATGGCAAGCCCGCCATCATCCAAAGTCGTGCCACCGACGAGACCGGTTATGTGCAACCCACCTACAAGCACTTGCGTGCTGCGCGTGGCACCCGTTCGATTTATCACAACAACGCCATCCAATCTTGGTTGGTGCAAGAAAACGGCGAGGTCAAGAATGTCCAAGTTTCGTAAAGTTTTTTTGACCACAGCCCTATTGGCTGTTGCTGGTTTTGCCAGCGCACAAAGCACGGCTTACCCAGGCGTGGGCCGTCCGGCCACCGCCAAAGAAGTGGCCGCATGGGACATCGATGTCCGCCCTGACTTCAAAGGTTTGCCCGCTGGTTCAGGTTCGGTCGCCCAAGGCCAAGACCTGTGGGAAGCCAAGTGCGCCCATTGCCACGGTGTGTTTGGTGAGTCCAACGAAGTGTTCAGCCCCTTGGTGGGCGGCACGACCAAAGACGATATCAAAAACGGCAACGTGGCTAACTTAAAGCGGGCAGATTTTCCGGGTCGCACCACCATGATGAAAGTGGCCACGGTGTCAACACTTTGGGACTACATCAACCGTGCCATGCCTTGGACTTCACCTAAGTCACTCAAGCCCGACGAGGTGTATGCGGTTACCGCTTACATGTTGAGCTTGGCCGATGTGGTGCCAGAGAACTTTGTATTGACCGACAAAAACATCGCCGAGGTACAAAAGCGCATGCCCAACCGCAACGGCATGACCACCAAGCATGCGATGTGGGCTGGCAAAGAGTTCAACGGTACGCCCAAGGCCGACACCGCCAATGTGGCATGCATGAAGGACTGCGTTCCTGAAGCCAATGTGGCTTCTATGCTGCCCGACTACGCACGCAATGCGCATGGCAACTTGGCTGACCAAAACCGTTTGGTCGGACAGCAGCACGGTGCGAATACAGCGATGCCTGAAAGCAAATCAGCCGCTGCGGGTATAACTGCGGCAGCACCTGTCGCAGCTAAACCAGCAGTCAAAGTGGTTGACCCCGCCTTGGCTTTGTTGGCTAAGCACAACTGCACCGCGTGTCATGCGCAAAACTCCAAAGTGGTGGGACCCAGCTTCAATGACATTGCCAAAAAATATTTAGGAAAAAATGACTATTTGGTGGGCAAGATCAAGGTGGGCGGTTCCGGTGTTTGGGGTCCCATCCCAATGCCCATGCAAAATGCGCCTGATGCAGATATCAAAACCATGGCTAACTGGCTTGCAGCCGGTGCGGCAAAATAACCTTCACTCATTTTTAGGAGCATTACATGCAAACTCGTCGCGAGACCCTCAAGCACAGCGCTGCGGTAGCAGGCCTCTTGGCCTCAACTGGCCTGTTCCCACAATACGCACAAGCGTTTGACAAAGCTGCCTTCGACGCCAAAAGTGTTGCTGAAGCTGTCAAAGCCATGGGTGGCTCAGCCCCCGTGGAAAGCAAAGATGTCACGATCACTGGTCCAGACATCGCTGAAAACGGTGCCGTGGTTCCCTTGGGTGTGAACACCACCTTGGCTAACGTCAAGCGTGTGTTGTTATTGGTTGAGAAAAACCCCTCTGCTTTGATTGCCATGTTCAACGTGTCGCCTGAAGTGGAAGCTAACTTCGCCACACGCGCCAAGATGGGCCAATCGTCGGACGTTTACGCTATCGCGATCACCAATGAGGGCAAAGCTTTCTTTGCGAAGAAAGAAGTCAAAGTCACACTCGGCGGCTGCGGCGGCTAATTTAGAAATTTCAGGAGAAAAAACATGGCAGATCCAATGCGCATTCGCGCCCAAGCAACAGGCGATAAAGCAACTATCCGTGTCTTGATGAGCCACGAAATGGAATCCGGTCAGCGCAAAGACGGCACCGGTAAAACTATTCCCGCTTGGCATATCCAAGACGTAACCGCAACTCTCAACGGCAAAGTCGTCATGACCGCCGAGTGGGGCCCCGCCGTTTCTAAGAACCCATTCATGCAATTCACAATCAAAGGCGCTAAGGCCGGTGACAAAGTGGGTGTGGTTTGGAAAGACAACAAAGGCGATACTCGCACTGACGAAGCAACCGTTTCGTGATGATCGTGAACGCAGTGGAGACACAAATGAAGAAATTAATTTTTACTTTAGGGCTCATTGGCTTGTCGGCTGCTGCGTTCGCTCAAAAATCGTCAACTGACAGCATTGCCGAATACCGTCAAATGCTGCAAGACGGCAACCCTGCCGAGTTGTTTGAAGCCAAAGGTGAAGACCTATGGAAGCAAAAACGCGGCCCCAAAAATGCATCACTTGAAAAGTGTGATTTGGGCAAAGGCGCAGGCATCTTCAAAGGTGCGTGGGTCGAATTGCCGCGTTACTTCTCTGATACGGGGCGTGTGCAAGACCTCGAGTCACGTCTGGTGACATGCATGCAAGAGCTGCAAGGTTTCAACACTGAAGAAATTGCCAAGACACCTTTTGGTAGGGGCGAGCAAAGCAACGTGACCGCTTTGGCCACTTGGATTTCTGGTGAATCTAAGGGCATGAAGTTCAACCTCTCGCAACGCCATGTCGAAGAACGCAAGATGTATGAAGTGGGCAAACGCCTGTTCTTTTTGCGTGGCGGCTCACACGACTTTTCCTGTGCCACGTGCCACAGCCAAGACGACAAACGCATTCGTTTGCAAGACTTGCCAAACCTCACCCAGAACCCTGGCGCTGGCGCTGGCTTTGGAGCTTGGCCCGCTTACCGCGTGTCCAACGGCCAAATGTGGGGAGCACAGTTACGTTTGAACGATTGTTACCGTCAACAACGTTTTCCTTACCCTTTGTTTGGCAGCGATGCCACCATCGCCTTGGGCGTGTACATGGGTGTGAACGGCAAAGGTGGCGAAGCCATTGCGCCTGCGATCAAACGATAAGGACCACGCAAAATGAACCGTAAATATCAAATCACCTTAAGCGCTATTGCCGTGGCCTTATTGACCGCGTGTGCTGCGCCCATGCCTTCAGGCGCGGACCTGGACAAACTCACCCAAGACATTTTGGGTCGATCCTTCCGCGATCAAGGCCAAGCCAAGCTGGACCGTTTAAGCCCCGATGAAGACAACCGCTTGTGCGACGAGTCTGAACGCACAGGTGTGGCTTTAGATGACAAACTGACTGCCCAAATCGAAGCACGCAACATGAAAACCATCAAAGCACCCGCTGATGGCAAATACTTGGGCGACTTCAAAGAAGGCGAAAAAGTGGCACAAAGCGGTGCTGGCAAAACGTGGACCGACAAGGACGATTCTGTAAACGGCGGCAACTGTTACAACTGCCACAGAATTAGCAAAGAAGAGTTGTCTTACGGCACGCTGGGCCCTAGCCTTTACAACTACGGCAAGATTCGCGGCGTGACCAACCCCAGCAGTGCAGAAGCCAAACCCATCGTGGAATACACCTGGGGCAAGCTGCAAAACGCACGTGCCTACAACGCATGTTCCAACATGCCTCGCTTTGCTCACAAGGGCATCTTGACCGAAGCTCAAATCAAAAACGTCATGGCTTTGTTGCTCGACCCCGCGTCGCCTGTCAACAAGTAATCACATTTAGGGCCGCAGCATGAGTCATCACCTGCGGTTTTTTTACGCTCAATAAATAAGTAGGTGCTGATATGAACTTAACCAAACGCGAATTCATGCAAGTCATAGGCGCTGGCTCGATGGCTGGCCTGAACATGAACGCTTACGCCCAAGCCGATGCAGGCGTTGCGGCCAAAGGTCTGTACGACATACCCAAGTTTGGTCAAGTGTCTTTTTTGCACATGACCGATTGCCATGCGCAACTTAAACCCATTTACTTCCGTGAACCCAGTGTGAACATTGGGCTGGGCAGCATGAAGGGTAAGTTGCCACACTTGGTGGGCGAGCATTTGCTCAAGACCGCTGGCGTGCGCCCAGGCAGCGCAGAGGCGTATGGCATGAGTTACCTCAACTTTGAAACCGCCGCTCGTCGCTTTGGCAAAGTGGGGGGCTTCTCACACTTGTCGACCTTGGTCAAACGTCTCAAAGCCAGCCGCCCCGGCGCGTTGCTGCTCGATGGCGGCGACACATGGCAGGGCTCGGCCACCTCGTTGTGGACCAATGGCCAAGACATGGTGGACGCCTGTAAATTGCTAGGCGTTGACGTGATGACAGGCCATTGGGAGTTCACCTACGGCATGGAGCGCGTGCAAGAAATTGTGAACAAAGACTTTGCTGGCAAGGTCGACTTTGTGGCGCAAAACATCAAGACCCAAGACTTTGGCGACCAGGTGTTCAAGCCCTATGTCATTCGCGAAATGAATGGTGTGCCTTGCGCCATCATTGGCCAAGCCTTCCCATATACACCCATCGCCAACCCACGCTACATGGTGGCTGATTGGGCTTTTGGCATTCAAGACGAAAACATGCAAAAAATGGTCGACGAAGCCCGCGCCAAAGGTGCGCAGGTGGTGGTCGTGTTGTCACATAACGGCATGGACGTGGACTTAAAGATGGCCAGTCGCGTCAGCGGCATTGACGCCATCATGGGTGGCCACACCCACGACGGTATGCCTGTGGCTACCTTGGTCAACAACAAAGGCGGCAAGACCATCGTCACCAACGCGGGTTCAAACGGCAAGTTCTTGGGCGTGCTTGACTTTGAAGTGAAGAACAAAAAGATCACCGACTTCCGCTACAAGCTGTTGCCCATCTTCTCCAACATGCTGCCCGCTGACCCAGAGATGGAAGCGCTCATTACCAAAATTCGTGCGCCCTACGAAGCCAAACTCAACGAGAAGTTGGCCATCACCGAAGGTACCTTGTACCGCCGTGGCAACTTCAACGGGACAGGTGACCAGTTGTTGCTGGATGCGCTTATGGATGTGCAAGGTGCAGAGATGGCGTTTTCGCCAGGCTTTCGTTGGGGCACTTCCCTGTTGCCAGGCCAAGCCATCACCCGTGAGTGGTTGATGGACATGACGGCCACCACATACTCGTACGCCACCGTGACTGAGATGACGGGCGAGACTATCAAGACGGTGCTTGAAGACGTGTGCGACAACTTGTTCAACCCCGACCCGTATTACCAACAAGGCGGCGACATGGTGCGCGTGGGTGGCCTTGAGTACGTGTGCCGCCCCAACGAAAAAATGGGTAGCCGTATTGGTGAGATGCGCCTTAAGGGCAAGCTCATCGATGCCAATAAAAAATACAAAGTGGCCGGTTGGGCACCTGTGTCGGAAGACGCGAAAAACCAAAACCTCAAGCAAGTGTGGGAAGTGGCTGAGCAATGGCTCAAAGCCAGCGGCGGCAAAGTGTCTAAGCGCAAGCTCAACACGCCCAAGCTCGAAGGTGTATTGCCTAACCCCGGCTTTGCTGCGGTGTAAAAGTTTTTAAAAATAGGAGTAATTGAAATGACTGTCGAACGTTATATCCGCATCTTTGCGGGCTTGTTCATCATGGCCTCATTGGCCTTGGGCGTAGAAGAAAGCCCTTTGTTTGTAAGCCACTGGGCCTTGGTATTTACAGCGTTTGTTGGCCTGAACTTGTTTCAGTTTGGCCTGACAAACTTTTGCCCTATGGCCATCATCTTGCGCAAGCTGGGAGCCAAAGACGGCGCAGCTTGCTACCCAGCGCAATAAACGGCTTGCTTAAATGGGGCTGTTGATCGACCGGAGTGTTTTGTAAGTCAATCCAGCGCCCAGGATGATGGACACAAGAGTGAGCCATGCGGTATTCGAGAAAATCGCACCCCCGCTCATTCCTGCACCTACGGTGCAACCTCCGGCCATCACAGCGCCAAAGCCCATCAAAACAGCGCCTGTCAAATAGTGGCCTAGCTTGTTTTCTGTTTGAAAGCCTTCAAACTTGAACTCGCCAAACAGCACGCTGGCGACCAAAGAGCCAATAAACACACCCGGCAACAAACCTGCATCAAAGCCAAAGCTAGGTGCTGTGGTTGTGGACAAGGTGCGCATCAACCACTCAGCAGATGGCGCACTGAAACTTAGGCTTTGAACCGCAATGGGTTCAAACGATACGCTGGCTACCAGTTGGGTCAATCCCCAACCCATGGCAACGGCCAAGCCCACAAAAACACCGGCCCAGTTCCAAGTGTTGCTGCTGCTGTCTTTGCTGAGACGCAATCGCCAGAGTGCCACAGCACCCATCGCAATACCGACGACGAAACCCAGCCATGTGCTGGTGAGGTTGAGCAAGTTGCGATCAGGGCCGCCCTCAACCATCCAAAGCGCCGTGACCCACTGACGTGCGGGAGCCAACACACCAGAGATTGAGGCTTGCACCGTCACAGCAAATACCAATCCAGAGAGTAGGGCGCGCAAATTGCCGTTAGCAGACAAGATGAGCAAACGGCTGGCGCAACCGCGCGTCATGATCATGCCCATGCCAAACATCAGGCCACCCACCACAGCACCTGAGATGCTGCCGGGCGAGCCCAATTGGCGCGAGCTTTCAGGCTTCAAGAAACCAGTCAGCACGATGGCTTGTACCGCCAAAATGGCCACTGCAAAACCCAGCAGCCACACGGCCAAACGCGAGCCCCAACTGCCATCGCAGCATTCAATGACGGCAGCGCGTGCACAAAACTTAGAGCGTTGGGCAAAAAATCCGAACATTAAACCAATCAGTGCACCGCCCATGGCCAAGACAAAGTGGTCTCCGAAGGTTTCAATCAAGCTGGTCAGATTCACAAAAGTTCCCGTTGGTGGATATCAGTCAAGGCAACGATTGTCCCTTTTTTTGGCTCTTTATGTCTTTAAGGGCGCCGTGTGTATTCAAAGTCATCTATATTTACGTCTCCTTATGAACGCATGCACCCGATGAACCTTCCTCCTCACCCTCTTGTTCACGGTTTGTTTGACCCCGCCACTTGGACAGTGACCTATGTGGTCTATGAAAAAGAGGGCAGCGCTTGCGCCATCATTGATTCGGTACTCGACTACGACCCAAAATCGGGCCGCACCAGCAACGAGTCAGCAGATCGCGTCATTGCCTTTGTGCGTGAGAAAAGTCTCAACGTGCAATGGATCTTAGAAACCCATGCCCATGCAGACCACCTCACTGCTGCGCCATATCTCAAAGCGCACTTGGGCGGGCAAACTGCGATTGGTCATCACATCACCGCGGTACAGCATGTGTTCAAAGGAATTTTTAATTTAGAAGCCAGCTTCAAAGAAGACGGCTCGCAGTTTGGGCACTTGCTGCAAGCAGACGAAATATTTGCCATTGGCAACTTGACCGTCAAGGCCATGTCGGTGCCTGGCCACACGCCCGCGTGTATGGCCTATCAGATTGGCGATGCCGTGTTTGTGGGCGACACCTTGTTCATGCCCGATGTGGGCTCGGCACGTTGCGACTTTCCAGGTGGCAGCGCTAAAACGCTGTATGCCTCGGCACGCAAAATTTTGAGCCTGCCCGACAGCACCCGCTTGTTCATGTGCCACGACTACCCACCCAATGAGCGCGAAGTGCGCTTTGAAACCACGGTGGCCGAGCAACGTGCACACAACATCCATTTGCACGACGGCATAGACGAGGCCGAATTTGTGCGCATGCGTCATGCACGTGATGCCACCTTGGACATGCCTGTACTTATCTTGCAAGCGGTGCAAGTCAACATCCGTGCAGGTGCGTTTCCGCCCCAAGACGACAACGGCGTGTCGTATCTCAAAATTCCCTTGAACGCGCTTTGAAGCCCTCTTAATTAATCAGTGGTGGCCAATGATCTTGGCTAAAAACGCCTGCGTGCGTGCATGACGTGGATGATCAAAAAACTCAGAGGGCGGGGCCTCTTCCACAATCTGACCTTGATCCATGAACACTACACGGTCTGCCACGGCGCGTGCAAATCCCATCTCGTGGGTCACGCAAAGCATGGTGATGCCTTGTTGCGCCAACTCGGTCATCACGTCCAACACCTCTTGAATCATTTCGGGATCCAGGGCTGAGGTGGGTTCATCAAACAGCATGATTTGCGGGCTTAAGCACAGAGCCCGCGCAATCGCCACACGTTGTTGTTGCCCACCAGAGAGTTGCAGCGGATACTTGTGGGCTTGGTCGGCAATGCGCACACGTTCAAGTTGCTGCATGGCCCGTTGGTTGGCTTCAGCGGCTGGCAATTTGCCCACAAAAATCGGAGACAGCGTGAGGTTCTCCAGCACCGTGAGGTGTGGAAATAAATTGAACTGTTGAAACACCATGCCCACTTGGCGACGCACTTGGTCGATGTCGCGCAGGTTGTCGCTTAGCGTCACGCCAGCAACGGTGAGGCGGCCTTCTTGGTGTTCTTCCAAGCGGTTGATGCAACGAATCAAGGTGGATTTGCCCGAGCCTGATGGCCCGCAAATCACGATGCGCTCGCCACGTTGCACGCACAAGTTGATATCGCGCAGCGCATGAAAATCGCCAAACCATTTGTTGACGTTCTCGAAATTCAAAATAGGGTCAGACACGGGTGTTCCTTGGTGCTGCATCAACGGTGCACGAGTTGGCGCTCAACCCACAGGCTGTAGCGCGACATGGCGAAACAAAATACAAAGTAGATCAGGGTGATGAACAGATAGCCTTCGATTTTGAAAGGACGCCAGTTCGGGTCACCGCTGATGGCCAGCCCCAAAGCACCCGAGAGTTCATACAAACTCACGATGGTCACCAAAGAGGTGTCTTTGAAGATGGCAATGAAGTTGTTCATCAGCCCTGGCACCACATGCGTCAAGGCTTGGGGCAACACCACCCAACGTTGGGTTTGCCAATAACTGAGCCCCAAGGTGGCGGCGGCCTCGACTTGTCCTAAGGGCACCGCTTGCAAACCACCTCGCACAATTTCGGCGGTGTAAGCAGCTGAGAACAAGGTGATGCCCACCAGCACGCGCATCAACACATCGGGCGATGTGCCGCTGGGCAACAGCAGCGGAAACATAAAGCTGGCCATGAACAACACGGAAATCAAAGGCACACCCCGCACTAATTCGATGTAGCCCACGCACACACTGCGCAAGGCGGGCAGGGCGCTTTGTCGCCCCAAGGCCAGCAACACGCCCAACGGAAAAGCCAAGCTGATAGCAAGCGTGGCCAGCATCAAGGTCAGCGGCAGGCCACCCCATTGGTCGCTGGGTACCTTACTCAGGCCCGTCGGAACACCCCACCAACTGCCGCCACCCATCAAGCCAAAAAAAAGCAGCCACACGGCCAGCCACAGCAGCGCTAAATTGCGTCGCCAAAAGATGGGCAAACAACTCAGCACCAGTGCCGTTACCAACGCGAGTGTGGCCACCACGGGCCGCCATTGCGCCTCAAAGGGGTAACGTCCAAGCAAGATGAGCCGATATTTTTCGCTCACCACGCCCCAGCATGCGCCAACCCCTCGCAGGGCTTGGCAGCTGTCGGCATCGGCTTGCCACACCGCCCGCCACAGCGCCCAGTTGAGTGCTGTTGGTAGCCACCACAGCAGTGCAATGAGCAACAATACACTCACCACGGCTTGGCCTGGTGTGGGCCACAGATGGGTGTGGCACCACTGCCAAAGTGTGCGGTGTAGCGCAGGGGCCGGTCTGGCTGAAACCCAAGGTTGTTCGGCGGTGTGATTGGGCATCAACGCGCCTTCAACGCCATGCGGCGGTTGTACACATTCATGAGCGCGGCGGTGAGTAAAGACAGGCTGAGGTACACCGCCATCACGATGGCGATGCATTCCACGGCGCGGCCGGTTTGGTTTAAGGCGGTGTTGGAGATATTCACCAAGTCAGGGTAGCCGATGGCCACCGCCAGCGATGAGTTTTTGATCAAGTTCAAATACTGGTTGGTCAGCGGCGGGATGACCACACGCATGGCTTGGGGCAACACCACCAACCGTTGTGTTTGCCACGCGGATAAGCCAACGCTTTTAGCTGCCTCGGTTTGTCCATGCGGTACCGCGGTGATGCCTGCACGCACCAACTCCGCCACAAAGGCTGCGGTGTACAAACTTAAGCCCCACGTCAAGGCCAAGAACTCTGGCGTCACGCTGGCACCACCGGCAACTTCGCCCACGCCCTCGACGATGCGCCATACCGGCACGTCCCAAATCCAAGCGCCATCGGCATGAATCAGCCAAGGCAGCGTCAACCCACCTTTGCTTAAAAAAAGCCAGTCGTTGAGGTGCAGCGGCGCATCTGTGTCGGGCATGAATTCCACCAGCAGCACGTACCACATGAAAAGTTGTAAAAGCAGGGGAATGTTGCGAAACAACTCGGTGTAGGCATAGCACAAGCCACGCGCCAAAGCGTTGTGGGACACCCGTCCCAAGCCCAGCAAGCCGCCCCACAAAGTGCAGATCAATATGCCCAAAACCGAGACCCGCAAGGTGTTGAGCAGGCCTACCAAAAACGCTTGCCAATAGGCCTGCGTCGAGTCGTAGGAAATCATCGATTCACCGATGTCAAAGCCAGCGGTGTCGAATAAAAAGTCAAAGCCACTTTGAATGCCACGCGCGCGCAAGTTGGTCAGCGTGTTGTTGAACAGCCAAAAGGAGAGGGCCACCAACAGTGAGACCAACAGCACCTGGTAGAGCAGGGCGCGAGCTCGACGACTTTGCAGGTGCATGGTGAATCAGTATGAAAACAAGTTTTGATGGCAGGGCGCGTTGCCTGTTGCCTTTTACCTTTTGCCTCAGCGAATCGGCATGGCGTATTGCAGACCGCCTTTGCTCCATTGCGCGTTCAGGCCGCGTTTGAGGCCTAAAGGCGTTTTTTCACCCAAGTGACGCTCGAACATTTCACCGTAGTTGCCCACGGCGCCGATGGCGCGAGCCAGCCAATCGCGGTCTAGCCCTAGTAGCTTACCCGTGTCGTCGGATTTGCCAAGTAAGCGCAACACCACAGGGTCGGCGCTCTCGGCTTTAAGGGCGTCAAGGTTGGCGGCGGTGATGCCCACTTCTTCTGCCTCAATCAAGCCGTACACCGTCCACTTGACGATGGCCAGCCACTCATCATCACCTCGCCGCACCATGGGGCCCAAGGGTTCTTTGGAAATCAGTTCGGGCAAGATGACGTGGTCTTTGGGTGTCTTGGCTTCTTTGGCGCGGATGGAGGCCAAGCCTGAGGCGTCGGTGGTGTAGGCCTTGCAGCGGCCTGCAAAGTAAGCCGCATTGGCAGCATCAAACTTTTCAAACACCACTGGTTTGATGTCGAGTTTGTTGGCGCGTGAAAAGTCGGTCAGGTTCTTTTCGGTGGTCGTGCCCGATTGCACACACACGGTGGCCCCTTTGAGTTGCTTGGCGCTTTTGAGGTTGTTCTTGGCGGGCGTCATGAACCCTTGGCCGTCGTAATAGGTGACGGCCGTTTGGTGCAAGCCCATGGAAGCATCGCGCGTCATGGTGAAGGTGGTGTTACGGGAGAGCACATCCACCTCGCCCGATTGCAGAGCGGTAAACCGTTGCGGCGCAGACAGTGGCACGTAACGCACCTTGTCGGCACTGCCCAACACGGCAGCGGCCACAGCGCGGCACACGTCCACATCCAAGCCAGTCCATTTGCCTTGGCTGTCCGCGGCCCCAAAACCAGCCAAGCCGGTGTTGACCCCGCACACCACTTGGTCGCGTTGTTTGACGGTGTCTAGGGTTTTTCCGGCCCATGCGTTGACAGAGCAAGCTGCCAGTAAAACCAAGGCAGCGAGGGTTTGAAACGGGCGACCAGTCAGGGGTGTGTGCATGGGAACTCCTGTTTAAAAAGAATTGCGTCATTGTGCGTCAAAGCCCAAGACCCTTAGCTTGATGCGGCCTGAGCCGGCATATATGAATTAGCTATTAACAAACTACAAAACTGTTGTTTGTGATTGAAGCCTATTTCTCCACAATCGCGGCCATGTCTAAACGCGCACCCTTCTCATCTCATTCCTTGGAGCTTCAAACAGTATGAAAAAATTCCTACACACCACCTTGGCCGCTGCGCTCTTGGTCGTCAGCTCTATGGCCTCAGCACAAACGTTGCTGAACGCGTCGTATGACGTGGCCCGCGAGTTTTACAAAGACTACAACGCCGCCTTTGTGGCCCATTACAAAAAAACCACGGGCAAAGACATCAAGGTGGACCAAGCGCACGGAGGCTCTAGCGCTCAAGCGCGTGCGGTCAACGACGGCTTGGATGCCGACGTGGTCAGCATGAACACCACCACCGACATCGAGTTTTTGGCCAGCACCGGCGTGGTAGCCAAAGACTGGGCGAAGAAGTTTCCCAATAGCGCATCGCCCACCACTTCTACGATGTTGTTCCTCACCCGTAATGGCAACCCCAAGGGCATCAAAGATTGGGACGACCTGATCAAGCCTGGCGTGCAAGTCATCATCGTCAATCCCAAAACTGGTGGCAATGGACGCATGGCTTATTTGGCCGCTTGGACCTATGCGCGCAAAAAAGGACAGACCGATGCACAAGCCGCAGAGTTTGTGGCCAAGCTGTTTAAGAATGTGCCGGTACTCGCCAAAGGCGGCCGCGACGCCACCACCATCTTTTTGCAACGCAACATTGGCGATGTATTGGTGACGTTTGAATCAGAGGTGTTGTCAGTCGACCGTGAGTTTGGTGCAGGCAAGGTGGATGCCGTGCATCCATCGGTCAGCATCATTGCCGAGAACCCTGTGGCGGTGGTGGAACGCACCGTAAATAAAAAAGGCACAGGCGAATTAGCCACGGCCTATTTGAACTATTTGTACTCGGACGAAGCGCAAGAGATTGCAGCCAAGCACGCCTTACGCCCTCGCTCACCTGCCTTACTGAAAAAATATGCATCGACCTTCAAGCCAATTCAGTTAGTGCCTGTGAGCGAATATTTTGGTTCGCTCAGCGAAGCACAAAAAATCCACTTCAATGATGGCGGTCAGTTCGACAAGATTTACACACTGAAGTAATTATTCATGGCATTGTTCTCTCTGGCGCGCAGCCACAAGCCGGCGCGCGTGCTTCCAGGTTTCAACATCACGCTAGGTTTCACGCTCACTTACCTGAGCTTGATTGTGTTGATTCCGCTTTCCGCTTTGGTATTCAAAACCTTCACGCTCACATGGGAACAGTTTTGGGCGGCCGTCACGGGCCCGCGCGTGATGGCCTCATACCGCCTCACCTTTGGTGCGTCTCTTATTGCAGCTTTGGTCAACGTGGTGTTTGGTTTGCTCGTGGCTTGGGTGCTGGTGCGTTATGACTTCTTCGGCAAGAAAGTGGTTGATGCCTTGGTGGACTTGCCCTTTGCTTTGCCCACCGCGGTGGCCGGTATTTCACTCACGGCTTTGTTGGCGGGCAACGGTTGGATCGGTCAGTACCTAGAGCCCATGGGTATTCAGCTGGCCTTCAATCCCAATGGCGTGGTGATTGCGCTCATCTTTATTGGCTTGCCCTTTGTGGTACGAACGGTACAGCCGGTGTTGGAAGATGCTGAGAAAGAGCTAGAAGAAGCGGCTACTTGTTTGGGGGCCACACGTTGGCAAACTTTTACACGGGTAATTTTTCCCAGCATTGCACCTGCTTTGTTGACAGGTTTTGCCATGGCCTTTGCGCGTGCCATTGGTGAGTATGGTTCGGTTATTTTCATTGCGGGCAATATGCCCATGGTGTCTGAAATCACGCCGCTCATCATCATTGGCAAGCTAGAGCAATACGACTATGCCGGTGCCACGGCAGTAGCGGTGGTGATGTTGGTTATCTCGTTTATTTTGTTGTTGGTCATCAATGCGCTGCAAGCTTGGCAACGTCGCCACTCTGGAGCTTCGGCATGAGAACGACAACCACAGAGTCCGCATGGGTGCGCTACAGCCTGATTGGCTTGGCACTCACCTTTATGTTTTTCTTCTTAGTCCTGCCTTTGGCGGCGGTGTTCACCGAAGCCTTGCGCAAAGGTTGGGACGCGTATTGGCTGGCGTTGCAAGAGCCCGATGCGTGGGCAGCCATCCGTTTGACCTTCATCACGGCACTCATTGCCGTGCCGTTGAACTTGGTGTTTGGTGTGGCTGCTGCGTGGGCGATTGCCAAATATGAGTTCACAGGCAAAGCGTTTTTGACCACATTGGTGGACTTGCCATTTTCAGTGTCGCCTGTGGTGGCTGGTTTGATCTATGTGCTGATGTTTGGTGCGCAAGGTTGGTTTGGACCTTGGCTGCAAGAGCACGACATCAAAATTATTTTTGCGGTGCCTGGCATTGTGTTGGCCACGGTGTTTGTTACGTTTCCCTTCATTGCACGTGAGTTGATTCCACTTATGCAAGCGCAGGGCAATGACGAAGAGCAAGCGGCCATTGTGTTGGGTGCCACAGGCTGGCAAACCTTTTGGTATGTCACGCTACCCAATATCAAATGGGGTTTGATCTACGGCGTCATCTTGTGCAACGCACGTGCCATGGGTGAGTTTGGTGCAGTGTCCGTGGTGTCGGGCCACATCCGTGGACAAACCAACACCATGCCTTTGCATGTAGAAATTTTGTACAACGAATACCAATCGGTGGCGGCGTTTGCCGTGGCCTCGCTGTTGGCTTTGTTGGCTGTGGCGACCTTGGTAATCAAGTCTGCGGTCGAGTGGCGTCATGCGCGTGAGTTGAAGGCGACGGCCAATCTTCCTCCTGAGAATCCCAAGGCTTAACGGCACAGCGTCTGCGCAAAATTTAAGAATACGAGTACCGAATCATGAGCATCGAAATCAGAAATATCCACAAACAGTTCGGCGACTTTCAAGCGCTGGGCGACGTGAGCCTTGACATTCACTCTGGCGAATTGATCGCCTTGTTGGGCCCATCGGGCTGCGGCAAAACCACCTTGTTGCGGATCATTGCGGGTTTAGAACATGCCGATACGGGCACTATTTTATTTAGCGGTGAAGACACCACGCACGTCCATGTGCGCGAGCGTCAGGTGGGTTTTGTGTTTCAGCACTACGCCTTGTTTCGCCACATGACTGTGTTTGAAAACGTGGCCTTTGGCTTGCGCGTCAAGCCACGCAACGAGCGCCCCAGTGAAGTGCAAATAAAAAAGAAGGTGCACGACTTGTTGAGTCTTGTGCAACTCGATTGGTTGGCGGACCGCTACCCATCCCAGCTCTCAGGCGGCCAACGCCAACGTATTGCTTTGGCCCGTGCTTTGGCGGTGGAGCCCAAAGTGTTGTTGCTGGACGAGCCTTTTGGCGCCTTGGATGCCAAGGTACGCAAAGAGCTGCGCCGTTGGTTGCGCCGTTTGCATGACGACTTGAATGTGACCACCATCTTTGTGACGCACGACCAAGAGGAAGCCCTCGAAGTGGCCGACCGCGTGGTGGTCATGAACAAGGGCAATGTCGAGCAAGTGGGTAGCCCTCAAGAGGTGTGGGAACACCCCGCCAGCCCTTTTGTGTATGGATTTTTAGGCGATGTCAACTTGTTCCACGGCCGCGCCCATGAAGGCGAAATGCACATTGGTGTGGAAGACCAAACCGTGCGCGTGGCTAGCCCCGAGCACCATGCGGCACAAGATGTCAAAGCGTTTGCCTATGTGCGCCCGCACGATTTGGATGTGCGTCGCTACACATCCGGCAGAGACGACGAAGGCGGTATCGTGGCGCAGCTGACCCGTGCCATTGTGGTGGGCCCGATTGCGCGCTTAGAGCTGGTGGCGGCTGAGGGCGATGGCCCTTCGGATCAGCAGATCATTGAAGCGCAAATCCCTGCATCGCAGTTTTACGAGCAGGGATTTACAGAGGGTGAGACCTTGGTGCTCACGCCGCGCAAAGCGCGGGTGTTTGTGGCCTAAACCTTATTCTTTTAAACGTATTGCTTGAACCAAGCCAAGGCACGGTTCCAACCATCAGCCGCTGGTGCTGCACGGTAGCTGGGTCGGTAATCGGCATGAAACGCATGCGGTGCATCTGGGTACAACACAAACTCACTGGCCTTGGCCGCTGAGTTGCCTTTTGAGGCAGCTTGCGCCAAGGCTTCTTTCATGTTGTTCACAGATGTCACGGGAATGCCGGTATCCGCGCTGCCGTACAAGCCGAGTACGGGTGCTTTCAGCGTGGCGGCCAAGTCGACCGCATGTTTTGGGTTGTTGGCATTGGTTTGGCCTTCCATGCGGCCATACCAAGCCACGCCTGCTTTGATCTTGGGGTTGTGCGCTGCATACAGCCACGTGATACGACCGCCCCAGCAAAAGCCGGTGATCGCCGCACGGTTGGCGTTGCCCCCGTTTTTGCTTGCCCAATTTATGGTGGCATCTAAATCAGTCAACACTTGTGCATCAGGCACTTTGGAGATGATCTCGGCTTGCAGCTTTGCAATTTCGCCGTACATGCTGGGGTCGCCTTGGCGCACAAACAACTCGGGCGCAATCGCCAAATAGCCTGCTTTGGCAAAGCGACGTGTGACGTCGGCAATGTATTCATGCACACCAAAAATTTCAGAGATCACCAAGACCACAGGCAAATCGCTTTTGCCTTTTGGGGCTGAGCGGTAGGCCGGCATTTTGAAGCCATTGACGTCAATCGTCACTTCGCCATCGATCAGGCCTTCGCTTGAGGTTTGAATGGTGGTTTGTGCAACCAATGGCATGGCCGCAGCGGCGTAGCCCAAGCCCAAAGCCGTTTGCAAAGCGAGGCGACGTGTGGGTGCCGATTCATCTTTGCTGTTGAGCAAAGCTTGTGTGTCTAGGATCAAATTGGTGTGCATGAAAAGTCCTTTTAGAAATCGCCTTTGTGGACGGGGAAGCCCAATGCGACCCAATCCAACATACCGAAGCGATAGTAATAAATTTTGTTAACGCGGAAGCCGTCAAGCGTCATAGCCAAAATGGCACAGGGGTTTTGTTGACACACGGAGTCATTGCAAAAATGCAAATACTTTCTGCTTCAATGTCAGCATGCTGTTTCCAGTGCACTCGAGCTAAAAAGCTCACCAAGGGACCTGTACCAGTCGCATTACTTGGCGCCTGCCAAGACCCATGTAGCCAAGGTTTTGGCATCTGCATCGCTTAGTTGAGCTTGAACAGGCATGGGGATAGGGCCCCATTTGCCGCTGCCGCCAGCTTTGATGGACTTGGCCAGCGTGGCTTCGGCATCGGGCTGACCTGCGTATTTTTTTGCCACATCTTTGTAGGCGGGACCCACAATTTTTTTGTCAACTGCATGGCAGGCCATACAGTTGTTATTTTTAGCCAAGTCGGCGTTGGCCCAAGCACCCGTTGATGCAAATGCGATGAGCGCGATGGTGGTTAATTTTTTCATGTGCGAGTCTTCTGAAAGTGATAATTCTTTAGTTGCTTATATAAAAATTCTAGCAATCATGAGTGGCACATCACGCAAGGGATTTCCCTGCTGTTAGCTTGTCGACTTACTAAACGCGCAGCATGCGCTTGGGTTTGATTAGGAGTTTTTTTCCACGGCCGTGATGTCGTTAGCGCAGCTGCCGGCCCACACAGATGTTGTTAGAAGAAACATGGCGTAGAAAACAGCGGTGAAAAATCGCAGCGAAATCAAGACTTATTTCAGCAATGCATTGACTTGACTAAGCTGCGCCTCGCCCAAATCTCCGCTAGCGGCAAACAGGCGAAGTTGATCGATGGCAGTTTGAATGCGCAACTGCATCACCGCCAGCTCAGCTTGAGTTGCATCGTGCTCGGCACCCAGCAATTCGTTGGTGGTGCGTGCGCCCGTGCGGTGCGCTTTACGTGTGGCCGCAAGGCGAGCCTTGCTGGCTTTTTCAGATTGCGTCAAAGCTTGTAGGCGAGCAGGTGCTGAGCTAAGGCTTTGCCAAGCGTCGCGCACGCGTTGCTCGATTACTTGCTCAGCAGCTTCTTGGTCGTAGCGCAGTTTTTCCACTTGCTTTAAGGCTTCACGTTCTCGCGACTCAACCATGCCGCCCGTACTTAGAGGAACATTGATTTGCATGCCCACCATGTACTGAGCCAATTGATTGCTGGCAGAGCCATGCATACCTAGCCCTGATAAGCGGTCCAGTTGCGCTTGCGCTACCCAATCGACGGTCATGGCATTGCCTGCTTTGATACGTTTGGCCTCTTGGCCTTGAATGGCTTGTTGCAGACGCATGATTTTCAGGCTAGGGGATTGTTGCTTTGACTGTTGTACCCAGATGTTTGCATCGACTAGGTTGACGTATGTAAAGCTTAGATTGGGAGGTGCCAATAGTTGCGTGGGTGCTTGGCCAACCAGTTGTCGATATGCGACCTTCATCATGGCCAAGTTGTTTTCTTGTGTCAGCACTTGTGCCTGGATTTCAAACAAGTTGGCAATGGTTTCTTGCACGTCCATCACGCTGGCATCTCCAATGGCTTGGCGTTTTTTGATTTCGTTGGCGGCCTGTTGTACTGCTTTTTCTTGACGTTGCAGACTGTTGAGCTTGAGTTCTGCGCCCACCACATCAAAGTAGCGTTGCGCAGTGTGCATGATGAGGTTTTGCTGGGCTTGCTGCCACTGCGCATCCGCAATTTGCGCTGATATTTCAAGCTGCTTGCTTTGTGCTTCGCGTTCAGGGCTAATCCACGCTTTTTGTGCGCCGATGCTGGCTCGGGTTAGGGCACCTAAGTAGACATTAGTTTTGAAGGTCACATCATTTTGCCCCATGGCCTCTGCGCCTTTGGTGCGGCTGTCTGCACCGCCAACGCCCACTGTGCCACCTGCAGACAATGTGGGTTCCCATAAGGCCTTGGCTTGTTCTAGGCGAAATGCAGCTTGTTGGTGCAAGGCGCGTGCAGCGGCGATTTCGGGATCGCGCGTTTGAGCGGCTTGCCACGCGCTCATCAGATCGGCGGCGTGGGTCGTTGAGGTGATGCTTGCCAAGGTGAGGGCGGCAATGAGTCGCAAGCGTTTCATGAGTGTGCTCCTGAGGTGTTGTTTTCAGCGGTCAATGCGGCAGACTTGTTCTTGAAAGCCATGAAGTAGAGAAGAGGGATCACCAATAAAGTGAGTGCTGTCGAAACAAAAATGCCAAAGATGAGCGAGATGGCCAAGCCATTAAAAATCGGATCATCCAAAATAAAAAATGCACCCATCATGGCGGCTAATCCGGTCAACACAATCGGTTGAGCGCGGGTGATGGCCGAGGCCACCACCGCGTCTTTCAACGCCACACCTTGTGAGACCTGCAAGCGGATAAAGTCCACCAGCAAGATCGAGTTACGCACGATGATGCCGGCCAAAGCAATCATGCCAATCATGGAGGTGGCGGTGTAGGGCGCACCCAGCAGGGCGTGGCCTGGCATCACCCCAATGATGGTCAGTGGAATAGGCGCCATGATGATGAGTGGCACAAGGTACGAGCCAAACTGCGCCACCACCAACAAGTAAATCAACACCAAACCCACTGCATAGGCGGCGCCCATGTCGCGGAAGGTCTCATAAGTCATTTGCCATTCGCCGTCCCACTTGACGGCATAACTTTGGTAGGGATCCGCAGGTTGTTGGATGAAGTATTCATCCACAGGTTTGCCATTGGGAGTGGTGATATTTTGCAGCCCACTGCGCATGCCAAACATGCCGTACAACGGGCTGTCGACTTTGCCGGCCATATCTCCCACCACGTAGGTGACGGGCAGCAAGTCTTTGTGATAAATGGGTTGCTCGCGAAGGGTGTCGCTGATGGTCACCAATTGACGAATTGGCACGATTTCGCGTTGCGAGTTGCGTACGCCTAGGCTGAGCAGTTTGTCCAAAGAGTTTTGTTCGCTCTTTGCTAAACGAATGACCACGGCACCAGCGTACTTGTTTTGGTCATGTGCATAGACAGTAGATTCACCGGCCAAGGCAGCACGCAGTGTGCTGACGATAGCTTGTTGCGACACGCCCATTTGCGCCGCCTTTTGGCGATTGATCAACAGAACTTTACGCGGCGCGGCGCTGATGGTGCTGTCGTCTACATCGACCACGCCATTTTGCGCATTGAACATGGCGCGCACTGACTTAGCCACTTGGTTGCGACCTTCATCTGTCGGTCCATAAACCTCTGCCACGATGGGGGCCAACACTGGTGGGCCGGGCGGCACTTCAATCACTTTGACATTGGCGTTGAACTGTTTACCAATGGCTTGCAGGGCAGGCCGCTCACGCGTAGCGATGATGTGGCTTTGTGCTTTGCGCAAATGCTTGTCTTGCAGGTTGACTTGAATATCACCCACGTTAGGACCACTGCGCAAATAGTATTGGCGCACCAAGCCGTTAAAGTTGATGGGGGCACTCAGGCCTGCATACGCTTGGTAATGGGTTACCTCGGGTACGGTGGCCAAGTGAGCGCCTAAGGTACGTAATACTTTTTGGGTTTCTTCTACGCGGGTGCCCGCAGGCATGTCGACCACGACTTGGAATTCAGACTTGTTGTCAAAGGGCAGCATCTTCAAAGCCACCAAGCCCGCGACAGGAAGTGCGACCGACACCACGATGGCACCCAATACAGCAACGCCTAAGCTCCAGCGGTAGCCTGAGGTGTCGCTCAAGAAGGGCCTAAACACTGCTTGAAAAAAGCGGGCCAACCACTTCTTGAAGGCGCTAATGTCTGCATGGCCATGACCATCTGCGGGTGAGGGCTTCATCCAAATGCGAGCCAACCAAGGTGTCACGACAAACGCCACCGCCAATGACAACAACATGCCCATGCTGGCGTTGATTGGGATGGGGCTCATATAAGGGCCCATCAAACCTGACACAAATGCCATAGGCAGCAAGGCTGCAATTACGGTGAAGGTGGCGAGGATCGTGGGAGCTCCCACTTCGTCGACGGCGCTAGGAATAATTTGCGTGAGTGATTGATGGGGAAATAAGCCTTGGTGGCGATGGATGTTTTCCACCACCACAATGGCGTCGTCTACCAAAATACCAATGGAGAAAATCAACGCAAACAAAGACACACGGTTGAGCGTGAAGCCCCACGCCCATGAGGCAAAGAGGGTGACCGTCAAGGTCAAAATCACAGCGGTTCCCACGATAGCGGCTTCGCGACGGCCCAACGCGATGAACACCAGTGCCACCACAGAGGCGGTGGCAAACAGCAGTTTTTGAATCAGCTTCTTGGCTTTGTCATTGGCTGTTTCGCCGTAATTGCGCGTGGTGGTGACCTCTACGGTTGCGGGAATCTTGCTTTGTTTGAGCAAGGCCACTTGGGCGACGACGGCATTGGCCACCTCAATGGCGTTTTCACCCGGTTTCTTGGTGATGGCAATGGTCACTGCGGTACGTTCAACAGGATTGACACCCGCTAGCCCGTGCCAGACAGCCGTGTTGGCCTGTGCGCCTCCATCGCGCACCTGCGCAATGTCGTGCACATGAACAGGGTTGCCTGCCCGCACGCCCACCACCAAGCTGGCTACATCTTTGGCACTGCTTAAAAAGGGTCCAGATTCAATAGCGATGGCTTGTTGGCCCACCAGTAAATCACCTACGGGAGCACCTAAGTGCGCCGCCTGCAAAGCCATGCGTAGCTCAGGCACCGTGATGCCAGCGGTTTGCATGCGTGCAGGGTCGATGTCGATTTGAATGGCGCGGGTGGGGCCGCCCACCGTGGTGACTTCGCGTGTGCCTTTGACGCGCTTCAAATCTATTTCAATGTTTTGGGCAATGCGCTCTAGCTCAAATGCACTTAGGTCGGTGTCCTTGCCATGCAAGGTGAGCGACAAAATGGGCACATCGTCAATGC
Source organism: Limnohabitans sp. (assembly GCF_040401135.1). Classification (GTDB taxonomy): domain Bacteria; phylum Pseudomonadota; class Gammaproteobacteria; order Burkholderiales; family Burkholderiaceae_C; genus Limnohabitans. Next base: position 17,974 of record NZ_JBBAOV010000012.1, on the reverse strand, counting down.
CTTTGGGTTTGATCAGCGGCTGTAGCACGCCTAAGCCTTTGGGTAGCCAATCGGCATGTGAGTTGACGGTGTCATACAAACGTACCAACGCTTCGGTGCGTGCTACGCCCACTTTGTATTGCACGGTGATGATGGACAACCCCGGTTGCGACACCGACATCACGTGCTCCACGCCAGCAATTTGCGACAGCACTTGCTCTGCAGGGATTGACACCATTTGCTCTACGTCTTTGACAGACGCGCCCGGAAAGGGGATTAGCACATTGGCCATGGTCACATTAATTTGGGGCTCTTCTTCGCGCGGTGTCACCAACACAGCAAAAACACCCAACAAAAAGCACATCAAAGCTAGCAGCGGTGTGATTTGTGAGGCTTGAAACAAACGGGCCAAGCGGCCGGAGATGCGGAGTGTGGAATCAGTCATAGTGTCTATTCTATAAATAATTACATGATTATTTAATTAATTGCTTAAATAATCAAATACTTAAATAAGTTTACAATTTTCACCATGAACCAACTTCCAGAACAAGCCATCGATCGTGTGGCTTCCTACTTCCAAGCGCTGGCTGAGCCCACGCGCTTACGCATCTTGAATTTGCTGCGCGAGGCAGAGCACAACGTGGGAGAGCTGGCTGATGCTTGCGGCTACACCGCCGCCAATATGTCGCGCCACTTGTCAGTGTTGATGCAGCAAGGTTTTGTCAAGCGCGAAGGTCGCGGCACCAGCGTGTATTACCAAATCGCTGACCCCACCATTTACGCCTTGTGCGACTTGGTTTGTGATCGCATTGCTCAGCAGCACTCAAAACAAGCATGGCCCAACGCCATAGCACTTAAAGAACGCCCCACATCCAAAAGGAAAACCGTATGAAATCCGCCCATGATTTAGTCGTTGAAGCCAAACAAACCGTTCAAGAAATTTCAGTTGACCAAGCCATCCAAGCCATTCAAACCTGTGATGTGTTGATTGATGTTCGCGAAACCGAAGAGTATTTGGCTGGCCATTTACCAGGTGCCGTGCATATGTCGCGAGGCATGTTGGAGTTCAAAATGGCCAGCAACCCTGCCATGCAGCCGCGAGACCTGAAGATCGTGTTGTATTGCAAAACTAGCGGCCGTGCCGCTTTGTCCGCTTGTTCGTTGGCTGGTATGGGCTACAGCCATATTCAATCCATCTCCGGGGGTATTGACGCTTGGATGGCTGCAGGGCACGAAGTGTTTAAGCCAGCACAGCCTACATTTGAATAACGAAAGAAATCGTATGTCTGGAAAAACAATTCGGGTTGAACTATCGCAGCGCCAGGACTATCGCTTCGACATAGTATTTGGCGATGACATGTCCGTTCTGACCAGCGATGAACCAGCACCTTTGGGGACTGGCTTAGGGCCATCGCCCATGCACATGCTTTGTGCAGCAGTGGGTAACTGTTTATCTGACTCGTTGTTGTTTGCGTTTCGTAAATTCAAACAAGTGCCAGAGCCTATTCATTGTGTGGTGACAGCCGACGTAGGTCGCAACGATGACAACCGTTTGCGCGTGTTGCACATGAATGCCCAAATCCGCATGGGTGTGCTGGCAGCATCGCTGGATCAGCTTGATCATGTGTTGGCGCAGTTTGAAGAGTTTTGTACGGTCACGCAAAGTGTGCGTCAAGGCATTCCCATCACGGTGGAAGTGTTTGACAGCGCCGGTCAGCAATTGAAGTAATTTTGAAAGAGTACACACCATGAGCACGTTTGACCACGCCAACTTGATGCAAGGCATCAACGAGTGCTTGACGCCATTTCGCAAATCGCAATCCGAAGCCATGCAAGGCTTTGGTCAATTGGCCAAAGCGTCAATGGCGGAAGGCACCATCAGCGCTAAAAATAAAGAGTTGATTGCGTTGGCTATTGGCATCACGCAGCATTGCTCGGGCTGCGTAGGTTTTCATGTGAAAGCCTTGCGTAAATTGGGGTGCACGCGTGAAGAGCTGGAGGAGATGCTGACGATTTGCGTTTACATGGGTGGTGGACCTGCGTTGATGTATTCAGCTGAAGCGTTGAAGGCTTGGGACACATTGGCATGATCTCATTGCTTTTATTTGTGACAAGAAAACCATGACAGAAAGCACAACTCCAAAAATGCACTTGGTTTGTCCAAAATGCAATGCGACGAACCGTGTGCCTTCAAACAAGCTGCACGCCGAACTGAACTGCGGTCAATGCCACGCCTCATTACTCAGCGAGCATCCAGACAACCTGGGAGAAACTGCGTTCAATGCGCAGATTGCCAAAAGCGATTTGCCGGTGGTCGTGGATTTTTGGGCGCCTTGGTGTGGCCCTTGTCGCATGATGGCGCCGGCCTACGACAAAGTTTGTCATGACATGCAAGGCCGTGCGCGCTTTGTAAAGGTCAACACGGAGGTCGAGCAAGGCCTGGCCTCCAAGTACAACATTCGGAGTATTCCGACGTTGGCTGTTTTTGCGGGCGGCCGTGAAATTGCCAGGCAGTCTGGGGCGATGTCCGTCACAGATTTAACGCGATGGGTCAGCGCCGTGCTGCTCAAAACAAGCTCTTAAACCCCTACCAAAGGAGACCATCATGGACGCTCTTGACCCACTTTTGCTGGCACGGTTGCAATTTGCCGCCAACATCACGTTTCACATTTTGTTTCCTACCATCAGCATCGCCATGGGGTGGTTTTTGTTGTTTTTCAAAACCCGATTTGTAGCGACGGGTGAGCAGCACTGGATGGACGCTTACCAGTTTTGGGTCAAGATTTTCGCCCTGACCTTTGCTTTGGGAGTGGTCAGCGGCATCACCATGAGTTTTCAGTTTGGTACCAATTGGCCCGGCTTTATGAACACGGTGGGCAATGTGGCTGGACCCTTGCTCGCCTATGAGGTGCTCACGGCTTTCTTTTTGGAAGCAACTTTCTTGGGCATCATGTTGTTTGGTCGGGGACGCGTGAGCGAAGGCGTGCATACCTTGGCCACTTGGTTGGTTGCCTTAGGCACCACCGCTTCGGCGTTTTGGATTTTGGCCCTCAACTCTTGGATGCACACACCAGCAGGCTTTGAGATGATCAACGGGCAAGCGCATGTGATCAGCTGGTTCGAGGTGATCTTCAACCCCTCGTTCCCTTACCGCATGACCCACATGTTGCTGGCTTCTGGCTTGACTGGGTCGTTTTTATTGGCGGGTATCAGCGCTTACCGTTGGCTTAAAAACGACCGCGCCTTAGACGTGATGGCATCTTTGCGTACCGGTGTCATGGTGGCCGCGGTCTTGATTCCGGTGCAAATTTTTGTGGGCGACTTGCACGGCTTGAACACTTTGAAGTACCAACCCGCCAAATTGGCTGCGATGGAAGGCATTTGGGAGACGCAGCAGGGCGTTCCCGCGGTCTTATTCGCCATTCCTGACCAGGCCACGCAATCTAATCTCTATGAAATTGCTATTCCTAAATTGGCGTCGTTTTACTTGACCCACGACTGGAATGGTGAGGTCAAAGGCATCAAAGATTTTGGTGACAAGCATCCGCCAGTGGGCCCGGTTTTTTGGGCATTTCGCATCATGGTTGGCGTTGGCTTGCTCATGCTCGCAGTCAGTTGGTTTGCCAGTTACGAACTGAAATTTAAGCCAAGCCTGTCCAAACGCACCGCCATGGTCTTGGTGGCCATGACCTTTGCCGGTTGGGTGGCGCTGGTGTCAGGTTGGTACGTCACAGAAATTGGTCGCCAACCCTGGTTGGTGCATGGGGTACTGACCACGGCGCAAGCAGCCTCGCAAGTGCCGGCGGGCAACATTGCGCTTTCTTTGGCCATGTACCTCACCTTGTATGTGGCCTTACTGAGTGCCTATGTGTCTGTGGTTTTTTACCTCGCCAAAAAGGCTGTGAACGGCGGCCATGAACCCATTACCGGCTTGAAAGGAGTGCGTCATGTATGAATTTGGTGTTGACTTGATGAGCCCAGCGGGTTGGCTGCCTTTGGTGTTTGCCTTGGTTATGGCTTTGTCCATGTTGGCTTACGTCATCTTGGACGGCTATGACTTGGGTGTGGGTGCGCTGCTCGACAGCGCCGACTCGGTGGAACAAAAAGACATCATGATCGCCAGCATCGGACCTTTTTGGGACGCTAACGAAACTTGGTTGGTGCTAGGTGTGGGTGTATTGCTGGTGGGTTTTCCTATGGCGCACGGTGTCATCTTGGGCGCTTTGTACCTGCCTGTTGCACTCATGCTGGTGGCGCTGTCTTTGCGCGGCGTGGCGTTTGAATTTCGGGTCAAGGCCAAGATGCACCATCGGCCTTTGTGGGACAAAACCTTTTACATCGGATCTTTGCTGGCCTCTTGGTCGCAAGGCTTTATGTTGGGCCAACTCATCACAGGCTTTCAGCAAGACACAGCAGGGTATTTCTTTAGCGCCCTGATCGGTTTTTGCTTGGTGTTTGCTTACCGCTTATTGGGCGCTGGCTGGCTGATCATGAAAACCGAAGGTATTTTGCAATTGCGAGCAGTCGATTGGGCCAAGGCCAGTTTGTGGTTGACTGCATTAGGGGTATTGGCCATTTCTGTGGCAACGCCGTGGGTAAGCCCGCGCATCTTCGAGAAGTGGTTCAGCTTTCCGAATCTGCTCATGCTGCTGCCTATCCCTGTCATGACCTTGGCCTTGTTTGTGGTCATTCGGCGGAGCTTATACAGGTTGCCGACACGCTTTGCACAGGGCAACCAATATGGAGCAAGCGTGCCATTCGCTAGCACCGTGGGTGTCTTTTTACTGTCTTTTTACGGCTTAGCCTACAGCCTGTTTCCATGGCTGGTGGTTGACAAAATCAGCATCTGGCAATCTGCCAGTTCACCTGAGGCCTTGCTGGTGATCTTTTACGGTGTGGTGGTGGTGTTGCCCGTCATCATTGGTTATACCGTCTTTGCTTACCGCGTGTTTTGGGGCAAGTCCACCCAACTGCGCTACTGATTGTGAAAGGCTGACATGGTCTAGCGATGTCGGCCGTTATCCTTTCTCTTTTCTTTTTAGGTCTCTATGAACCGTCATCTTGTTTTGCTGTCTATCGCGCAGGGACTGTTCCTAACAAACAACGTCACCTTCATTGCCATCAACGGCTTGGTAGGTTTGAGTTTGGCCCCTGAGAGTTGGATGGCCACTTTGCCTGTCATGGGTTATGTGGTGGGTGGTGCGCTCAGCACGGGGTTAGTGGCCAACTCGCAGCAGCGTTTTGGACGCAAGGGCTCCTTTCAGTTAGGGCTGTTGGTGGCTTTGTTGTCCGCAGCCCTGGGAGCGTTTGCCGTGCTCTCACAGTCTTTCTGGTTGTTAGTCACGGCCACTGTGGTGGCGGGTTACTACAGCGCCAACGGGCAGTTGTATCGCTTTGCAGCGGCTGAGCTGTGCAAGCCCGATTACCGCGAAAAGGCCGTGTCTTTGGTGATGGCGGGCGGTTTGATTGGCGCGGTCATTGGCCCCAACTTGGCCATTCAAACCAAGAGCCTGTTGGGTATGCCGTTTGCCGGCGCCTATGTGGCCTTGATGGGGGTTGCTGCGCTGTCGATGGTAGTGATGAGTAAGATTGATTTCCCACCTGCACCTGTAGCCAAAGCCGATGAGGCAGGCGGTCGACCCTTGTCAGAAATCATGCGTCAGCCTGTGTTCTTCGTTGCCGCCTTGGCTGCGGCATTGGGCTATGGCGTGATGAACTTGTTGATGGCTGCCACGCCCTTGGCCATGCAAGTGTGTGGCTTCTCATTTGAAGACACAGCTTGGGTATTGCAGTGGCACGTGATAGGTATGTTCGCGCCCGGCTTTGTGACGGGCCATCTCATCAAACGATTTGGCGTGTTGACCATCATGGGTGTGGGCGTGTTGCTCAACATCGGCTGCATTGCTGTGGCGTTGTCGGGTGTGGACTTGCACCAATTTTTGTTTGCACTCTTCATGCTGGGTGTGGGTTGGAATTTCTTGTTCACGGGCAGCACCACTTTGTCAATGCAGGCCTACACACCGCAAGAAAAAAACCGCGCACAGGCCGCCATTAACTTCTGCGTGTTTGCCACCATGGCTGTTACTTCATTTGCTTCGGGTGCTTTGGTGACCACGCAAGGCTGGGCTTGGCTCAACTGGGGCTCGCTCATACCTGTGCTGTTAACGGGAGCGGGTCTTATGTGGTTAAAAATAAAAAATACCAAACCTAAAACCTAATGAAGAACTCTTTGAGTGGAGAAATTAACTTGATTAGATGTTCAATCATATGATTTAAATCATATGTGATTGATGTAGAGCGCTTGATACTTTAGCGGCGCTACAAGACCCTGCAGAGATCGAACCTTGCCGAGTACCCGTATTCGCCAAAAAAATTGGTCACGAGCAGCACTCGAAATTGCAAAACGGATGTCAACAAAAGGAACTTCTATGTCAGTCAATCAGATTCAAATTCATGTTGAAAATATCAAATGCGGTGGCTGTGAAAAGTCCATCATCAAGGGGCTAACCTCAATCGAGGGGCTGTCTCATATCGTGATTGACCAAGAGCAGCAGATGGTCAGCGTGTTGGCAGATGAGTCGTTGCGAGAGGCTGTAGTTTCAAAGCTCAAATCGATGGGCTATCCTGAGCACGGCAGCGTGAGCGGGTTGGAGGCAGGCCTAGTCAATGCCAAGTCATTTGTCAGTTGTGCGATTGGACGCGTTTCCTGATTGTTTAGATCTTTCATAAAGACAGGTAGCCTGGTGAACTTTCCCAAAATAACAAAACAGCGCCTGGTCATTGTGGGTGCTGGTTTCGCCCTAGTTGGCTTGATTGCATTTGTGTTCTTCAGGGCCGGGCCGTTGGCTGCGACTTCAGTGACGGTCTATTCTGTCAAGCAGGGTGGGTTTACGCCCGCTTTGTTTGGTGTGGGCACGGTCGAAGCCAGACGCAGTTGGATGATTGGTCCTACGGTTGCCGGGCGGGTTGCACAGGTTTATGTTGATGTGGGCGACATTGTGAAGGCGGGCCAACTGCTAGCTGAAATGGATTCGGTTGATTTAGACCAGAAGTTGACCGCACAGGACGCCTTGATTGCCCGAGCGGCCAGTTCACAAACTGCTGCACAAGCTCAGCAAACAGATGCACTCGCAAGGTACGAGCTTGCAAAACTAAACTTCATTCGCAATCAAGATCTTGCGAATCAATTTTTCATTAGCCCAAGCGCTCTTGAATTGCGCACACAAGAAAAAATATCAGCTGAAGCCGCATTTGAAACCTCACGTGCAAACCTGGCTGGCGTCAAACAAGACGTGATACGTTTAAACGCTGAGCGAGCGGGTCTACAGCAACAACGCAACAACGTGCGATTGATTGCACCCGCCCACGGTGTGGTGACGACGAGAGATGCTGAGCCAGGCACAACGGTGGTTGCTGGACAGCCTGTTATTCGCCTGATTGATCCCGATAGTCTTTGGGTCAAACTGCGTTTGGATCAAGGACGATCTGCTGGTTTGAAGTCTGGGCTAGAGGCCCAAATTGTGGTGCGTTCGCAAGCGCAGAACAACTTCAAGGGCCATGTCGTTCGCGTCGAGTTGTTAAGTGACAGCGTGACCGAGGAGCGTGTGGCGCTAGTCTCGTTTGCACAAATACCTAAAGAAGTTTCTGTTGGAGAGGTGGCAGAGGTCACCTTGGCGCTGCTACCTGTTGAAAACGCGCTGCTTATTCCTAATGCCAGCATTCAGCGGCAAGGCGACACCGTAGGAGTGTGGCGCTTGATCAACGACAAGCCAGTCTTTACAAAAATACGCGTTGGTACCTCCAGCCTCGACGGCGAGTTGGTTGTTTTGGAGGGTTTGCAGCTCAATGAACAAGTGGTGGTGCACAGCCAAAAAGCCTTGACTGAAAACAGCCGCGTTCGCGTTGTTGAGACATTGCGATGATCAGCCTAGCCGGGCGCGACATACTTCATTCGTGGCAAAAATTTGTCCTCACGGGCATGGGCTTGGGGCTGCTGATTGGTGTCACATTGACGATGGCCGGCGTTTATCGCGGTATGGTGGACGATGCAAAAGCTCTTTTAAGCAACAGTGGTGCAGATGTTTGGGTTGTGCAAAAAGGCACACAAGGCCCTTACGCAGAGCCTTCGACCATCAAAGATGATGTGGTTCGTAGCCTGTTGGGCATGCCCGGTGTGATGCGTGCTGCCAACGTGACTTACTTCACCCTTCAAGTCAGTCATGGCGGTCATGACAAGCGAGCCATGGTGGTGGGTATGGAGCCAGGTCAACCTGGGGAGCCGTCACATTTGGTGGCCGGGCGTTATTTGACGCGCAGTCATTACGAGGCCATCGCCGATGTCAAAACTGGTTTCATAATTGGCGACCGCATAGGCATTCGACGACACGAATACACCGTGGTTGGTTTGACGCAGCGTATGGTGTCTTCTGGCGGTGACCCGATGGTGTTCATTGCCATCAAGGATGCACAAGATGCGCAGTTTTTAAAAGACAACGACGCCATTTTGAACGACAGGGTTAGAACTGCAGCGAACACCGCCATCAACAGGCCAGGTGTTCCTGGTGTTCTTGAGGCTGTCCAGGCGACACAAACCAACAGCCACAACGTGAATGCAGTGCTGATTCAGGTTGAGGGTGCATCCACGTCAGAACAAGTGGCGCAATCTATACGTCGCTGGAAACACTTAGAGGCTTTCACGCGCGAGGGTATGGAAGAGATTTTGGTCGTTAAATTGATCGCCACCTCGGCCAAACAAATCGGCATGTTTTTGGTGATTTTGGCCATCGTGAGTGCTGCCATTGTGGCGTTCATCATCTACACCATGACGCTGGGAAAGATTCGCGAAATTGCGGTGCTTAAACTCATTGGCACACGCAACAGCACAATTGCATGGATGATTCTTCAGCAGGCACTAGGCCTTGGTTTGATTGGTTTTGTCGTTGGAAAAGTGGCTGCAACATTTTGGGCGCCCGTCTTTCCAAAATTTGTTTTGCTAGAGCAGGGCGACGCTGTGACAGGGTTTATCGTCACTCTGTTGATTTGCGCATTGGCTAGCACCTTGGCGATTCGAGCCGCACTGGCAGTTGATCCGGGTGAGGCGATTTCGTGACAACAAATACATTGCATACACCACGCGCAGGAGGCATCGTGATCGAAGGATTGCGCAAGGTTTATGGTCACGGCGACACCGCCTTTGAGGCACTTAAAAATGTCAATATGACTGTTGAGGCAGGTGAGGTGGTAGGCCTGGTGGGACCATCCGGCTCAGGCAAAAGCACCTTGCTGAAATGTCTAGGTGCCATCATTGAACCCACCTCAGGAAAAATGACTTTAGGTGGTGATGTAATTTACGATCAAGGTTGGAAGATTCCAGACCTAAGAACGCTGCGACGTGATCGCATTGGATTCATATTTCAAGCGCCTTATCTGATCCCATTTCTCGATGTCACTGATAACGTGGCCCTGTTACCTATGCTGGCTGGCGTGGGTAACCTTAAAGCACGTGAGAGGGCGCTGGAATTACTCAAAGCACTCGATGTTGCGCATCGTGCACAGGCTGAGCCTTCTCAGCTATCCGGGGGCGAGCAGCAGCGTGTGTCTATTGCACGCGCATTAGCCAATCGTCCTCCAGTCATATTGGCCGACGAGCCCACAGCCCCCTTAGACAGTGAGCGTGCCTTAGGTGTAATGCGTATCTTGAATCAAATGGCTAAGCAGTCGCAAACAGCCATCATCGTAGTGACGCATGATGAAAAAATCATTCCAACATTTAAGCGCATTTACCAAATTCGAGATGGCGAAACAATTGAAGTGAAGGGTGAGGGCCGCTCGGTTGATTAATTTCGCAGTTGCAGAGGCGAATTTATCTACCTGTTTTGGAGCTGCCCCATTGGTCCATGATGCGTTGGTCGCGGGCCATTTCGGCTTCCAATGTGTCTTTGGGTAACTGTCGCAGGCACTCTTCCATTGCCTGAGCGTCAAGCTTAGGCTCTGTGGGGGCGGGCTGAGCTTTCACCTGCTCAGATTTGCCATCCCAAGCAAACGGATTTTTAAAAGCAGGTGTGTCCGGCAGGCAGTCGTCTTTGTAGGTTGGTGGGCCGTCGGATGCAAAAGGGGAAAACGAAATTGTTTTCTCAAAAATCAAAGGTTTGCCTGTAGGGGTAGGAGGCAATGCTGGCATGTTTTGGATGGCTTTACGAGCCAGTTTTTCAGCATGTGCTGAGGTACTCCATAGCGTGTCGAGTTTTGCCAAAGTGCCGTTTGGCGCTATCTCGATGCGAAAGCGAACTTCACCTTGATCAGGTCCCTCAATAGCTGTGCCCATCATGCTGCGAACTTGCTGGCCCCAGCTATGGCGATAGCCTTTGCTGTTTTTATTTGTGTACTTGGAGGCGAATGTCCATTCTTCAGCGGTGGGTGCAGAAGGTGCAGCCATAGTCGCGGGTAGCTTTTCTGAAATTGCTTGGGTGATTGCTGCCTCCTGCTTTGTGATGGACCGATCACGCGAAGGTTCAATTTCGGGCTGTAGTTTGGTCTTGATGAAAAAGACCTCAACCTCTTGATCAGGCGTTTTGGTTGGTTGCCGAAGTGTCAATAAATGTTGGCTCGCGCTAATCGCGACCACTACGTGCAACACGATGGCGATTGTCAGAAAGATCAGGCGCTGTTGCCCGCTTAATAAGCGTGTTAACACAGGTTTTAAATAAGTAATGTCTAATATTATTGTCCATAATAGTTTCTAAGAGGGGTGGCGTTATGCAAGGATCTGATCATTGGGAAAACGTGTACCGCAACAAACAGTTTGATGCTGTCAGTTGGTATGCGCATCACTTGAGCGAGTCTCTTAGGTTGATCCAAGAGTTGTGCCCCGAATCCACTGCATCCGTCATAGATATAGGAGGTGGTGAGTCAACGTTAGTTGATGATTTGCTGCGTTCCAACTATCTGGATGTGTCCGTATTGGACATCTCAGCTACTGCGATTGATTTCACACGTCAGCGCCTTGGCTCAAAAGCTCAAGACATTAGCTGGCATGTTGGTGACATAACTCAATATGACTTTGGTTCCAAGCAATTTGATCTTTGGCACGACCGAGCGGTATTCCATTTCTTGACGGAACCCTCAGCCAGACTGTCTTACGTTGAGCTGGTTCGACAGTCTGTTAAACCTGGTGGACATGTACTTATGGCAACTTTTGGACCAGATGGTCCCTTGCAGTGCAGTGGTTTAGATGTTGTGCGGTACGACGATAAAAGTCTGCATCATGAATTTGGCGAGGACTTTCAAATGTTGGGCAGTCAGCTAGTCGAGCACAACACGCCGTTGGGAACTAACCAACAGTTTTTGTATTGTTGGTGTAAGACTTGAACGATTCAGTTCCATTTTCAAAAATCTGCAACCGCCAAAATATAAGCGGATGATTATGAAGTTGTAGACTACTCTCTGTTTCAAATTGAAAGAGTCTCATGGGTTTTATTGAGCAATATTGGCCAATCATTGCACTCGCTCTATGGTTTGGATACAAGTGGTGGAGTGCAAAACAAGTGGTGCGCATGCTCCCTGAGTTACGTCTAAAAGGCGCAGTGTTTGTCGATGTGCGTTCGACAGCTGAATTTGTTTCAGGCAATGCGCCTGGGAGCATCAACATTCCCCTTCCTGAGTTGGGTTCTCGTTTGGCTGAGTTGCCCAAAGATCGCGATGTGGTTTTGTGCTGTGCCAGTGGCTCGCGAAGTGGCATAGCCAAAATGATGCTCAGAGCCAAAGGTTTTGCAAAAGTGCACAACGCAGGGACATGGGGTAATTTATGTTGAGCAAGTTTCGTTTTAGTGTGGTGCTTGCCGTATTGGCTGTGCTCACTGCCTGCCAAGATGCTAAGCCGGTTCATGTGGTGTTGGACGGTATAGCTCGGAAGGGTGCCGAGCCTATGCTGATGCTGACGGATGAACTAGAGCCTATGGCAGACCCCACGTATGTTCATAAAAAGCGCGATCTATACGACTGTGAACATGTGGTTGCACCTTGGTTTCAAAAGGTGTTGATGGCAGAGCTGAATTATTTGTCCGACAAGGATAAGTTGCAATTGATCAATGCACCTGTTTGTTTGCTGATCGTTGACAAAGACTTAGGACCGAAAGAGGGCCGCTTTAGCGTTCACTTTTATGAGGATGCGCAAGAGCTGCGCGAGTGCGCCATTAACCATCGCTGCAAGCTGGCTCGCAATGTAAGTTTGGTACTTAAAAATCAGTTGGTGTATCGCTCTTACTTCTTGACTGATTTCAACCGTGAAAAATACTACCAACATTGCATCACGCCTGATGACATGTGGATGGCTAACACCACTTGCTATGTGCTTCCCTAATCTGGAGTTGACGAAATGAATTTTTGTAAAACCAAAATTAACCGCTTCTTGCGCGTGGCGTTGTTTGCAGTGTTTGCTGCCGCTCTGAATTCGGGCTGTTCAGAACCCGTCAATTCCGCAGATCGAGTGACTTTAGTGCAAGCCCGTGCCGACTACGAGGCAGGCAAGGTCATGCTGGTAGACATTCGCGAAACGCGTGAACATAAAACTGGTGTGGTCGCAGGTGCAGTCCTACTTCCCATGAGTGAGTTGGGAGAGAAAATCAGCCTTATCCCTAAAGATACGGACCAGCCTGTGCTGCTCATTTGCAACACACAAAACCGTTCGCAGGTTACCTTGAAAAAACTTAAACAAGCGGGTTACGAAAACATACGCTTTGTCGAAGGCGGTATGAGCCAGTGGGCTGCAAAAGGCTGGCCGCTGGTCGCCCCTCGATAAGCACAAAACTCACATTCTTAATGGAAGCGACTGTTATGAATCAATTGCCCCCTGATGATTCTGAGCGCGCATTGCTTCACAACGAGGTGCACGCTCGACCAAGTGCCAGGATTCGCATCCCTGCGTTTATATTGCTAGTGGGTGTATTTAACGACGGCATCAGTCGAGAGCAAGAGTGCGAACATCTTCGGCAGCTGCAACCTGATTTGAGTCTGCAAGATATGCAGGGAAACTTTGTCCGATTAAGGATGAATGGTTACACCTTGAAATGGGAACGGCACACCGAATTCACTCGATACTCCTTAGTTCAATCATTACCTGAAAATGCCGCACTTGGCTCTCAAGAGCCTGAATTGTTGTCTCACTTGAAGCTGCCTCAAGGTTGGCTAGCGGCTATTCCCGGAAAAACGTTTTCAGCCATCAAACTTGTGATGTTGAACGAGGACTTAACAGACCCACAACTTGCACTTGATCAAGCCCGCAAGTGGATTGGTGATGCGCCAGTGATTGCTTCTCGCATGGGTAATCCTGCGCATTCACTTGTTGCGACGGATTTCAAGTTACGAGAAAGTGGTTTTGAACGGATACTCGTTTTAGCGCCCCATGGAACCAGTCAAAGTCGAGCGGGACGAATTTCACAGAGATTGCTTGAATTAGAAACTTATCGATTAATGGCTTTGCGTGGCTTATCAGTTGCAAAAGTCGTCAGCAGTCATCTTGGACAAGCTGAAAAGGAGTTGTCAGACATCATTGACTACTTGGCACACAAGGACTGTGATGATCAGGCACTTTTAACTAGGTTAATAGAGCTTGCAGCAGGAGTTGAGCGTATGACAGCGGGGCATGCCTATCGTTTTGCTGCGACGGCTGCATATGACAAACTGGTGTCTCAGCGTATTGCTGAATTGCGTGAATCTCCAATTAGCGGAACTCAAACGATTGGAGAATTCATGAAAAGACGCTTGTCCCCTGCGATGGCTACTGTTGCGGCAACCTCACAGCGTCTGACTTTATTGTCTGAACGAATCAACCGAGCTAGTTCGTTGTTGAGAACCCGTGTAGATATTGCGACAGAAGAACAGAACCGTATGCTGCTAGAGAAGTTGACGAAGGGGCAAGAGTTGCAACTACGTTTGCAAAGTACGGTTGAAGGCTTGTCAATCGCTGCTATCTCTTACTACGTCGTTAGCCTTCTGCTCTACGCTGCCAAAGCTGCTAAAGCAGCTGGTCTTGCTATTCAACCTGAGGTGGTCGCGGGTTCACTTATTCCTATGGTGCTGTGGCTCGTTTGGAGTGCAACCAGACGGATCCATGCAAGGCTTTACAAAGTCGTTTGATTGAATAAAAAAGCCTCAGCCGCTTGACGCGCTGAGGCTTTACAAAGTTGTGAACCGTTTACTTAGCTGGCTCTTCTTTTGCGGCTTTGAGTGGGCAAGTGTTCAAGCCAAACAAAGTATATGCACCGCAAAAACGAAACACGCCGGTGGCCAGCACAATGCCGCCCACGATGTAGCCCCACATGCCCACCACGTTTGTGATGGCCAGAGCGATGAGTAACAAGCCTGCGACGATGCGCAGAATGCGGTCAATGCCGCCAACGTTTGATGTCATATATTTCTCCTTGGTAAATTCTTATTAGACACCCAGAACTTAGAAACAGGTTTGATTCAAATCAACGCTTTTTTGGTCTTACTCAGGCTTGATGTTGCCGTCTTTCACGACCTTGCTCCATTGCACCAATTCTTGTTTTAACAAAGTATCCAGTTCACCCGTGCTAGAGCTGGTGGCTTGCATACCTAGCTTGTTGAATCGTTCTTTCACATCAGGACGCTGCATGATGCTGCGCAAGTCTTGGTTCATTTTGTCCACGATGGCGCTAGGCGTTTTAGCCGGCAAAAAGAAGGCCAGCCAAATAGTGGTGGCATATCCGGGCACACCTTGTTCGCTGATAGTAGGGAGGTCGGGCAGCTCTGGGTGGCGTTTAGCGCTGGCAATGCCCAATGCTTTTACGCGGCCAGCTTTGATGTTGGGTACGGCTGAGTTGAAGGCATCAAACATGATTTGAATGTGGCCCGCCAACAAGTCTTGTGCGGCAGGACCTTGGCCTTTGTAGGGTGCGTGGCCCAGTTGCGTTTTGGTTATGTTGGCAAACATTTCAGAGCCCAAGTGGTAGGTGCTGCCAATGCCTGATGAACCGTAAAACAACTTGCCTGGGTTCTCTTTGGCGTAGCGCACCAACTCTTGCACGTTATTGGCGGGCACCGAAGGGTGGACCACCAAAATGTTTTCTATGGTGGCCACGGTGCTAACCGCTGCAAAGTCTCTCACAGGGTCGTAGGGTAGCTTTTGCATGAGCGCGGGATTGGCCGCCATGATGCTGCTTGTACCAAACAAAATGGTGTTGCCATCGGCGGGCGCACGCGCCACAAACTCTGCGCCAATCGCACCTGTGGCGCCCACGCGGTTGTCCACAATTACCGTCTTGCCCATGGCTTCTGACAACAACGGCGCGATTACGCGAGCTGCAATGTCTGTGGGGCCGCCTGTTGAAAAAGGCACCACCAAACGAACCGCATTATTTTGCGCAAAGCTACCGAATGTGGCAAAAAGCAAGCTAGCGGAAATGGCGATGTGGCGTCGTGAAATCATGGGGCTCTCCTGTGATGTGTGAAGCCAATTTAGGCCAGCAGGCGTTGGCGAATGTCCAGCGGTGACAAAACCTCAAGGGGTTCATTGCCGCCATTTGGAATGCCCACTTGCGTGGCATTAAGCAGCATCGACACCATTACATAGGTGCCCGATAGCACCGTGAGATCGACCACCGCTTGCTCGCCCATATCGGCCACTGCTTGCTGCCACAAGGCATCAGGTACACGGTGGTTGAGGCTGAGTTGGATGCAAAAGTCATACACCAACACCTCGTCAGCTTGCATGCCCTCTGGCCTTTTGCACTGACGTAATTGCTCGATGATGTTCGCGGACAAGCCTGCACGTTGTGCAATGGGGTCGTGTGCCCACCACTCGTATTGCGCGTTGGAAATGCGGGCTTGAATCAAGATGGCAAATTCATTCAGCCGCTTGCTCACTGAGGTTTTGAACCGCAGGTAGTCCAAGAAGTCAAAGCAGCGCCGCGCCATGTCGGGGCTGCGCAGCAAGGCGTTGTAGGGCCCCCCTAATGCTGCGCTAGACACTTTGAGAATGTCATCGGCCAAGGGGCGAACTTCGGGTGAGAGTTCTTCGTAGGTAAGTTGAGTGAAGCGTTCAGTCATTTTGCGGGCCTGCACATTGCACAAATCTTGTTGCCTGATGGGTCGCGCAAGTATGCGATGTAGTAGCTAAAGGCTGGCGTGGTGCGCAAGCCTGGTGGGTCTTCGCACGTCATGCCGCCATTGGCTAAGCCAGCTGCGTGAAAGGCGTTTACTTCGGCTTCAGATTTGGCTGCAAAACCAAAAGTGCTGCCGTTGCCAAAGCTTGCCGCTTCACCGTTCACAGGCGTGGTGATGCCAAAGGTTCCTGTGGCTGTGCGGTACACATAACGGTTGCCTGCGCTTGCGCCGGGTGCGTGGCCCAATGCGTTGAGGGCTGCGTCATAAAACTTGCGTGAGGCCTCGAGGTCTTGAGCACCTAAAAAAACGTGTGTAAACATGCTTGTCTCCAATTTGAATTAGACGTAAAAAAAGCGGCTCGGTGACCCGATGCCGCTTTTGTGCGTGAACGCGAAGAATTACTTCTTCTTGGTGTTCACAGCAGCTTTGAAGGCAGCGCCGGCAGTGAAGCGAGGCACCACAGCAGCTGCGATTTTCAAGGCTTCGCCGGTGCGTGGGTTTTTGCCAGTGCGTGCAGCGCGCGCAGCAGCTTTGAAAGTGCCAAAGCCGATCAATTGCACGTCGTCTTTTTTCGCAACAGCGTGCGTGATGACATCGATGATGGCATTGACAGCGCGGCCAGCATCAGCCTTTGTCAATTCTGTGTGGGCTGCAACGGCTTCGATCAATTCAGTTTTGTTCATGAGTAGTTCCTTGTTAAAACGGGTGCATTGTGCCATTTTTGGCAAGTGTTTAGCAGGATTGATCTTTTGATTTTCATGAATTTTTCATCGCTAAGCCCGCATGGGTCAAGGCATGTGGCAATTTATTGGTGTTCACCCTAGTTTGTGAATCGATGTATGCGCTTGCTCATCAAAATTAGTGCGCTACCCACACCGCACCGAGTTGCTTCTTTGATACAAAGAAAGGTATGAATATTCAACACTTATTAGTTCAATGTGTCAGTCGCAAGGCATCCGACTTGCATTTGTCATCGGGTGTGCCAGCCGTGCTCAGAGTTGATGGTGATCTCACGCCACTGTCAGCAATGGCGCTTTCGCATGATTCACTTTATGCGGCATTGATGAGCATCATGTCATCTGGTCAGCAGCAGCAATTCAGCCAAACCTTGGAATGTGACTTTGCTATGGCGCTTCCTGATGTGTCGCGTTTTCGGGTCAATGTGTTTCAACAAGCGCGTGGTGTATCTGCTGTATTTCGGGTTATTCCGCATCACATTCCCAGCTTGCATGCCATGCATGCGCCTGACATCTTGGCAGCGCTGGTGCACAAGCCGCGCGGCTTGGTGTTGGTTACGGGGCCTACGGGTTCGGGCAAGTCCACCACCTTGGCCGCGATGGTTGATGAGCTTAATCAAACGCAATCCAAACACGTTGTGACGATTGAAGACCCGATTGAATTTGTGCACACCCCTAAACAATGCTTGATCCAACAGCGCGAGTTGGGCGCACACACGCGTAGCTTTGCCAATGCATTGCGCGCTGCATTGCGCGAAGATCCCGATGTGATTTTGGTCGGCGAGCTGCGCGACTTGGAAACCATTCGCTTAGCAATGACCGCCGCCGAAACAGGTCACTTGGTGTTGGGCACATTGCACACGTCAAGCGCTGCCAAAACTATGGACCGTATCGTTGATGTGTTTCCCGCCGAAGAAAAAGACATGGCACGTAGCATGTTGTCCGAGTCGCTAAATGCGGTCATTTCGCAAGTGTTGTGCAAACGCAAAGACGGTGCAGGG
Source organism: Limnohabitans sp. (assembly GCF_040401135.1). GTDB lineage: Bacteria > Pseudomonadota > Gammaproteobacteria > Burkholderiales > Burkholderiaceae_C > Limnohabitans. The sequence continues at coordinate 135 of NZ_JBBAOV010000012.1, read as the reverse complement.
CGAGTGGCCGCTTACGAGGTGATGGTGGGCACAGCTGCCGTGCGCAACCTGATCCGCGAAGGCAAAGTGGCGCAGCTGTATTCGGCCATTCAAACGGGTAGGGTGGCTGGCATGCAGACCCTAGATCAAAGCTTG
>NZ_JBBAOV010000011.1:0-63824 GCF_040401135.1 Limnohabitans sp. | reverse complement strand
CTGTCTTAAAAAAGTACGTGGGCCAGTCCAAAATTCTTTGGGCTGTGGGCAAAGGTCCTTGATAGGTAACTTGCCAATGATGCCAGTTATATAGGCGGCTGAAATCTAAGCGAGACCAAGTCTGAGGCATTGGGTATATCGCCGTTAGCTAAAACTAATTGGTAGTTGAGATGACTCTCTGAAGGGGTCAGCAATCTTTGATAGAGCTCTTTGGCAATCATTCTTGCGGTATGCCCAGGCCATTTAGTGGGGAGAAGTACTTCTGGCAACTCTGGGTCTCTTAAGAGCAGGCGCCGGAAGTCATGAATCAAAAGTGTGCGGGTCAAAAAAGCACTTTGGTCATCAATTGTTGTTTTCTTCGCTTTTCTTAAAGCATCCAAAATCCCTTTGTATGTTTTAGCGAATTCAATGTAGTTGGCACTTAATTGCTCTAAATCCCACGCCGATCGAACAATGTCTGCATCATTTGCTGATTGTCCCAAACGCGGGTTTGCGGCAATGAGAGGCATCAAGCTCGGCAGGGCTTCTCCCATACCATCAACACGCAAAGCGTCAAAGGCAGTTGTTAGGTCAGCACTTGGGTGGATGAAGCAGTTTGTGTTGATCTCACCAAAACCCTGCCAGTAAAACGCACGCCTTAAACGTTCGCGATCTTTCGGCGCAAGGTCTGCCACTAGCATGACAAGTCGCCAACGGTTGTCCCAGTTCGGCGCGTTGGAAGCGTAAATTTGTTTGGAGGCTTCTTCAAAGCGTCGCCATCCGCTAGCGGAAAGTTTGTAGTCAGTGCGACGGCCTTGAGTTTGTGTGGTGAGCCACTCATCTTTGACTAAACGAAAAACAGTCGTGCGAATGAGTCGTTCATTAAGTCCAAGTGGGGCAAGTAAGTTGATTAAACCTCCCAGCCATATCTCTCCACCCCGAGGAAGGATTGCGTCGCCAAAAACAGAAATAATCAAAGAGCCTGCTTTGACGCGATTTCTATCGCGAAACCTGTCTAAAAGATCTTGGACTGCTTGGATTGAACAATGACTCATTTATGTAAGATTTTACTGATTGATTGTTTGAAAATTGGCCATCAAATTCTTGTCTTGATAGATATCAAAGCTGGCTGCTAATTCAATTCAACTGAAAGTGTTTGAAGGTCAATGACAAATCGGTACTTGACATCGCTTTTGAGCATGCGGTCAAACGCGGTGTTGACGTCTTGTATCTTGATGACCTCAACATCGGCAGTTATTTGGTGGTCAGCACAAAAATCTAGCATTTCTTGCGTTGCATTAATGCCGCCAATGAGTGAGCCTTCAAACGATCGTTGACCAAAAATTAATGGCGCTGTGTTGAGTGGGGGATCCAGTGGACCAAAGTAGCCCACCAGCACCATAGACCCGCCTGCCGATAACGTCGCTACAAATGGATTTACATCGTGTGCGTAGGGCACAGTGTCTATGACGATGTCAAATTTATTTCTCAAAGTTGACATCTGTTTCTTGTTTGTGGATACGACCACATGGTCAACCTTGAGTTCTTTAGATTCGACTGCTTTTTTCTCAGAGCGGGTGATTAAAGTAACTTCGGCACCTAAACCTTTGGCTAATTTAATAGCCATGTGCCCTAAACCACCTAAGCCGACAACGGCGACTTGGCTTCCCTGCTTGATGTTGGCTCGTTTAAGGGGAGACCATGCTGTGATACCCGCACATAGCAATGGTGCAACATGGCTAAGCTCTAGACCCTCTGGGATACGAAGAACAAAATCTTCCGATACGACGATGACGTCTGAAAAGCCACCTTGGGTTAACTGTTCGTCATGACGATCTAAACTTCCGTAGGAATAGGTGGGTTGTTTCAAACAAAACTGTTCGTCACCTTTTTGGCAGTGCTTGCAAGTTTGGCATGCGTCTACTAAACAGCCAACGCCGACAGCATCATTGATTTTGAATTTGGTGACGTTTGCCCCTGTTTTTAAGACACGCCCCACAATCTCATGGCCAGGAACCATGGGGTACTTTGAGTACCCCCAGTCATTTCGCACATTGTGCAAATCCGAGTGGCAAATGCCGCAGTAGAGAATTTCAATCACAACATCATCTGGTCGTGGATCGCGTCGTACGAAATGAAAAAGCCCCAAAGGACTTGCGCTAGTTAAGGCTGCATAACCTCGAGCATTGAGAGTCATCTTGATTTCAATCGAAAATACAACCAACCGATGATGGATAAATTCAAAAGATTCCAAGCAATCCCGTTGATAAAAGCAGCTTTGTAATTGCCTGTTACGTCAAAGATCCAGCCAGAAAGCCACCCGCCAAGTGCCATTCCAATTAAGGTAGCCATGATGACACTGCCTACACGTTGACCAGCCTCATTCGGGGAGAAGTGCTCACGAACAATGATGGCGTAAGAGGGAACGATGCCGCCTTGAAATAGGCCAAATGTTGCAGAAATAATGTAAAGCGGAACAAGTCCATCAAACGGTAAAAACGCAAGCAGCGCGATGCCTTGTAAAACAGAACCTAGCAGCAAGGTTTTGATTCCGCCAATGCAATCGCAAATGAGTCCAGAGACCAAGCGACTCACGATGCCACATGTGAGCATCAAAGACAGCATTTCAGCTCCTCGCGCTGCACCAAAGCCAAGATCTGTGCAGTAGGCAACGATGTGCACTTGTGGCATCGCCATGGCTACACAACAGGCCACCCCTGCCAAGCACAATAAAAACTGTGCATGTGAGGGTTTTAATCCAAACGGACGCGTTGAGTCAAAGCTTAATGTGGTCGATGTCGTAGCGGGTGCCTTTGGTATGGGGGGACGAGCACGCATTTTTAGCGAAAGCAAAAACATTCCAAGGCCACAGACCACGCCCAACAAAAGATAGGTTTGCCTCCAGCCAATGGTGGTAATGCCGTACTGAACCAAGGGGGGCCATATAGCGCCGGCAATGTAGTTGCCACAGGCGCAGATCGCCACAGCTATGCCGCGTCGCTTTTGCCACCACAGCGCTGTATCTGCCATGAGTGGCGCAAATGTGGTTGAACTACCAATGAGTCCAAGGATTGCGTGGGCCAATCCAAATAGCCAAATATTTTGTGCGTTGGATGCAAGTGCAAACCCAACAAAGACTGCCAGCGCGCCAACCCAAAGAACGGGGGTTAAGCCATGACGGTCGGCCAAGCGGCCAGTCCAAATTCCACCCAAACCAAGGCAGACCATCATCAGCGTGTAGGGCAATGATGCATCTGCTCGGCCAATTCCAAACTCGTTTTGCACAACAGGCAAAACCACTGAAACCACGTACATGCAACTGTTACCTAGGACGACAAGCCCCAGGGTAACCAACAACCGAATGGCCGCTTGGGGCGAGTCTATTAGGCTTTCGTCGGCATGCAAATGGTTCATGATTTAACGATGATCGAAACTGATCACCAGCTTTTGAGTAGTCGCACGGGCTTGGCAACTGAGTGCAAAGCCTTGGGCTATTTCATTCGCTTCTAGTGTGAAGTTTTTATCCATCGTCACTTCGCCGTGTGTGACCTTGCAGCGGCAAGTGCTGCACACACCTGCTTTACAAGAAAAAGGCAAATCTAAACCCGCATTGAGTGCCGCATCCAAGATATGCTCATCAGGGCTAAGCGCAACCTCATGTTCTTTGCCGTCAAGGACAATGGTCATGTGGATGCTCTTGGCAGAGGATGATTTTTCTTTTGCGCCGTCAACATCGGCTTGAACTTTATGGGCTTGCGCGGCTGATGTCGTAAAGCGTTCGCTGTGCACGCGATTGGCGGGAACGCCTGATTCAATCAAAGCCTTCTCTGTGACTTCAATCATGGCCTCTGGACCACAGATGAACACCTCGTCCATGCTCTTGGCGGGTAGCAAGGCATTGATAATGGCTTTGACCTTGTCAGCGTCAATTCGGCCTTGTAGCAAATTAACTTCTTGCGCTTGTTGCGACAAGATGTGAATCATGGTGAATCGTGCTGGGAATCGATCTTTCAAGTCTTGCAAAGCTTCATTGAACATCACACTAGACATGCGTCGGTTGCCATAAATCAACGTGAACTTAGATTCAGGTTGCTCTTCTAGTGTGGTCGATGCAATCGACAAAATAGGTGTTATGCCAGAGCCAGCGGCAAATCCCACACGATGAATAGCGCGTGGCTTTTTAATGATAAATCTGCCATCTGGGGGCATGACATTTAATTTGTCGCCAGCTTTTAACTCTGTAGATGCCCAATTTGAAAAGACACCACCCTCTACAGGCCGAATGCCAATTTCAAGTTCACTTCGGTTCAGAAGTTGGCTCCGTGGGCTGCTGATCGAGTAGTTGCGCCGAACATCCTGCCCTTTTACGCTGGCGCGCAATGTTAGAAACTGTCCGGGTTCAAAATGAAACTTTTCCAGTGACTGCGAAGGGATGTCGAAAGTAATGGCGACAGAGCCACTGGCCTCTGGGCTAACTTTCTTGATAGAAAGTTCGTGGAATGTAGGGGAAGACATTTAAATTTCTCCGAAAAACTTAATAAGGTTTAAAGTAGTCAAAGGGCTCTTGGCAATCTAGGCATTTGTAAAGTGCCTTGCAAGCAGTAGAGCCAAATTTCGATGATTCAAATGTGTGACTAGAACCGCAACGCGGACACTCCACGGCTTGTTCTGTGCTTGATGGTTTACGCAAGAAATGAACCACACTGATCTGCTGTGACGGTGCGCCGCATTGGCGATTGGGAGGGGCGATGCCATACGCTTTGAGCTTGTCTTTGGCAATATCGGTCATCCAATCGGTAGTCCAAGCAGGAGCGAGTTGCGTTCGAACTTCCACCTGTAGACCCATTGCTTTCAATGTGTTGCGAACATCGTCATGGATTTGTTCCATGGCAGGGCAACCGCTATAAGTTGGTGTAATTACAACAACCACAGAGTCCTCTGCAATGAATTCAACATCACGAATGATGCCCATTTCACGCAAAGTAATCACTGGAATTTCTGGATCAGTTAGACCGTCAAGGGCTTTCCAAACATCTTGGACAACTTTGTGTTGACTTGCGCTGGAGTTGAGAATCACCACACACCTTCAGGGTGTGCACGCGCAAGACTTTGCATTTCGTCTAGTAAGAATCCCAAATGTTCAGAATGCGCACCGAGTTTGCCAGTCGTCACAAAACCATCTGTTGACGGCATGTCTAACTTGGCTTCTTTAAGAGCATGATGGACTATTGATTCCCAGTCTTCTTTCAGTTGTGTTGCATTGATGCCCACGCCTGACTTAGATGCTGAAGACTCAAAGTCGCTGAATGTCCAGAACTCTTGGGTGTAAGGCATCAAATGATTCAGTGCGGCCTGGGCTCGTGCATGTGAGTCTTCTGTTCCGTCACCAAAGCGAACAAGCCAGTCATGTGAATGGCGTAAGTGATAGCGAACCTCTTTTAGAGACTTTGTTGCAATTGCAGCAAGTTGCTCATCGCGGGATGTTTGCAACTTTTCCCAAATCAGCGCCATGATTGCGCTGTACAAAAAATTACGAACAATCGTCACAGCATAGTCACGGTTGTCAACTGCGTAGCCTACTAAGGGACCGTGATGTGGGAGTTCAAGAATTGTGTAATTCTTGAACTCTTGTGCACTGCGAAAGTACGCCAATGAATCCTCGGTGGAGCCATCATTTTTCAAAGTGGCTGCATATTGGTACAGCATACGAGCTTGACCAATTAAGTCTAAGCTGTTGTTAGCCATGGCAATGTCTTCTTCGAGGATGGGGCCATGACCACACCATTCAGCATTTCGTTGGCCCAGCACAATGGCACTGTCTGCCAAATGAAGTACGTAATCTAAATGAGCCATCACATGTGCCCCACTTCTTCGGGAATGTCGTAGAACGTAGGATGGCGATAGATCTTGTCGCTTGCTGGCTCAAAAAATTCACCTTTATCCTCTGGTGTGCTCGCTGTGATGTTGTTGGATGGCAGCACCCAAATGCTCACGCCTTCTTGGCGGCGGGTATACACATCGCGGGCCATTTGCAGCGCGTGTTGTGCATCACTGGCATGCAAACTCCCGCAGTGCTTGTGCTCGAGTCCTTGTTTACTTCGAACGAAGATTTCCCATAGGGGCCATTCACTCAGCGCTTTAGTTTTTGTTGTTGCGGTGCTCATGCAGCCTCCTTCATTAAGTTTTGTTTACGTGCGTGAGCCAACGCGGCATCGCGCACCCATTGACCTTCGTTCCAAGCTTTGACGCGAGTTGATAAGCGTTCCTTGTTGCAAGGGCCATTGCCGTTCACAGTTGCCCAAAACTCATCCCAGTCAATTTGTCCGTAGTCATGCTGTTGACGCTCTTCGTTCCATTTCAAATCAGGGTCGGGAAGGGTGACGCCTAAGACTTTTGCTTGAGGTACGGTGGCATCCACAAACTTTTGACGCAAATCATCGTTGCTAATTCGCTTGATGCCCCATCGCATACCTTGCGCACTGTTAGGGCTATCTGCATCCGGTGGACCAAACATCGCTAAGCATTTCCACCACCAGCGGTTCACTGCGTCTTGGACCATCGCTTTTTGCTCGGTTGTTCCTGTCATCATGACGAGCAATGCTTCATAGCCTTGGCGCTGGTGGAAGCTTTCTTCTTTGCAAACTCTAATCATGGCGCGTGCATAAGGACCATATGAGCAACGGCACAAAGGAATCTGATTCATGATGGCTGCACCATCCACCAACCAACCAACCACGCCAATGTCTGCCCAGGTGATCGTGGGGTAGTTAAAGATCGAACTGTATTTCGCACGCCCAGAGTGCAAGCCGTCCAGCATCTGGTCACGACTGGTTCCCAATGTTTCTGCTGCGCTGTAAAGATACAAACCGTGGCCACCTTCGTCTTGAACTTTGGCAATCAATATGGCTTTGCGTTTCAAGCTTGGTGCGCGACTGATCCAATTGCCTTCTGGCAGCATTCCCACTATTTCACTGTGTGCATGTTGACTTATTTGGCGCACCAGTGTTTTTCGATAGGCTTCGGGCATCCAGTCTTGAGGTTCAATTCGACCATCTGCGTCAACGCATGCATCAAATTTTTTCATGAATTCTGCAGGCTCAATCGCCGTGACAGAGGACTTGCCTTTTGGGGCGGAGTCGTCGGGAACACTGAAAGATTGTGTGTACATGTGTTTTCCTTTTGAGTGAAAGAGTAAATGTTGCGTTAGTCAGCTATCCAAGCTGGGGTGCGTTTTTCTAAAAATGAAGCAATGCCATCTTTGGCTTCATGTGTGGCGCGTTGGCGGGAAATTCTTTGTGCTGTTTCTTCGCAGATGTGGGCGTCAATAGGACGTCCATTGATGGCCGATATCAAATCTTTTGCGGATTTTTGCGCAAGTGGTGCGCCCGCAAGTAATAGCTCAACCAAAGCCTGCACTTTGGCGTCCAGTTCTTCTCTGGCACATAACTCCGTGATTAAGCCAATTTCAAGCGCACGTTGCGCTGTGAATCTTTCACCGGTTTGGAAGTAACGTAAAGCATGTCTTGGTCCAATGGCACGCAAAACATAAGGGCTGATCACGGCGGGGATGATTCCAAACTTAACTTCTGATGTGGCAAACATAGCGTCTGTGGTGGCAATTGCCATATCGCATGCGGCTGCCAATCCAGTGCCTCCTCCTAACGCAGCGCCTTGCACGCGCGCAATGGTTGGTTTGGAGAGCGTAGAAAGAGCATGAAGCATTTGGGCGAAAAACTTGGCATCTGCCCGGTTATCTTCTTCACCAAATGTGGACGCACGCTTCATCCAGTTAAGGTCTGCACCTGCTGAAAAATGCTTGCCCACACCGCCCAGAACCACCACACGCACAGATGAATCTGTGTCCAGCGATTTGCATGCGGCATGCAAATCAGAAATTAACTGCTCATCAAAAGCATTAAAGACGTCTGGACGGTCCATCCAAATCGTGGCAATACGATTTTGATGGTCGATTTTCAAAGTTTTGTACATGGTTCTGAGCTAGTGTTGGGTTACTTAAGCAATACCCAGTTACCGTTCTTGACTTCCAACATGCGGAAGGCAGAAAGATTCAGGCCCATGTGATCATCAGCCGACATATTGAATGTGCCGCTTGTGGCTACAAATCCTTTGGTTGATTCAAGTGCGTCGCGAACTTTGGCTTTATCGACGCTGCCTGCGCGTTTGATAGCGTCTACGGTTAGCAAGAGTGCGTCATATGCATAGCCGCCAAACGTAGAAGCTTCAGTCTTGTATTTCATTTTGTAGGCGTTGTCATAAGCTGTAACGATCGCTTTTTGTGGGTCGTTCGCAGGTAGCTGTTCAGGAATTAATTGGGCAGGCGAGGGTAAGCGAACACCTTCCGCAGCAGGGCCAGCAAGCTTCAAGAACTCATCAGATGCCACACCATGCGATTGATACAGAGGCAAGGTGACGCCAAGTTGGCGGTAGTTTTTCGTCACGATGGCTGGGCCTTGACCTAAACCAAAAACAAAGACAGCTTCCACGCCAGTTGTGTTTTTAATTTTTGTCAGTTGAGGGCTGCTATCGGTGTCTTTTGGTCCGTAGGTTTCACTGGCGACCAAAGTAATGCCGTATTTAGCCGCAACCGCTTCGGTTTCTTTCTTACCTGATTGGCCAAAGCCGCTGGTCTCAGACAACAGAGCAACTTTGCTGATGCCTCGCTTTTTCATGTCTTCAAACACCTTCTCAGCAGCCATGCGGTCAGTATGGGGAGTCTTGAAAACCCACTTTTTCACGGGTTCGATCACCACAACTGCACCAGCAAGAGAAATGAATGGTATTTCAGCTTTGGTTACCAATGGCACCATCGACATGGTGGCACCCGTGGTAGTGCCGCCAATCAAGATGTCGACCTTGTCGTCTTCAATCAATCGTTTGGTAAAGCTGTTGGCTTTCGTGGCATCAGTGCCGTCGTCATAGTGAATGAGTTCAAGTTGACGGCCTAATACGCCGCCTTTTTTATTTAAATCTTCAACATAGAGCTGGAGCGTCTTCAATTCGGGATCACCCAAGAAAGCGGCTGGTCCTGTCACGGATAGTACTGAGCCAATTTTGATTGTGTCAGCCGCATGTGCAGTGATTGAGCTCACCGCAATGGCAGTGCCGAGGGCGATTTGTTTCAAATTAAATTTCATGATCTGTCTCCTAGTTATGTTTTAAATACGTTCGATGATTAAGGCAATGCCTTGTCCCACACCAATGCACATCGTGCAAAGGGCATACCTTCCACCACGGCGTGCCAGCTCGTAACTGGCCGTGGTAATCAGGCGTGCACCGCTCATGCCAAGGGGGTGACCCAAGGCAATAGCACCGCCATTGGGATTGACGTGCGCGGCGTCATCGGGCAGACCCAAATCACGCAACACAGCCAACCCTTGGGCAGCAAAAGCTTCATTTAGTTCAATGACATCCATTTGTTCTAGCTTTAAGCCAGTTTTTGCCAATACTTTGCGTACGGCAGGCGAGGGGCCAAAGCCCATGATGCGTGGCGCCAAGCCAGCGGTTGCCATGCCAACCACGCGTGCTTTTGGCGTCAAGCCATGCTTGATTGCTGCGTCTTCAGAGGCCAGTAACAAGGCGCATGCCCCGTCATTTACGCCCGACGCATTACCAGCGGTTACTGTTAGCTCGGGCCCGTTTACCCCTTTGAGTTTGGAGAGCATCGCCAACGTTGTCTCAGGTCGCGGGTGTTCATCTGTTGTGAAAACCAGCGCATCTCCCTTTTTTTGTGAAATCGTGACATGCACGATTTCATCTTCAAAATGTCCAGCCGCATGTGCAGCAGCCCAGCGCTGCTGTGATCGAATGGCAAATGCATCTTGTTCTTCTCGACCGATGTTGAAATCAGCAGCAACGTTGTCCGCGGTTTGCGGCATCGAATGTGTTTCATACATTTTTTTCATCAACGGGTTGATAAATCGCCAACCAATGGTGGTGTCGAAAATTGCGTTGTTTCGAGTGAATGCAGTTTCGGCCTTTGGTATGACAAAAGGTGCGCGGCTCATGCTTTCAACGCCACCCGCAATCATCAATTCTGTTTCGCCAGATTTAATGGACCTTGCAGCCAAACCAACCGCATCCATACCTGAGCCACACAAACGATTGATGGTGGTGCCAGGGACCTCGGCAGGCAATCCAGCCAGAAGGCTTGACATGCGCGCCACATTTCGGTTGTCTTCTCCCGCTTGGTTCGCGCATCCGTAAATGACATCCTCGACTGCCGTCCAATCAACGTTGGTATTGCGAGTCATTAGTGCTTTGATTGGAACGGCCCCTAAATCATCCGCACGGACAGATGCAAGAGTGCCACCATATCGGCCTATGGGTGTACGAATTGCGTCACAAATAAAAGCTTCAGTCATGTTCGATTCTTTTTAAAGTTGTTTGGGACGCGTGTCGATGACTCGGCGTGCTTTACCTGTTTCAGTGCGCTGCAAGCTCTCGGCAGGTAGCACACGAACGCGCGTCGTGATGCCAATGACTGTTTTGATGTGATGCTGCAGTTCTTTTGAGATTTTTTGAACTTCATCACTACTTAAGGAGTTGTTGGTATTACGTTGCAATTCGCAATGAACTTCAACGCTGTCCATATGTCCTTCACGGCTCAAATGAATTTGATAAATTGCAGCTAAGCGGTCGTCACGCAAAATTTGTTCTTCAATTTGGCTTGGAAACACATTCACACCGCGGATGATCAACATGTCGTCTGAGCGGCCTGTAATTTTTCCAATTCGGCGGAATGAGCGAGAAGTCGGTGCCAAAAGTTGAGTTAAATCACGGGTGCGATAACGAATGACGGGGAAGGCTTCTTTGGTTAAGGATGTGAAAACCAGTTCGCCCTTTGACCCTTCAGGCAAAACTTCACCTGTTTCCGGGTCTACGATTTCGGGATAAAAGTGGTCCTCCCAAATCACTGGGCCATCTTTAGATTCAATGCACTCTGAAGCTACACCAGGCCCCATCACTTCCGTTAATCCATAAATGTCAATTGCATCGATACCAAGTTTGGTTTCGATGGCAGTACGCATTCCTTCACACCAAGGTTCAGCACCAAAAATGCCCACCTTTAATGAGATGTCTTTGGGGCTGATGCCTTGGCGCTCAAACTCTTCGGCAATGACCAACGAGTAAGAGGGCGTGACCATGATGGCATCAGGCTTGAAGTCCATGATTTGCTGAACTTGTTTTTCAGTTTGACCGCCGGACATGGGAACCACCGTGCAGCCTGCTCGCTCAATTCCGTAATGCGCGCCCAAGCCACCGGTAAACATGCCATAGCCATAGGCGTTGTGAACCATTTCACCAGGACGCACACCGGCAGCGCGAAGTGAACGAGCCATCAAATCTGCCCAATTGTTTAAGTCTTGGGTTGTATAGCCGACCACGACCGACTTGCCTGTGGTTCCGCTCGATGCGTGCAAGCGCGCAATTTTATTTTTTGGGACTGCAAATAATCCAAAAGGGTAGTTGTCACGCAAATCCAATTTGGTCATAAATGGAAACTTGGCCAAATCAGCGAGCGTTTTCAAGTCATCAGGGTGTACGCCTTTAGCTAAACATTTTTCCCGGTACGGTGCAACGTTTTCATAGGTGTGACGCAACGACCAATTCAACCTTTGAAGTTGCAAGGCGGTAATTTCATCGCGGCTTGCCTTTTCGATGGGGTCTAGTAGCGCGCTATTTGGGCTTTGTTGTGTGGTCATTTTGTCTGTTCCGATTTTTTTGATTTATTGATGACTTTCGAAGCCTTCGATGACTTCGCCTTTTATACGATAGCTTTTGCCGCGAAAAAGTGCGACTGTGTTTGCACCTAAAACCTTGACTTCGACGTCATAGACACCCGTGCGACCAGCAGCAGAACGTTCTAAAGCGGTTGCTTCTAGTAAATCGCCGTCCCGTGCTGGGGCTAGAAAATCAATACTGCATCCAGAGGCAACTGTGTTCAGGTTATAGCTATTGCATGCGTAAGCAAAAGCGCTATCCGCCAGCGTGAAGATCAAACCACCATGACAGATGTTGTGACCATTGACCATGTCTGAGCGAACCTTCATTTGCATGACCGCTCGACCAGGCGCGATTGACACAAGCTCCATGCCCAAGGCATGCGTGGCGTTGTCTCTTTTCCACATGGCTTGGCTAGCGGCCGATGCCAATTCTTGAGGGTTAAATGTGTCAGGCATAAATAGTGGTCCCTGCAAAAATGCATTGCTGAATTAGGGGTGAGACGCGGTATCTGTCTTCGCCATAAAAATCATTCAAATGTTTCAAAACCTGATTGACTTTAAGAATGCCAATTTCATCGGCCCAGGCCAAAGGCCCCCGTGGATAGTTGACGCCAAGACGCATGGCAGTGTCGGCGCTTGCAGCATCACAGACGCCTTGGTTGACGGCATCTGCGGCTTCGTTTGCCAGCATCGACACTGTCCGCATCACCGCCATGCCAGCAACATCGTTCAAACTAGAGACGTGATAGCCTGCAACCTGAAATAATCCAATGGCAATTTGTTTGGTTTGCGAATTGGCTTGATGTGCCACGGTAATGGCTATGCGAGTAGCTTTTTCGTAATCGAGGGCAATGTCGGACAACACCAATTGGTGAATACCATTTGCCTGTGCGCGATGAGTGGCAGTTCTCCCATCGGTTTCATAGATGACTACGCCATCGGCTTGCACAATTCGATCATCCGAGGCCTCGCCTTGAACAAATACGATACTTGCGGAATGCAGTCGATGAGCCAATGCGCTAGCAGCACGTGAATTGCCGAAGATGGTGATATCTAAAGGCCGCTTAGCTAGACCTTCTGTGTTTGGCATGGAAGGGGTGGCGTGATCATCGTAGTTGTAAAAACCGCGCTTTGTTTTCTTGCCTAAATGGCCTGCCTCAACCATTTCTTGCTGGATCAATGATGGCAAGAACCGTTGGTCGTTATAAAAGGCCCGCCAAACAGACTGAGTGACCGCAAAGTTAACGTCATGACCAATCATGTCCATCAGCTCAAATGGACCCATTTTGAAGCCACCTGATTCGCGCATGATGGCATCTAGTGTGGCGCAATCAGCTGCTCCCTCATTTAGAAGACGTAAACCCTCAGCGTAAAAAGGACGCGCGACACGGTTGACGATAAAGCCTGGCGTTGACTTGGCGTAAACGGGTGTCTTGCCCCAAGCTTTGGCGGTTGCATACAAGGTCTCAGCTAATTCTTTAGAGGTGGCGAGTCCGGAGATGATTTCAACCAACGCCATCAGAGGCGCTGGATTGAAGAAGTGCATGCCCACCAAACGCGCGGGATTTTTTAAACTTGCAGCGATGGATGTGATTGAAATGGATGAGGTATTGGTTGCAAAAATGCAAGAAGCATCACACACAGCTTCGAGTGAACTAAACAATTCACGTTTGACATCCAGATTTTCAACAATCGCTTCAATCACCAAGCCTGTGCTTGACAATTCTGAAATCAAAGATGCAGGCATTAAACGCTGTGCGGCAGCGTTAGCATCTTCGGCCGTCATTTTTCCTTTGGCGACTAGTTTTAAAAATTGAGCTTGGATATTTGCAATGGCTTGTGCGGCAGCGCCTTCACGGGCATCCAAAATGTGCACAGTGTGACCTGCTGCTGCTGCAATTTGTGCAATGCCAGCACCCATAGCTCCTGCCCCAATGACGCCGATGGAGGTTGAGGTGGAAAGAGCTTGAAAATTCACTTTTATGCCCCTGTGAACTTAGGTGCGCGTTTTTCTAGAAACGCTGAAACACCTTCTACGTAGTCGCTACTCTTTCCTAGTTCACGCATCAGCATGCCTTCGTAGCTTAGATGTTCTTCATACGTGTGGCTGCTTGCTGATTGCATGGCCCGACGTGTTCGGACTAGTGCCTTAGTGGGCATGGTGGAGAGCTTGACGGCAAGTGAATCTATATAGGTTGCAAAATTTGCATCTTCAACAGATTCCCAAATCATCCCCCAATCGGCAGCTTGTTGTGCGGATATTTTTTTACCCGTCATAGCAAGTCCCATGGCCCGTGCTTGACCAATTCTTTGAGGCAGGTGCCACGAACAGCCCGTATCTGGAATCAAACCAATATTTGCGAAGGGCAGTACAAAAGAAGCCGACTGCGTGGCCAGCACCAGGTCACAAGCCAGTGCCAAACTAGCACCCGCTCCGGCAGCAATACCGTTCACTGCTGCAATCGTAGGGACTCGCAACTGGTTTAATCGCATGACCAAGGGTTTGTAATGTCGTTCAACGACATCACCTAGATCTGGCAGAGCTTCACCGGGGATGAATCGGACTTCGGCATCTGCTAAGTCTTGGCCTGCGCAAAACCCTCGCCCAGCACCAGTAATCACCAACACACGCACATCATGATTGGATTGGACGCCATCCAATGCATGGCGGATTTCGGCGTGCATCTCAGCATTGAAGCTGTTCATTTTGTCAGGGCGATTGAGTGTGAGGCGTGCGATTGCATCGCGAACTTCAAACTGAATGAGTGTGTAGGTCATCGATCAATAGCCCACTTAAACGTGGTAACGGCGTTGCACGACGCGGAAGCGATTGGCAACAAACGCAGAGTCAGCATAGGACGCATTGGCAGATGGATTGCCGCCCGTGCCGTGGTAGTCAGAGAAAGCGGATGACTGGTTTACAAACACATGACTGGTTAGGTTGATGGACAGAGCCACTTTGCCTCGCCATGTGGCATGAGTCATGGCATCAATGACTTCTTGATGGGTTGCATACAACCCCACCGTCAAGGCACCGTGGGTGCGAACAATCCGCTCAGACAAAGCGATGGCCGTTTGTGTGTCAGCCGCTTTGACGATGAAGGTGATGGGCCCAAAGCGTTCTTCCATGTAGGCGCTTTCGTCTGCCGCATCGCAAGCAAGCAGCACCGGCGTACGCACATCGGCATGGCTGAATTCTGGATTGCTTAACTTGCTGGATGCCAATACCACCTTGCCCAGTTTTCCACTGTTGGCTAAGTTAATTCGGTCAGCGGTTGCGCTGGATTGAATGGCTCCAAGAACTGCACATGCCACTTCGGGTTTGCTAAGGAACTTCTCAATAGAATTTGCTAAATTGGCGCAAAACTCGTCATAGCTCTTGTGCCCTTCGTCGGTCTCAATGCCATTTGCAGGAACGATGATGGCTTGTGAAGTAGTGCACATTTGGCCCGAGTACAACGACAAGGTGAATGCAAGGTTACCCAGCATTGCTTTGTAGGCGTTGGTTGAATCAATCACGATGTTGTTGACGCCAGCTAACTCGGCATAAACCTGCGCTTGTTTGCTGTGATCGATCAACCATTGACCAAATACGTTGCTGCCCGTGAAGTCGACAGACTTTACCAACGGGTGTGTTGCTAACTCTTGAGTGGTGCTGCGGTTTTCAGTCACGCACAAGGTGACTAAGTTGGGGTCTATACCGTTTTCGGTCAACACGGTTCGAATCGTGCGCACCGTGATGGCGGCTGGAAGTACTGAATTGCTGTGTGGCTTGATGATGACCGCATTGCCTGTGGATAGAGCCGCAAACAAACCCGGGTAGGTGTTCCAAGTAGGGAAGGTGCCACAGCCTACAACCAGTCCCACACCGCGACCGACAATTTCAAAATGCTTCTTCATGACCAAGGATGGATTTTTGCCTTGAGGCTTTTCCCAGGTGGATTCTTTTGGCACAAAACTTTGTTCGCGCCAAGCGTAGGCTACGGCTTCTAGGCCACGGTCTTGCGCATGAGGGGACCCGGCTTGAAACGCCATCATCCAACCCTGACCTGTCGTCATCATCACTGAGTGACCAAGTTCAAAGCTTTGCTTGTTCAAACGATCTAGGATTTCCAAGCAAATGCCGGTGCGGCCTTCTGCTCCTGCTGCTTGCCAGTCTTGCATGGCAGCTTCCCCTGCATGCAAAAGTGCTTCGTGATCACAGAGCGGGTACTTCACATTAAGAGAAACACCGTAAGGTGACACTTCTGCGCCCACCCATCCTGTTTGGCCAGGTTGATTCAGTTCAAAGTTCTTGCCTAAATGCCCGTCGTAGGCGGCTTTGCCATCTGCTGCTGCTGTCTCTCCATAGCCCTTTGGGCTGGGCATTTCGCTGTAAGAAGCCCAATAGCCGCGTGTAGCGATTGCATTAAGTGCGCCTTCCAAAGTGGCGTGATGTTTTTCAAACAAAGGGTGAGTCATGGATGTTGCTCTAAAAGGTGGTTCGTGATGGGCTTAAACGTTACAAATAAATTTTATTAGTTGATTAAAATGTATCGTATTAAGGTTAAAAAAAAATCAGGGTTTACACCTGATTTTTGAGATTTACATACCTAAATATGCGGCTCTAACTTTTTCATTTTTAATCAGATCTTGGCCGTGGCCGGTGAGTGTGATTTCTCCTGTTTCCAATACATAGCCGCGATCTGCCAATGCCAATGCGGCAAAAGCGTTTTGCTCTGCGAGGATGATCGTCATGCCTTCTCGTTTGAGTGCTTTGACCACATTGAATACTTCTGCGACTAACAAAGGCGCCAAGCCCATCGATGGTTCGTCAAGCAGGAGCAGTTTTGGACGTCCCATGAGCGCTCGCCCTATCGCAAGCATCTGCTGTTGGCCCCCAGAGAGCGTACCTGCAGGAAGTTTGCGTTTTTCTTTCAGGATCGGGAACATTGTGTAAACACGCTCAAGATCTTGTGGTAAAAACTCTTTGGATTGTGTGTAAGCCCCTAGCCGAAGGTTGTCTTCGATTGAGAGAGGGCCAAACACTTGACGACCTTCAGGACTATGGCAAATGCCTCTACTCATGCGCTGGTCGGAGCGAACCTTGGAGACATCCTCGCCATCAAACCAAATTTGGCCTGCGCACATTGGTTGAACGCCAGACAGTGCTCGCAAAAAGGTGGTCTTACCAGCGCCATTTGCACCTACGAGCGCCACAGTTTCTCCGCGATGCACAACGAGGCTCAAGCCTTTCAATGCTTTGATGCGTCCATAACTGCTCTCTAGGTTTGTGACCTTTAAAAGAATATCACCGTCAATAATTCGTAATGCTTCCATCTTTTGGTCCTCAGGCGTTTGCGCCTAAATAAGCTGCTATCACATCGGGGTTTTTGCGAACTTCCTCGCAAGTACCTTCAGTGAGTTTTTTTCCGTAGTCAAGCACCAGAATTCGATCAGACAAATTCATCACCATCTTCATGTCGTGCTCAACCAAAACAACGGTGATGCCTGAATCAGCTAATTTGCGTACCAAATGATCTATTTCGATGGTTTCTTTTTGATTCAAGCCAGCTGCGGGTTCGTCCAAAAAAATCATACGAGGCTTCATGGCCAAGGCACGGGCGATTTCAAGACGTTTAAGAACACCATAAGACATGGCGTCGGAGCGCGCATTTATGTATTGCCCCAAGCCCACAAACCTCATGAGCTCAGAGGCTTCTTCGCGCAGCTCTTTGTCACGGCAGCGCAAGGACGGCCAGCGAACGGCGGCTTTCAACACGTTGCGGTTAAGTCGCAAGTGCGCTCCCACCATCACGTTTTCTAGGGCGCTCATGTTCATGCAAATTTGCAAGTTTTGAAACGTTCGCGCCACGCCACGCTCTGCGAGCTCGTTGGGCGACTTGCCTTGAATCATTTCCCCATCAAGACGAATTTCACCTGAAGTGGGTTTATATACGCCAGTGATTAGGTTGAAGAGTGTTGTTTTACCTGCACCATTAGGGCCAATGACAGAATAAACAATTCCAGCATCAATGTTGAATGACACATTTTGAACCGCCTTCACTCCGCCGAAATGGATGGAGAGATCTTTTACTTCAAGCAATGACATGCTCAATCTCCCTTGCCAAACTTAGCGGCCAAAGTGGGGACCAAACCCTTGGGCAAAAATATCATGCAGAGCATTAAGACTGAACCAAAAACCACGGTTTCCCAGCCTTCAAAAGTAGCGAGCGCTTGAGGTAAAGCGGTCAGCAAGATAGCGCCGACGATGGAGCCAAACACGGACGCCATCCCTCCGACCACCACCATAGTCACCAACTCAATCGAATGGAAAAAGTCCGCGAAGTTGGGTGTGACAAACCCAATGTAATGCGCGGTGATGCTGCCCATGAGGCTGGCAAAAACGGCTGAGAGAACAAAGATTGATACCTTGTACCGCACGATGTTCACGCCCACCACTTGTGACGCGACCTCTGACCCATGCAAAGCGCGTAAAGCACGGCCAAAAGGGGAGTCGATGATGTTCAACGAAGCCCACACGCTGATCACCAGCAGTGCTGCTACCACCCAGTACCACTGCTGGTCGCTGTTGATTTCGATGCCAAACAATCCAAACGCTGGAACGGGCATACCGTCTGGTCCGCCGGTCAACTGTGCTTCGTTGCGCAGTGCGATGTTGATGATGATGCCCAGCCCAAGTGTGGCCATGGCTAAGTAGTTGCCTTTGAGTTTAAAGATAGGCTTAGCTACTACGCCGGCAATTACTGCGGTTGCAGCAGCGCCTGCAGCCATGGCTAGCAATGGGTGAAACCCAAAGTGCGTGGGTAGTACTGCCGATGCGTAGGCACCAATACCCAAGAAACCGGCATGACCCAAACTGATCTGCCCAGCAAAACCAATCAGTAGATTAAGACCAATCACGATGATGGCGTTGATGGCCATGCGGATCACCAAATCCATGTAATAGCTGTTAGGCAGCACGAAGGGCAGCACCAACAAAACAGCAATGACAAGCACTAAGCCAAGATAAGCATTCTTATGCATGATTAAACGCGGTCCGTAGATTTGCCGCCGAATAAACCTCGAGGCATGAAGAAAAGAATGAACAGAATGAGCACAAAAGGCATGGCGTCTTTGTAGGCTGATGAGATGTAGCCTGCGCCCATAGCTTCTAAGATGCCGACGAGCAAACCGCCTAACACTGCTCCTAAGCCACTGCCCAGTCCACCTACCACTGCTGCAACAAAGCCCTTAAGACCTAGCATGATGCCCACGTCATAAGACGTCATCGTGATGGGCGTGACCAAAATGCCACCTATTGCTCCTAGGCCCGCTGACATGGCGAAACTCAGGAATAACACCCAGTTGGTATTGATGCCTACTAACTCTGCGGCTGTTCTATTGAAAGATGTTGCCAGCATGGCTTTGCCAGTGAGTGTTTTGCCAAAAAAGTACCAAAGAGACCCAACCAGTAGCGCTGTGACGGCTAAAACCCAAAGACTTTGCGGAAGTAGGGTGGCGCCAAGAATATGGATCGGTTCATCACCAGAAAAAGCGGGCATGCTGAAGGTGCCTTTGCCTAGCCACACCTGAATCAGTCCCCGAATGACCAGTGAAGCGCCAATCGTGATGATGATGAGAGATACCGTATCGGCTCCTTTGACGGGTTCAATAGCAACTTTTTCCATGAATATGCCAACCATTGCAGGAATAGAAATTGCCAAGATCAAGACCATTGGCATGGGCAAACCCATTTGGGCAAAGAAAACAGCCAGCATGCCACCGAGCATGATGAACTCGCCTTGCGCAAAGTTGATCACATTGCTAGCGTTGTAAATTAGAGTGAAGCCCAACGCGGCAAGCGCATAGGTTGCACCCACCGTGATGCCGGAAAACAAAAATTGTAAAAACTCTGAAAACATTACTGAAGCCCTCTCAACATCTTGCATTCATGAACGGTTAGGCAAAGCATTTCTTTCATGGCGGGTGTCTCCATCTAATTTAAACAGACCAAAACGCAGCAAATTGTGCGCATCTTTAAACGCTTGATTTGCTGTAAATCAAATCAAACAGCAGTTAATATGTTACTTATTATTGACCAAAAATTTATAAAAAGTATCGCTTCTCGATGTCAAGGGTCGCTTTTAAGGGTATGTACTTAAGTGTGAAATGGTTTCTGCCTAGGATGTCGATTCCCGTAGGTCTGACGGCAAGCGATTTACCTGTGGGTATGGAGATTGACGGCCCATTGGTTCAGGCACCAAATTGCTGTCTATTTCAATGGTCATTGAAACGGTGCGGGGCTTATTGGCAGATCCCAAAGCCTAAGGAAGCCAGCCTTGTTCTGGTTTGCATCTAACGTGAAGGTCTAGAGGTGTGTGAAACGCCTCTTGGCAATTTTGCGTCTCAAGCGCCATTCAGCAGCGTTGCCCAAGTCGGCAACCTCGGAAGCCCGCTGCGCTGAGCGACCTATCTAAGAGTTTGGGGTAATGCCCAGCGTAAAATGATTTTTTTAGTGTTTCAATTAAATATCCATGGTTCAGATTACTCTCCCCGACGGTTCGCAACGTGAATTTCCAGGCCCTGTGACCGTGGCCGAAGTGGCGGCGTCAATTGGCGCAGGCTTGGCCAAGGCGGCCTTGGCTGGCAAGGTCGATGGCAAGGTGGTGGACACCAGCTTCACGATGAACAGCGATGCGAGTTTGGCCATCATCACGGCCAAAGACGCTGAGGGCTTGGAGGTCATTCGTCACTCCACCGCCCACCTGTTGGCCTATGCGGTGAAAGAGTTGCACCCCGAAGCGCAGGTGACCATTGGCCCCGTCATTGACGACGGTTTCTTCTATGACTTCTCGTTCACTCGCGGCTTTACCCCCGAAGACTTGGCGGCCATTGAAAAGCGTATGACTGAGCTGTCTAACAAAGATGAGGCCGTGGTGCGCCGTGTATTGCCGCGTGATGAGGCGGTGGCTTATTTCAAAGGGATGGGCGAGCACTACAAGGCCGAAATCATTGCCAGCATTCCTAGCAACGAAGACGTGAGCCTTTACCGCGAAGGTGCTTTTGAAGACCTTTGCCGTGGCCCGCATGTGCCTAGCACTGGCAAGCTCAAGCACTTCAAGCTGATGAAAGTGGCCGGTGCTTACTGGCGTGGTGATAGCAAGAACGAAATGCTGCAGCGCATTTACGGCACAGCTTGGGCTAGCAAGGATGATCTGCAGCTCTACCTCAAACGTTTAGAAGAAGCCGAAAAGCGCGATCACCGCAAACTGGGCCGCGAGTTGGATTTGTTCCACATCGACGAGCATGCGCCCGGCTTGGTGTTTTGGCACCCTAAGGGTTGGGCTGTGTGGCAGACCATTGAGCAATACATGCGTCAGGTGTATCGCGACAACGGTTACCTTGAAGTCAAAGGCCCGCAAATTTTGGATCAATCGCTGTGGGAGAAAACAGGCCACTGGGACAAGTACCGCGACAACATGTTCACCACCGAGTCTGAGAAGCGTGACTACGCTTTGAAGCCCATGAACTGCCCCGGCCACATCCTGATTTTCAAACAGGGTATCAAGAGCTACCGCGATTTGCCACTGCGCTACGGCGAGTTTGGTCAGTGCCACCGCAATGAGCCTTCGGGTGGCTTGCACGGCATCATGCGCGTGCGTGGTTTTACCCAAGACGACGGCCACATTTTTTGTACCGAAAATCAAATCTTGCCCGAGTGCGACACCTTCACCAAGGTGCTCAAGAAGGTGTACGCAGATTTTGGCTTCACCGATATTTTGTACAAAGTGTCCACCCGCCCCGTAGCCCGCATTGGCTCGGACGACTTGTGGGACAAGGCCGAAAAGGCCTTGATGGACAGCTTGACCGCCGCAGGTTGCGACTTCGTCATCTCTGAAGGCGATGGCGCTTTCTACGGCCCCAAGATCGAATACACACTGAAAGACGCGATTGGTCGGGAGTGGCAATGCGGCACGATTCAGGTCGACTTCAACCTGTCGGAGCGCTTGGATGCCGAATACACAGCCGAAGACGGTTCGCGCCAACGCCCTGTGATCTTGCACCGCGCCATCGTGGGCAGCATGGAGCGTTTCATTGGAATTTTGATCGAACAGCATGCGGGCGCCTTGCCCACTTGGCTGGCTCCAACCCAAGTTGCGGTGCTCAATATCACCGATTCCCAGGCTGAATATGCCCAAGAAGTTGCAAAAATGCTGCGAAATCAAGGGCTTAGTGTCGATTTAGACCTCCGCAACGAGAAAATCACGTATAAAATACGTGAGCATTCAATGCAAAAGCTTCCCTACATCTTGGTCGTTGGCGACAAAGAGAAGGAAGCTGGCGCCGTCGCAGTGCGCGCCCGAGGCAATCAAGACCTCGGTGTGATGTCCCTCGAAGCCTTCTCTGAGAAGATAGCTTCTGACATCTCTCTCAAAAGCTGATTTCACTTAGAAATTGCCAAGAGTTGTGCGTTGCACACCTGTGTCGGTTTGTTTTTTGTTTTAAAAGGATAGTCACCATCGCTACAGAATTTCGCGACCGCCGCCAGCGCGAGGAACGCAAACACCGCCTTAACCGGGAAATCATGGCCCCGGAAGTCCGCCTTTCAGGTCCTGAAAACGAACCCCTCGGAATCGTGAGCTTGGCAGAAGCCTTGCGCATGGCTGGAGAGATTGACGTCGACCTGGTAGAAATTGCCGCCACGGCTGTGCCGCCGGTGTGCCGTTTGATGGATTACGGTAAGTTCAAGTACCAAGAGCAAAAGAAGGCCGCTGAAGCGAAATCCAAGCAAAAGGTTATTGAGGTCAAGGAAATCAAGTTCCGTCCCGGTACCGATGATGGTGACTACAACATCAAGATGCGCAACATCAAGCGCTTCTTGGATGACGGAGATAAATGCAAGATCACGCTGCGCTATCGTGGCCGCGAGATCACGCATCAAGAAATCGGTATGGCGCTGTTGCAGCGCATACGTGATGAGTTGGCGGACCTGATCGTTGTCGAGCAGTTCCCCAAACTCGAAGGGCGTCAAATGATCATGATGATCGCGCCAGGCAAGAAGAAAACGGGTGGCGCCGCCAAACCCGCTGCAGAAGCCGCTTCGGTAGCTTCTGTATAAATTGGCAGCGCGGCGTGCTGCCGCGCTTGAAAGGCAAGCAAATTAGTGTCTCGGGGCTTACAAGACTGCGCACCCTGCGCAGGCGCCTCGCGAGCACAAATTAAAGGAGCATCTAAATGCCCAAAATGAAGACCAAAAGCAGCGCTAAAAAGCGCTTCCGCGTTCGTCCAGGTGGTACCGTCAAACGCGGTCAAGCCTTCAAACGTCACATCTTGACCAAGAAGACGACCAAGAACAAGCGTCACCTCCGCGGTTCAGTCGCTGTGCATGAGACCAATATGGGTCACATGGCACAAATGCTGCCCAAGTGCGGCCTGTAATTAACTGACGAACAAGGAGAAAAAATATGCCTCGCGTTAAACGTGGTGTTACGGCCCGTGCCCGTCACAAAAAAGTTCTGGCTTTAGCCAAAGGTTTCCGCGGTCGCCGCGGTAATGTCTTCCGCGTCGCTAAACAAGCGGTGATGAAGGCGGGTCAATATGCTTACCGCGACCGCCGCACTAAAAAGCGCGTGTTCCGTCAGTTGTGGATCGCTCGTATCAATGCTGCTGCACGTCAGTGTGGCCTGACTTATAGCCAATTTGCTAATGGTCTTAAAAAGGCTGCGATCGAAATCGACCGCAAAATGTTGGCTGACTTGGCCGTTCACGACATGGCTGCTTTCACCAGCATCGTGAATCAAGTCAAAGCCAAATTGGCTGCTTGATAGTCAAGGGTTAACCACCCACGAGTAAAGGGGTTGGGGCTAAAAAGCTTCAATCCCTTTTTTGTTTTCTCATTCCCAATATTCATATGAACGAGTTGGACTCTCTGGTCGCCAGTGCCCAGGCACTGTTTGCACAAAGCACCACACCGGCTGATCTTGAAAACGCCAAAGCCCAGTTTTTGGGCAAGTCAGGCCGCATCACCGAGATGATGAAGGGCATGGCTGCTTTGAGCGTGGAAGAAAAGAAATCCACTGGCGCTGCCATCAACGTGGCCAAGCAAGCGATTGAAGCGGCGCTCAATGCCCGCCGCCAAGCCTTGGCTGATACCGAGCTCGAAACCCAACTCAAAGCTGAAGCCCTCGACGTGACCTTGCCCGGTCGCGCCCGTATGACTGGCGGTTTGCACCCTGTGACGATCACGCTCGAACGCGTCGAAGCCATCTTTGGTTCGATGGGTTTTGAAGTGGCCCAAGGCCCTGAGATTGAAACCGATTGGTTCAACTTCACCGCGCTCAACACGCCAGAAGATCATCCAGCACGCTCCATGCACGACACCTTTTATGTGGAAGGTGGCAGCGCCGAGGCGCCGAACTTGCTGCGCACACACACCAGCCCGATGCAAGTGCGCCATGCGGTGCAACACGTCAAGCGCTACCAAGCGCGCTTGGATGCCGGTCAAGGCATGCCTGAAATTCGCGTCATCGCGCCAGGCCGCACCTACCGTGTGGACAGCGATGCTACGCACTCGCCCATGTTCCACCAATGCGAAGGCTTGTGGATTGGTGAGAACGTGAGCTTCAAAGACCTCAAAGTGGTCATCACCGATTTCTGCCGCACGTATTTTGAGAGCGACGATTTGGTGCTGCGCTTCCGTCCCAGCTTTTTCCCATTCACAGAGCCCAGCGCTGAGATTGATATCCAGTTTCAAAGTGGTTCGCTCGCTGGTCGTTGGCTCGAAGTGGGCGGCTCTGGCCAAGTGCACCCGAACGTGGTGCGCAACATGGGCCTAGACCCCGAGCGTTTCATCGGCTTTGCCTTTGGCATGGGCATGGACCGTTTCACCATGCTGCGTTACAGCGTGAACGACTTGCGCTTGTTCTTTGATGGCGACATTCGCTTCTTGAGCCAGTTTCAATAATTTCACGCACACACGAGATTCATCATGCAATTCCCCGAATCCTGGTTGCGCGAATTCTGCAACCCCGCACTCACCACCCAACAGCTGGCCGATACCCTCACCATGGCTGGTTTGGAAGTCGAAGAACTCCAGCCCGTAGCGCCGCCTTTCACAGGCATCGTGGTGGGCGAGATCAAAGAAACCGTGCAGCACCCCGACGCTGACCGCTTGCGCATTTGCCAAGTGGACGTGGGGCAGGGCGCCTTGCTCAACATCGTGTGCGGCGCACCCAATGCACGCGTGGGCATCAAAATACCGTGTGCCACTGTGGGTGCAGAGTTGCCACCGGGTGAAGATGGCAAACCTTTCAAAATCAAAGTGGGCAAATTGCGTGGCGTCGAAAGCCAAGGCATGTTGTGCTCAGCCAAAGAACTCAAAATTGCAGACGACAACGGCGGCTTGCTTGAGTTGCCCGCTGATGCACCTTTGGGCCAAAGCATCCGCGAATACCTGAACCTCGACGACACCTTGATGACGTTAAAGCTCACGCCCAACTTGGCGCATTGCTTGAGCGTGTATGGCATTGCTCGCGAAGTGTCGGCCCTCACAGGTGCACCGTTGAAGGCGCCTACCTTCCCAGCCGTTGCTGCGACCAACCAAGACACCTTGGCTGTGAAGATCAGCGCCCCTGATTTGTGTGGTCGCTTTTCTGGTCGCGTGGTGCGTGGTGTAAATACACAAGCGCCAACACCTGCTTGGATGGTGAACCACTTGGCCCGTTGCGGCCAACGCAGCGTGAGTTCCTTGGTGGATATTTCTAATTACGTGATGTTCGAGTTGGGTCGTCCTTCGCACATTTTTGACCTCGACAAAATTCAAGGTGGCTTGGATGTGCGTTGGGGCAAAGCGGGTGAACAGCTCAAGCTCTTGAACGGCAACACCGTCACCGTGGATGACAAAGTGGGCGTCATTGCGGATGCACACCAAGTCGAGTCCCTCGCCGGCATCATGGGCGGCGATGCTACAGCCGTGAGCGACGACACGCAAAACATTTACATCGAAGCTGCCTTCTGGTGGCCCACAGCCATCGCAGGCCGCTCACGCCGCTTCAACTTCAGCACCGACGCCGGCCACCGCTTTGAGCGCGGTGTGGACCCCGAGTTGACGGTGGAGCACATCGAGCGAATCACCCAATTGGTGATCGACATTTGTGGCACGCCCAACACAACCGTGGGTCCCATTGACGACCAGTGCGTCAACATGCCTGTGGTCAAGCCGGTCACTTTGCGCGTGGCACGTGCAGAAAAAGTCATTGGCATGCCGCTGACCCAGCAACGCGTGGCGGATGCTTTGCGTGGCTTGGGCTTGCCTGTCACAGAAGAGCAGGGTGATGCCACCTCTGGTGGTGGGCGTGTCACTGTGCAACCCCCATCGTTCCGTTTCGATTTGCAAATCGAAGAAGACCTGATCGAAGAAGTGGCCCGTATGGTGGGTTACAACAACCTGCCCACCACGCCCCCGTTGGCGCCCATCACCGCTAGCGCTTGCCAAGAAGCACAACGCAGCCCACACGCTTTGCGCCATCACTTGGCCGCTTTGGGCTACCAAGAAACCATCAACTACAGCTTTGTGGATGAGCGTTGGGAACACGAGTTGGCAGGCAATGCCAATCCCATCAAACTGCTCAACCCCATTGCTAGCCAAATGAGTGTGATGCGCTCCACCTTGTTAGGCTCTTTGCTCAACGTGGTGAAGTTCAACGTCGATCGCAAAGCCTCACGCGTGCGGGTGTTTGAGTTGGGCCGCGTGTTCCACAAAGACGCGATGGTTCAAAACACTGACACCACGGTGCAAGGCTTCGACCAACCCATGCACGTGGCAGGCATGGCTTTTGGCAGCGCTACCCCTTTGCAATGGGGCACTCAAGAGCAAGCTGCAGACTTCTTTGATGTAAAAGCGGATGTGGAAGCCTTGTTGGCCCCAGCAGTGCCTAAGTTTGAAGCGGCTGAGCACCCCGCCATGCACCCAGGCCGCTGCGCCAAGGTGTGGGTCAACGGTCAAGCTGTAGGCCATGTGGGCGAGTTGCACCCGCGCTGGCGTCAAGGCTGGGACTTGGCTCAAGCCCCTGTGATGTTTGAACTCTTGCTCGACGCCGTGTTGCACCGCGATGTGCCCAAGTCCACCGGCGTGGCCAAGTTTCCCAACGTCGAACGCGATATTGCGGTCATCGTCAAAGACAGCGTCACGCACGCCCAGTTGATGGCGGCTGTGCGAGCCTCTCAAACACATGGCCTGCTGCGCAATGCCGTGTTGTTTGACGTCTATCGCCCCAAGGATGGAAGCACGGCCATGGCCATCGACGAAAAGAGTTTGGCCGTGCGTCTGACGCTTAACAGCGACGAAGCCACCTTAAATGAAGTGCAAATCGAAGGCGCTGTGCAAGCCGTGCTGACCGAATTGGCCACCCAAATTTCTGCGCGTTTGCGCGCTTGATATATTTACGTTAACAAGAGAACCTTATGGAACTTTCTTTTGAGAGCCTAGAAACGCCAGCGCTGACCAAGGCGCAGTTGGCTGATTTGTTGTTTGAACAAATTGGCTTGAACAAGCGCGAGTCCAAAGACATGATTGATGCCTTTTTTGACCTCATCGCGCAAAGCTTGGTCAATGGCACAGATGTGAAAATTTCAAGCTTCGGCAATTTTCAAATCCGCACCAAAGCGCCTCGCCCGGGGCGTAATCCGCGCACCGGCGAATCGATTCCCATTGAGGCGCGACGCGCGGTGACTTTTCATGCAAGTCACAAACTAAAAGAGCAAATTCAGGGCGACAGTAATCCCAAAGTTGACAAGTAAATGAATCAGAGGCCATCGCGGCCTCTTTTTTTTGATAAAACTGTCATGAGATGTGATTCCGAGCGGTTCTTCGTGTAACCTCTGCGGTCCCGTTCACAAGCTACTGATTTTCATGGAGAAATCCATCCTTCCATCCATTCCAGCCAAGCGCTACTTCACCATTGGTGAGGTAAGCGAGTTGTGCGGCGTTAAGCCGCACGTGCTGCGCTATTGGGAGCAGGAATTTACGCAGTTGCGCCCCATGAAGCGTCGCGGCAATCGCCGCTATTACCAGCGCCACGAAGTGCTGATGATTCGCCGTATCCGCGATCTCTTGTATGACCAAGGTTTCACCATCACGGGTGCGCGCAACAAGTTGCAAGAGCTGGTGCATTTAGACCGCGAAGCACGACGTGCGGGCGGCGAGTTGAGTGATGCAGATTTCAGCGACGATCATGCATTGCCTGACGGGTTGGATGACGCGCCCACAACACACACCACGTTGCCACCGCTGGCCTTGAGCAGCAGCGACGAAGCCCTGCAAACGCTGCGCAAAGAACTCACACATATTCGTGACCTGCTCTCTGAGCTGCACTGAGTAGGCGTTATACTCAACATCAGATTCGGTGTGTGGCGCAGCCTGGTAGCGCACTTGCATGGGGTGCAAGGGGTCGAAGGTTCGAATCCTTTCACACCGACCAAGAATGACAAGGGTTAGCAATGTAAGTTGCTAACCCTTTTGTCTTTTCTGGCTTCGTTCAAAGATCTTTAAACAATATCCACCTGGTGCAGCTCAAACTTGCCCTTCTTTGCATCTGCAAAGTAGTGCTGCAAAGTTTCTTTGACTGTACGAAACGCAATCTCGTCCCACGGTATTTCGTGCTCGGCAAACAAGCGCGCTTCTTGCGTTTCATGGCCGGGGTCAAATTTGTCGCTGGTGAGTCTGGCACGGTAGAAAAAATGCACCTGGCCCACGCGCGTGACGTTCATCATGGCAAACAGCTCTTGCATTTCAAACTGCGCACCGGCTTCTTCTACGGTTTCACGTGCAGCACCTTCGGCCACCGTTTCGTTGAGCTCCATGAAGCCCGCTGGCAGTGTCCACTTACCCAAGCGCGGCTCGATGTTGCGTTTGCACAGCAGCACTTGGTTGCCCCACACGGGCACCGTGCCCACCACATTAAGCGGGTTTTCGTAGTGGGTGGTGTGGCAGGCGTTGCACACCGCACGCTCACGCGTGTCGCCATCGTCGGGCAGACGGTAGGTCACCGCGCTGCCGCAGGCTTTGCAGTGTTGGATAAGCGGGCGGTGCAGCATGAGACTTAGCCCTGCGATTTGCTCACCAGGTCAAAGTGTTCCACCACAGGGGGCTGCGCAAAGAAGGGGCCCACAATGGCGCGCCAATCAGCGAAGGCGGGTGACTGGCGAAAGTCCACCGTGTGGTTCTCAAGCGTGGTCCAGAAAATTTGCAATACATAGCGCTCGGGCGATTCGATGCCACGGTTGATTTTGTAGCCCTCAAAACCTTTGGCTTTTGAGATGACGGTATCCACGCCACGTTGGATGGCTTCGTCAAAAGCAGCTTGTTGGCCCGCATGAATGCGGATATCGGCGAGTTCGAGAATCATGGTGATGGTGTGATGAGTTGTATTTGGCCTCAAGTCTACCGTTACCGCGCAAAGTCAAGGGCCGTGTTCGGGATATCCTTCATCTTTATGCAAAGCCCAACCGACACTGCACCTTCTTTGCCCATGCCCTTGCTTTGGCCCATGGATTGGGCGCTGCCTGCTGGCGTGCATGCCGTGTGCACCACGCGTGTGGGGGGCGTGTCCAAGGCGCCGTTTGATCATTTCAACCTAGGTGATCATGTGGGTGACGAACCACAGGTTGTGGCCACCAACCGAGCCTTGCTGCAAGAGCACCTTGGCGCTGCGCGGGCCGTGTTTTTAAAGCAGGTGCATGGTGTAGCGGTGGCCCAGCTCAACACCACCACGCCCAGCGCCACGGTCGCTGATGCGTGCATCACTCAAGATGCACACGTGGCCTGCACCATCATGGTGGCCGATTGTTTGCCATTGTTGTTTACCGATGATGCGGGCCAAGTGGTGGCAGCCGCTCATGCGGGTTGGCGTGGCTTAGCCGCGGGTGTGATTGAGCAAACCGTTCTTTCGCTCTGTAGCCAAGCGAGAGTGGATGCAGCACAAGTAAGAGCTTGGCTTGGGCCATGCATTGGCCCAGATGCGTTTGAGGTGGGAGACGATGTGCGTTTAGCGTTTACTTCAGGGGCAGCCGCAGAGTCAGTGCAAGCCCAACGGTATTTCAAACCTCACCCAGCACATGCTGGCAAATGGTTGGCTGATCTTGCGGGCTTGGCTCGTCAACGTCTAAAGGCGTTGGGCGTGACCTCGGTAGCGGGCAACAACAGCACATCCGATTGGTGCACCGTGCAACAAAGCTCACGGCTCTTTTCGTACCGCCGCGATGGGGTGACTGGACGTTTCGCTGTGTGTATTTGGCGCGACTGAGTTCACGTGCTCAGCAGCGTTTTGCGAGGCGTGTGCTGCGATGGCTTGCGCACGGTCGGCAGCCTCTTTGGCCTTGATGGCGCGGCGCCTTGAGGGTGAACCCATGATGTAGCCCACCACGCTCATGGGCAACACGCCGTACAGCAGAAAAGTAACAACTGCACCAAGCAAAGATCCCACGGGGCTCGTTGCTTCAGCGATGGCCATCATCAAAGCCACGTAAATCCAAGCGATCAGGACCAAATACATCTAGGGGTTTTCTCGTGGGTTTGATTTTTGTCAGAAATTCGAAGGGATTTCACTGACATACTTGTGACAGTTATAACAACAACAGCGACTGTATAGGAGTTAGTGATGGATCAAAATGCGGCCCTCAAGAGCCTAGGGGATAGCTGGCTCAAAGCCTTGGCCTCATTTCAAAAAGTCGGCGGTGGTGATGCAAGTGCACCGGCCCTGAGCTTTTCTCCAGACAAACTCGATGCATTGCAAAAACAATACATCGAAGAAGCCACCGCACTATGGAATCAAAGTCTACATGGCATGCCTGAAGTCAAAGACCGTCGTTTCAAAGCAGACGCTTGGGGGCAAAACCCGATGGCTGCCTTCACAGCCGCCGCCTATTTGCTCAACACCCGCACCATGATGGCGCTGACCGACGCCGCAGACACAGACCCAAAAACCAAAGCCCGTATTCAATTCGCCGTCGAGCAGTGGGCTGCTGCTGCTGCCCCTAGCAACTACTTGGCGCTGAACGCCGAAGCGCAACAAAAAGCAATCGAGACCAAGGGCGAAAGCATCTCCAAAGGCATTCAAAACCTATTGCACGACATGCAACAAGGTCATGTGTCGATGACCGACGAGAGCTTGTTTGAAGTGGGCAAAAACGTTGCCACCACCGAAGGCAAAGTGGTGTTTGAAAATGAGTTCTTCCAATTGCTCGAATACAAGCCACTCACCGCTAAAGTTTACGAGCGTCCGCTCTTGTTCATTCCGCCTTGCATCAATAAGTTTTATATCTTGGACTTGCAACCCGAGAACTCCCTGATCCGTTATGCGGTTGCACAAGGACATCGCACGTTTGTGGTGAGTTGGCGCAACCCTAATGAGGACCTGCGCAACACCACCTGGTCCAACTACGTAGAAGACGTCGCAATTCAAGCCATCCAGGTGGTGCAAGAGATTGGTGGCGTTCCACAAATTAATGCCTTGGGTTTTTGTGTGGGCGGCACCATCCTCTCAAGCGCACTTGCCGTGTTGGCGGCGCGTGGCGAAAAGCCTGTGGCCAGCACTACCTTGCTGACCACTTTGATTGATTTCACCGACACGGGCGTGTTGGATGTGTTCATTGACGAGGCCTTTGTGAAGTACCGCGAAGGTCAGTTTGCAGAAGGTGGGTTGATGAAGGGCAAAGACATGGCGTCGACCTTCAGTTTCTTGCGTCCCAACGATTTGGTGTGGAACTATGTGGTGGGCAACTACCTCAAAGGCGAAACGCCACCGCCGTTTGACTTGCTTTACTGGAACAGCGACTCCACTAACCTTCCTGGCCCCATGTATGCCTGGTACTTGCGCAACACATACCTCGAAAACAACCTCATTAAGCCTGGCAAAGCCACCGTGTGCGGCGAGAAGATCGACCTGCGCAAAGTAGACATGCCCATGTACCTCTATGGCTCGCGCGAAGACCACATCGTGCCCATCGGTGGCGCATATGCCAGCACGCAGGTGTTCCCTGGCAAGAAGCGTTTTGTCATGGGCGCATCGGGCCACATTGCAGGTGTGATCAACCCACCGGCCGCCAACAAGCGTTGCTATTGGACGGGCAGCGAGACCAGCTTTCCTAAAGATGCAGAGCAATGGACTGGCAAGGCCAAAGAGCATGCAGGCAGTTGGTGGACCGATTGGTCGGCATGGCTCAAAACCCACGCAGGTAAACAAACTGTCGCGCCCAAGACTTATGGACGAGGCAAGCACAAAGCGATCGAAGCGGCACCTGGCCGCTACGTCAAAGAACGTTCAAGCAACTGATTTTTAATTTCATTTAATTTTTGGAGATAGCAAATGGAAGACATCGTGATCGTTTCAGCCGCACGCACAGCGGTAGGCAAGTTTGGTGGTTCACTCGCAAAAATTGCGGCCACTGATCTGGGATCTATCGTTATTCGCGAAGCTTTGGCACGCGCCAAGGTGGACCCTTCGCTGGTGGGTGAAGTCATCATGGGCCAAGTGTTGGCTGCTGGCGCAGGTCAAAACCCTGCACGCCAAGCCTTGATGAAATCAGGCATTCCTAACGCCGTGCCTGCCCTCACCATCAATGCCGTGTGCGGCTCTGGCCTCAAGGCGGTCATGTTGGCTGCGCAAGCCGTGGCTTATGGCGACAGCGACATCGTGGTGGCCGGTGGCCAAGAAAACATGAGCGCCTCTGGCCACGTGCTGTTGGGCTCGCGTGACGGCCAACGCATGGGCAACTGGAACATGATCGACACCATGATCGTGGACGGCTTGTGGGACGTTTACAACCAGTACCACATGGGCATCACGGCTGAGAATGTGGCCAAAGAATTTCACATCACACGCGACATGCAAGACGCCTTGGCGCTGGCTAGTCAACAAAAAGCATCTGCCGCGCAAGATGCAGGCAAGTTTGCAGACGAAATCGTGACGGTCAACATCCCGCAGCGCAAGGGCGACCCGCTGGCATTCAATGCCGACGAGTACATCAACAAGAAAACCTCAGCCGAAGTGCTGGCTGGGTTGCGTCCAGCATTCGACAAAGCTGGCTCGGTAACCGCTGGTAATGCATCAGGCATCAACGACGGCGCCGCCGCAGTGGTGGTAATGTCGGCTAAAAAAGCGGCTGCTTTGGGCTTGACACCTTTAGCGCGCATTGCAGCCTTTGGCACCAGCGGTTTGGACCCTTCGGTCATGGGCATGGGGCCCGTGTCTGCCTCGCGCAAAGCATTGGCGCGTGCAGGCTGGAAGGCCTCTGACATCGATTTGTTTGAACTCAATGAAGCCTTTGCTGCACAGGCCTGCGCGGTCAACCAAGAGTTGGACATCGATCCAGCCAAGGTCAACGTTAATGGTGGCGCCATTGCCATTGGTCACCCTATCGGAGCATCTGGCTGCCGCATTTTGGTGACCTTACTGCACGAAATGCAGCGCACCAACGCCAAAAAGGGCTTGGCCGCGCTGTGTATCGGTGGCGGTATGGGCGTATCGTTGGCCTTAGAGCGTTGATAGAGCGTTCATTTGTTCAGTAAATAAAAAATCTTTCAGTCAAAACTCATAAATCAGGAGACAAAAAATGAGCCAAAAAGTAGCGTACGTCACAGGTGGTATGGGTGGCATCGGAACCGCAATTTGCCAGCGCCTTCACAAAGAAGGCTTCAAAGTCATCGCTGGCTGCGGTCCTACGCGTGATTTTGTAAAGTGGTTGGACGAGCAAAAAGCTCTGGGTTACTCCTTCTACGCATCCGTCGGTAACGTTGGTGATTGGGACTCCACAGTAGATGCCTTTGCCAAGACCAAAGCAGAACATGGCCCAATTGATGTGTTGGTTAACAACGCTGGAATTACCAAAGACCGCATGTTCTTGAAGATGACGCGCGAAGACTGGAGCGCGGTCATGAGCACCAACCTCGACTCGATGTTCAACGTGACCAAGCAAGTGGTGCCTGACATGGTCGAGCGTGGCTGGGGTCGCATCATCAACATCTCATCGGTGAACGGCGAAAAAGGCCAAGCGGGTCAAACCAACTACTCGGCTGCAAAGGCTGGTATGCACGGTTTCTCTATGGCCTTGGCCCAAGAGTTGGCCACCAAAGGCGTGACGGTCAACACCGTGTCACCTGGCTACATTGGCACCGACATGGTCAACGCGATCCGACCCGACGTGTTGGAAAAGATTGTGGCCACTGTTCCCGTTAAGCGTTTGGGCAAGCCTAGCGAAATCGCCTCCATCATTGCCTGGATGGCCAGCGATGATGGTGGTTACACCACGGGTGCTGACTTTGCCGTGAACGGTGGTTTGCACATGGGGTAATGCATCTTTAGGTGTTTTCATCCAAAGGCCACAGAGAACTCTGTGGCCTTTTTAGTTAGGTAATACATAGTCTGCAAAACCGTCATGTAATTTTGATAAAGTAGATGTATTAATAATAAAAATGGCAGAAATGCTGGAGGTCTATGGGTGATTACAGCAATATGGCGGGTTATTACGATGTAATCATGACTTCTGGTTACTACGATTACGAAAAAATTGTGGACTGCCTTGTGGCCCACCACCCTAAGCGTAATGTCTTAGAAATTGGTTGTGGCACGGGTTTGATTTTGGAGGAGTTGGCCAAGCGCAAGCCTGAACTACCCATCACCGGTATTGATTTGACTGCTCCCATGTTGTCGATTGCTCAAAAACGATTAGCCCCGTTTTCTACCGTGTCCTTGTCTCAGCAAAACATCACCGAGCTGGCTTTAGATGAAAAGCACGAATTGGCGTTCTCCTATGGCGGCGTTTGGTATTTTGTAATTGACGGCGACAAAGAGCCCTTTTTGGTGAGCCATATTGCCGATGAGAAAGCTAACCATTTGGGGTTTGAGCATCTGGCCAAGCACATGGCCGCAGGTGGAACCTTGTTGTTGGGTATTCAAGGCCCGCACCATGACTACGAAACCGTTATTTCCAACGGCATGACGTATTCGCAAAAAATTGACCCCACCGACATTGGCTTTACCAAGCACTATTATTTGCAACACGGTAACCACAAAGTCATGGATCAAACGGTCACCTACCGCACCTACACCTTTGCTGAGGCGCAAGCGTTGATGGGTGCTTATGGTTTTGAATACGTGGCTGAGAAAGTTACCCATCAACTGTTTTTGCAGTTCAAAAAGGTGAACTGATGAGCAGCGCAAAACCCCAGTTGTTTTTTATTGGCGTGGGCAACATGGGCAACCCCATGGCTGCCAACTTGGTGAAGGCGGGTTACCCCGTCACCGTGTTTGATGTGTCGCCAGCCAAGGCTGACAACTTGCTAGCCTTGGGTGCCACTTGGGTGGGCAGCCTGGCTGAAGGCGCGGCACACGCCGATGTGGTGATGG
This sequence comes from Limnohabitans sp., assembly GCF_040401135.1. GTDB lineage: Bacteria > Pseudomonadota > Gammaproteobacteria > Burkholderiales > Burkholderiaceae_C > Limnohabitans. Next base: position 28,717 of record NZ_JBBAOV010000011.1, on the reverse strand, counting down.
CTTCGCTGCCAGGCCCTGTGCAAGTGCGTGAGGTGATGCTGGGCGAGCAGGGCGTATTGGCCCACGTCAGAGCAGGCGCAACCGTGATTGACACCTCCACCAGCGCCGTCGAGTTGGTGCAAGAGTTGGTTGCTTTGGCCAATAGCAAAGGCATTGACTTTTTAGAAGCGCCTGTGACCAATGCGGTAGACATGGCTGCTTTGGGTCGCTTGTCTATTTTTGTAGGGGGCGACAAAGCTTGTTTTGAAAAGCACAAGCCCATCTTCGACGTGATTGGTGAAAAAATATTTCACGTAGGTGAGCCCGGCAACGGCGCCACCATCAAGCTGCTCACCAATTTGCTGTGGTTCGTCAGCGCCGCTGCCATTGGCGAAGGTTTGATGTTGGGTGCTAAGGCTGGCATTCCGCTGCACACCGTATGGGAAGCCATCAAGTCGAGTGCTGGCAATAGCTGGGTGGCCGAGCACGATGTGCCGTCTATCTTTGCTGGCCACTACGACCCGAGTTTTTCGCTGGCGCTGTGTTGCAAAGATTTGGGCCTGATCAATGGCATTGCTAAATCGCAAGGCTATGACTTGCCGATGGGAGGCATGGCGCAGCAGTTGTTTCAACAAGCTATGGCCAACTATGGTCCCGATGCGGCCGAGCTGCATGTGGTGAAGCTTCTTGAAGAACGTGTGGGACACTTGCTGCGACCATGACGAACCAAGCTCGCCTACTTGCCGAAGCCCATTTGCACATGCCGCAAGGCGTGGCAGAAAACTATCGTTATTGGGGCGAAAAAGAAACCGTGTTCATCGCCAGCGCCAAAGGCTGCACGCTCACCGATGTGGATGGCAAAACCTATGTGGACTTTCGTCTAGGCTACGGCCCCATCATCTTGGGCTACCGCGACGAACGCGTGGACAACGCGGTGATAGAGCAAATTACCCAGCGCGGCACGCTGTCTGGCTTCTCGACCGAGCTCGATACCGCAGTAGTCAAGCAAGTCAAAGCCCTGTGCCCCAACATCGACAAGATGCGATTTGCCAACTCGGGCACAGAGGCCGTGATGGGAGCGGTGCGCACCGCACGCGGCTTCACCCAGCGTGACCGTGTGGCGATTGTGGAAGGCTCTTTCCACGGCTTATACGACGAGATGATGTGGAAGTCAGACATCGAGCGCTGGCAGCCGGGCAGCCAGGTTGCACCAAAGGTCATTCCATTTGGCAGCGGCATTCCCGAGCGCAGCCGTGAGTTGCTGAGCATCATCAGCCACAACGACTTTGAATCCTTAGAAAATTTGTTTGCAACCCAAGGCGACGCCTTGGCCTGTGTGGTGATCGAGCCCATCATTGGTAACGCGGGCAGCGTTGCCGCCACCCAAGAATGGTTGCAACGGTTGCGTGACCTGTGCACTCAGCACGGCACGGTGCTCATCATTGACGAGGTGAAGTCTGGTTTTCGTGTGGCCAAGGGTGGGGCGCAAGAGTTGTACGGCATCCATGGTGACCTCACCACCTACGCCAAAGCTATGGGCAACGGCTACCCTGTCGCGGCCTTTGGCGGCAAAGCTCATGTGATGGATGTGGTGGGCTCACACGTCGGCGGTGTGGTGCATGGCGGCACCTATACGGCAAATTTGGTGGCCCTCAGTGCAGCACACGCCACACTCAAAATTTTGGCCGAAACCAATGCGCAGCAAACCATCAACCATGCGGGTGAACAAATCCAAGCCGTGCTGGGACGCGTGTTCACTGCGGCTGGCTTGGAACATGCCTTTGCAGGGCCGCCTGCCATGTTTGGCATTCACTTCAGCTCGACAGTACCCACCAACTACCGCGATTGGCGCGTGACCAACAGCGAGTTATTCCGCAAGTTTGCGTGGGAGTTGATTGCGCGTGGTGTGATGTTAGAGCCGGATTCGCGCGAGCCGTGGTTCATATGCGAAGCCCATCAGCACATGGACTTGGGCTGGCTGGAAGATGTGGCCACGCAGTCGATTCGCGTGGCCTTGAACGCGAAAGATTAAGACGCCGACTTGCCTATGCTGACCATTTGCATGGCCGAGGCAATCAAGCCCGACACCTCGGTCATATTGCTTGGAACAATGAGTGTGGTCTTGGCGTCAGAAGCCACCTTGGCATAAGCCTGCACCGCTTGCTCTGCCACTTTGAGTTGCACCGCTTGTTCACCACCGGGTTGGCGAATGGCGGCTGCAATACGCTCAATCGCTTGTGCCGTCGCGTTGGCCATTTCTGTGATGGCGGCTGCATCGCCTTGGGCTTTGTTGATGGCCGCTTGCTTCTCGCCTTCTGAGCGGGCAATGAAGGCTTCACGCTCGCCTGTGGCGATGTTGATCTGTTCTTGACGACGGCCCTCTGAGGCAGCAATCAGCGCACGCTTTTCTCGCTCGGCCGTGATTTGCGATTGCATGGCATGCAAGATTTCTTTGGGGGGTGTGAGATCTTTGATTTCGTAGCGCAATACCTTCACGCCCCAGTTCAAAGCTGCTTCGTCAATCGCTGCCACCACTTGTGCGTTGATGATGTCGCGCTCTTCAAAGGTTTTGTCTAGTTCGAGTTTGCCAATCACGCTGCGCAAGCTGGTTTGTGCCAGCTGTGTTACAGCCACGATGTAGTTGGACGAGCCGTAGCTGGCCAAGCGTGGGTCGGTCACTTGAAAATACAAAATGCCGTCGACTTGCAACTGCGTGTTGTCACGCGTGATGCAAATTTGGCTAGGCACATCAAGTGGAATTTCTTTGAGGCTGTGCTTTTGAATCACCTTGTCAATGAAGGGCACTACAAAGTTCAGACCGGGTGTCAGGCTGGCATGGAACTTACCTAAGCGCTCGACCACCCAAGCGTTTTGCTGAGGCACCACTTTCACGGTTTTGATGATGAACAAAACGGCGATAGCCAAAAAGAGAATTGCGATTTCCATAAGTAGACCTTTGCGATAAATTAAATTTTTTCTAGCACCAAGCGGTTGCCTTGCATCTCGCTGATGCGGTGCAAGCCGGGCTCGAGAGCTGCATTTGGCGTGCATACCGCAGCCCACTGCGCACCTCTGTATTTGACTTGGGTGTGGCCTTGTGCGTCCCACGCGTCAACGGTGACGGTTTCGCCGATGTCAAGGTGCACATTGCTGTCAAGCGCGTCGTTGCTGATCGGTTTTTTTAGGTGCCACAACACCACAGCGGCCCCACCCACAAAGGCCGCCGTGACGATTTGCCAAGTGAGTGTGCCCCCCGCATAGGCTGTCAGCGCAGCCGCTGCAGCCCCGAGCGACAGCATGAGTAAGTAAAACGTGCCCGTCATCAGCTCGGCGATCACGAGTCCGCCAGCGACGATCAACCAGAGGGTGGGGTTATCCATTTAACATGCCTTCAAAGTGAATATTTTTAGGTTCATCCGCATTGTGCCCAATTTGAAAAGGGTCGCACGGGATAATTGCTTCATGAATTTTCCCGATGCCTCGCTTTGGCGCACCTCAGTTGCACCCATGATGGATTGGACAGATCGTCACTGTCGTTACTTCCACCGCCTGCTTAGCCGCAACACCTTGCTCTACACCGAGATGGTCACCACCGGTGCGCTGCGCCATGGTGATACGCAAAGGCATTTGCGTTTCAACGCTGAAGAGCATCCTGTGGCTTTGCAACTGGGTGGTAGCGATGCGGCCGATTTGGCGCATGGCGCCAAGCTGGGCGAGCAGTGGGGCTATAACGAAATCAACCTCAACTGCGGCTGCCCTTCAGACCGCGTGCAGCGCGGCGCGTTTGGTGCGTGCTTGATGAACGAGCCACACACCGTGGCCGATGGTGTGAAAGCCATGATGGATGTGGTGAGTATTCCTGTGACGGTCAAGCACCGCATTGGCATTGAGCGCATCGAGAGCTACGACTTTGTGCGCGACTTTGTGGGCACGGTCAGCAACGCGGGCTGCAAGGTGTTCATCGTGCATGCGCGCAACGCGTGGCTGGATGGTTTGAGCCCCAAAGAAAACCGCGAAGTGCCGCCCCTGCGCTACGACCTTGGCTACCAGCTGAAAAAAGATTTCCCTAATTTGTTGATCGTCATCAACGGCGGCATCACCACCAATGCACAAATGGCCAGGCACTTGCAGCATGTCGACGGGGTGATGCTAGGCCGCGAAGCCTATTACCGTCCTTGGTTGATGACCACATGGGACGCCGAGTTTTACAACGATCCGCACGAGACACTCAGCCGCGAAGCGGTGGAGGAGGCGATGGTGGCTTACATGGAACGAGCCTTTGCTGAAGACGGCTGCCCTTGGTATCCGATTGCACGTCACATGCTGGGTTTGTTTCATGGCCAGCGCGGTGCGCGTTTGTGGCGCCAAGTGTGGAGTAACCACAAACTCAAACCCTTGCCGCCGCGTGAGGTCTTGGCTATTGCGCGTGAGGCTTTGGCAAAAGGTGCAGAAAGACCTCTGGATGCCCACTGAGGCCTTGCAGCTCAAAGCCAAAACACGCATCGCGCTGTGCTTGATGTGGTTCATCCCTTTGCTTTGGACAGTCAATATGGTGGTGGCTCGCCAAGCGCCTGGCGTGGTTTCACCGCATGTCTTGGCCTTGGGTCGATGGGTTATTGCTGGCTTGATTTTGGCGATGGTGAGTCGCCAAGAGCTTTGGCAGAACCGTCACACCTTACGTGCGCAGGTTTGGCGCTATATCGCCTTGGGTGCTTGCGGTATGTGGATTTGCGGCGCTTGGGTGTATTTGGCGGGCGAGAGCACGGTGGCCCTGAACATATCCCTGATCTATGCCTCCTCCCCCGTGATGATCGCGGTGGGGTCGGTGTTGTGGCTGGGCGAGAGATTTTCTAAGCGCCAAGCGTTTGGGGTCATGCTGGCGCTGATGGGCGTGGTGCACGTGGTGGTGAAGGGGGAATGGCAGCACTTGTCACAGGTGAAGTTGGTGCCAGGGGATTTGTGGATCGTGGCTGCGGCGATCTCTTGGGCCGCATACGCCTTGTTACAAAAACGTTGGCCCACCGCCATGAGTGCTACCGCGCAATTGGCGGCTATATGTTGGGGTGGCGTGGTGGTGCTGGTGCCGTTCGCTGCATGGGAGCTGTTGCAGGCTGACACCCCCACTGTTGGCCACCATGCGCTGCTGATGATGGTGTTTGTGGCCTTGTTGCCTGGTGTGGGGGCTTATTGGATTTATGGCTGGACACAAAAAATTCTAGGTGCCAGCCGCGTGGCGATGACGCTTTATCTCGGTCCCCTCTACACGGCCGTCATCGGCTGGTGGGTGTTGGGCGAGCCCTTAGGGCTGCACCACTTGGCGGGTGGCCTTTTTATCTTGTCAGGCGTTGGCTTGGTGTTAGCCGTCAAACAACCCCCTACAAGCTAACTTAGATCGCTGCTTCTAAGCCGTTGGCAAAGTGTTCGCTCATGCGCTGCGCACTTAAGGGGGCATTGCGTGACATCAAGGCATCCATGATGGCTTGGTGCTCTTTGAGCGATTCTTGTAGGCGGCCACTTTTGAAAAGCGAGTTATGGCGGTTGAGCTTCATCACCTTGCGCAGGTCAGCCACCATTTGGTCGCGCCAGCGGTTGTTAGCAATTTCTAGCAAGCGCATGTGAAAGCGCTCATTGACTTCAAAGAATTTTTGGCGGTCAGTCACGTTGGCTGCCAGCTCCGAATGCAGAGTTTGCAAGTCCTGCAGTTGTTCGGCTGTGGCTTCAGTGGCCACCACGCCTGCGGCGTCTGATTCGAGCAAAGAGAGCAGGTGGTACACGTCGCGCTGGTCTTTTTCGTTGACCTCGGTCACATAGGCGCCGCGTCGCACCTTCATGGTGACCAAACCCTCGGCAGCCAGCACCTTGAGCGCTTCGCGCATGGGCGTGCGGCTGATGCCGTATTCCTCGGCCAAGCGCATCTCATCAATCCAGCTGCCAGGCTCTAACTCGGCAGCAAAAATGCGCTGGCGCAGCAGTTCAGCCACTTCTTCATACAGAGCACGAGGGGTGAGGGTGACGGCAGCCATGACTTGAATTCTAAGCTTGTATGGGATTTTGAATCAATAATTATAAATGATATGATCCTTTTAAACGATCAGACCCTAGGCTAAGCTTGGGTTTCTTTGATTGCTGCACACCCCTTTGAAGAGTGATTTGCCATGAGCCAAAAGCCGACCGAATTCACAAGTGCCAACGCGCAAGCTTGGCCCACATTTGCCGAAAGCAGCCACGAATCGTGGTTGCGTGCCGCGGCCAAATCAGCCCCAGGCGGCGACGTCAACGCACTGAACTGGAAAACCTTGGACGGCATCAGCGTCAAACCTCTGTACACCGCTGAAGACACCCAAAACCTCCCCTACGCCAACACCTTGCCGGGCTTTGAGCCTTATTTGCGTGGTCCACAAGCCACCATGTATTCGGTTCGCCCTTGGACGATTCGTCAATACGCGGGCTTCTCTACCGCAGAAGAGTCCAACGCTTTCTACCGCAAGGCTCTGGCTGCTGGCGGCCAAGGTGTGTCGGTGGCGTTTGACTTAGCCACCCACCGTGGCTACGACTCTGATCATCCGCGTGTCACCGGAGACGTGGGCAAGGCCGGCGTGGCCATTGATTCAGTGGAAGACATGAAAATCTTGTTCCACGAAATCCCCTTGGACAAAGTGTCGGTCTCCATGACCATGAACGGCGCTGTGTTGCCTGTGTTGGCAGGCTACGTGGTGGCGGCTGAAGAGCAGGGCGTCAGCCAAGAATTACTGAGCGGCACGATTCAGAATGACATTCTGAAAGAGTTCATGGTGCGTAACACCTACATCTACCCGCCCGAGCCGTCGATGAAGATCATTGGCGACATCATTGGCTACACCGCCCAGCACATGCCTAAGTTCAACTCGATCTCGATTTCGGGTTACCACATGCAAGAGGCAGGTGCCAACCAAGCCTTGGAATTGGCCTTCACCTTGGCCGACGGCAAAGAGTATGTAAAGACCGCCATTGCTTCAGGTTTGGATGTCGATGCCTTCGCGGGTCGCTTGTCGTTCTTCTGGGCGGTGGGCATGAACTTCTATTTGGAAATCGCCAAGATGCGCGCCGCCCGTTTGCTGTGGTGCCGCATCATGAAGGGCTTTGACGCCAAAAACCCCAAGAGTCTCATGCTGCGCACGCATAGCCAAACCTCAGGCTGGTCGCTCACCGAGCAAGACCCCTACAACAACGTGGTGCGCACCACCATCGAAGCTATGGCTGCGGTGTTTGGCGGCACACAGTCGCTGCATACCAACTCGTTTGACGAAGCCATTGCATTGCCCACCGAGTTCAGCTCTCGCATTGCTCGCAACACGCAGCTGATCATTCAAGAAGAGACCCACATTACCAACGTGATCGACCCTTGGGCCGGCTCTTACATGATGGAGTCGCTCACGCAAGAAATGGCCGACAAAGCTTGGGCCATCATCGAAGAAGTCGAAGCCATGGGCGGCATGACCAAAGCTGTGGGAAGCGGTTGGGCCAAGTTGAAGATCGAAGCGGCTGCTGCCGAAAAGCAAGCGCGCATCGACTCTGGCAAAGACGTCATCGTGGGCGTCAACAAATACAAGCTGGCCAAAGAAGACCCCATCGAAACCTTGTCGATCGACAACGTGCGCGTGCGTGACGGCCAGATTGAACGTTTGCAAAAAATCAAAGCCAAACGCGACAACGCCAAAGTGCAAGCTGCGTTGGACGCAATCACGGCCTCGGCTGAGTCTGGCGCGGGCAACTTGCTTGACTTGACTATCAAAGCGATGCGCCTTCGAGCCACGGTGGGTGAGGTGAGCGATGCACTCGAAAAAGTGTTTGGCCGCCACCGTGCTGACCCTCAAAAAGTGACCGGCGTTTACGCCGCCGCCTATGACGATGGCGAAAACGTGGGAGACACCATGGACTATTGGAATGCCCTGAAGGCTGACATTGCCGATTTCGCAGACGCGCAAGGCCGTCGTCCTCGCGTGATGATTTCTAAGCTAGGCCAAGACGGTCATGACCGTGGCGCCAAAGTGGTGGCCACTGCGTTTGCTGACTTGGGCTACGACGTGGACATGGGCCCACTGTTTCAAACACCTGAAGAGTGCGCACGACAAGCGATTGAAAACGACGTCCATGCGGTCGGCGTTTCTACACTTGCGGCGGGTCACAAGACCTTGGTGCCGGCCATCATTGCAGAGCTCAAGAAGCAAGGCGCTGACGACATCATTGTGTTCGTGGGCGGTGTGATTCCGCGTCAAGACTACGACTTCTTGTATGAAGCGGGCGTCAAAGGCATTTACGGCCCGGGCACTCCTATTCCAGCTAGCGCCAAAGATGTGCTGGAGCAAATCAAAAAGGCCATTGGGTGACGCCTGCACAGTTGCTCGATGATTTGCTGCAGGGCAACCCGCCCACGCAGCGTCGTGCGATGGCCAAAGCAATTACCTTGCTCGAGTCCACGCGCGCGGATCATCGCGCCTCTGCCGATGAGTTACTCACGGCCATGTTGCCGCATGCAGGCCATGCGTTTCGACTCGGCATCAGCGGTGTACCGGGCGTGGGTAAGTCCACCTTCATCGAAGCACTGGGTTTGTATTTGATTGCCCAAGGCCATCGTGTGGCGGTGCTGACCATCGATCCATCCAGCACGGTATCGGGCGGCTCCATCTTGGGTGACAAAACCCGCATGGAGTTGCTCAGTGTGCACGACCAAGCCTACATTCGCCCCAGTCCATCTAGCGGTACCTTGGGGGGCGTGGCTGAGAAAACGCGTGAGTCCATGTTGGTGTGCGAAGCCGCAGGCTACGACGTGGTGATTGTCGAAACCGTAGGCGTGGGCCAAAGTGAAACTGCGGTGGCCAACATGACGGACATGTTTGTTTTGATGCAATTGCCCAATGCGGGCGACGATTTGCAAGCTATCAAAAAAGGCGTGATGGAAATCGCCGATTTGGTGGTGATCAACAAAGCCGACATCGATGTCAATGCGGCCACCCGCGCGCAGCTGCAAATTACCAGTGCCTTGCAACTGCTGGGCATGCACGGCAGTGCGGGCCATGCGCATCGCAACACCGAGGTGTGGCATCCAAAAGTGGTGCAGCTCAGCGCCTTGCTCAACCAAGGCGTGGCTGAGTTTTGGGCGTCCGTGCGGGACTTTCAAGCTCTGCAACAACACAGCGGACGCTTTGCAGAGCGACGCCAGCACCAAGCCTTGTCGTGGATGTGGGAACGCATCGACGCTGGCTTAAAACAAAACTTCAGGGCGCATGGCCGTGTGCAAACGCTGCTGCCCCAACTCAGCCAACAAGTCGCGGCGGGCCAACTGGCCGCTTCGACTGCTGCCCGTCAACTGCTCGGCGCCTATGAATCGAAAGCTTAGGGCGCAGAGTTAATTTGAGAATTTCCCCGGAGAAAAGAGAGCATGCAAGATATCAACGAACAACTAGAACAAAAGCGCGCTGCAGCCCGCTTGGGTGGCGGACAAAAGCGCATTGACGCGCAGCACGCCAAAGGCAAGCTTACGGCGCGTGAGCGCCTCGAAGTGTTGCTAGACGAAGGCACCTTCGAAGAATGGGACATGTTTGTGGAGCATCGCTGCACCGACTTTGGTATGGGCGACGACAAAATTCCGGGCGATGGCGTGGTCACTGGCTACGGCATGATCAATGGCCGATTGGTGTTTGTGTACAGCCAAGACTTCACCGTGCTGGGCGGCTCGTTGTCCGAGACGCATGCTGAAAAAATTTGCAAGGTCATGGACCAAGCCATGAAGGTCGGCGCACCTGTGATTGGCCTCAATGATTCGGGTGGTGCTCGAATTCAAGAGGGTGTCGCCGCATTGGGTGGCTATGCCGACGTGTTCCAGCGCAATGTAATGGCCAGTGGCGTGGTGCCCCAGATCAGCATGATCATGGGCCCATCGGCGGGCGGCGCTGTGTATTCGCCAGCGTTGACCGACTTTATTTTTATGGTCAAAGACACGTCTTACATGTTCGTCACCGGCCCCGAAGTGGTGAAGACCGTGACCCATGAAGAAGTGTCCGCCGAAGAACTGGGTGGTGCTGTGACGCACACCACCAAGAGCGGCGTGGCCGACATGGCTTTTGAGAACGATGTGGAAGCGCTGTTGATGCTGCGTCGCCTCTACAACTACCTGCCTTTGAACAACCGTGAAAAAGCGCCTGTGCGTGCCAGCGGTGACCCCTCAAGTCGAATGGACATGAGCTTGGACACCTTGGTACCCGAGAACCCTAACAAAGCCTATGACATGAAAGAGCTCATCGTCAAAACAGTGGACGATGGCGACTTCTTTGAACTGCAACCCGACTACGCCAAAAACATCCTGATTGGCTTTGCCCGTATGGAAGGCCAAACCGTGGGTATCGTGGCCAATCAGCCTCTGGTGTTGGCAGGTTGCTTAGACATCAAGAGCTCCATCAAGGCCGCACGATTTGTGCGTTTTTGTGATGCGTTCAACATTCCCGTGGTGACGTTTGTGGACGTACCTGGCTTCATGCCCGGTACCTCGCAAGAGTACGGCGGCATCATCAAACACGGCGCCAAATTGCTGTACGCGTATGCCGAGTGCACGGTGCCAAAAATCACGGTCATCACTCGCAAAGCCTACGGCGGTGCTTACGATGTGATGGCTTCCAAGCACTTGCGCGGCGACGTGAACTTTGCTTGGCCCAACGCCGAGATCGCGGTGATGGGTGCCAAGGGTGCGGTGGAAATCATCTTCCGAGAAGACAAAGGCGACCCCGAAAAACTGGCGGCCAAAGAAGCCGAATACAAAGCTCGCTTTGCCAATCCGTTTGTTGCTGGCGCTCGCGGCTTCATCGATGACGTGATACAACCGCACGAAACACGCAAGCGCATCTGCCGCTCGCTGGTGATGTTGAAAGACAAGAAGCTTGACAACCCATGGCGCAAGCACGGCAACATTCCACTGTGATGGCCAAGGAGAAGAATAAGATGTTTACCAAAATTTTGATTGCAAACCGTGGCGAAATCGCCTGTCGCGTTATCGCCACCGCCCGCAAAATGGGCATCAAAACCGTGGCGGTTTACTCGGAAGCCGACAAAGAAGCACGCCATGTGCAACTGGCTGACGAAGCGGTATTAATAGGCCCAGCGTCCTCGCGCGAGTCTTACCTTGTGGCTGACAAAATCATTGCCGCTGCCAAGGCTACTGGGGCCCAGGCCATTCATCCAGGCTACGGATTTTTGAGCGAGAACGCTGAGTTTTCTAAGCGTTGCGAAGATGAAGGTATTGCTTTCATCGGCCCGCGCCACTTTTCGATTGCCGCCATGGGCGACAAGATTGAGTCCAAAAAGCTGGCAGGCGCTGCGGGCGTGAACTGCATACCCGGTGTGAACGATGCGATTGAAACTGCTGAAAAAGCAGTCGAGATCGCCAAAGGCATTGGCTACCCCGTGATGATCAAAGCATCGGCCGGTGGCGGCGGCAAAGGCCTGCGCGTGGCGTTCAACGACAAAGAAGCGTTTGAAGGCTTTACCTCTTGCCGCAATGAAGCGCGCAACAGCTTTGGCGACGACCGCGTGTTCATCGAGAAGTTTGTCGAGGAGCCTCGTCACATCGAAATACAAGTGCTGGGCGATAGCCATGGCAATGTGATTTATCTGAACGAGCGTGAGTGTTCGATTCAGCGCCGTCACCAAAAAGTGATTGAAGAAGCGCCGTCGCCCTTCATCAGCGACGCCACTCGCAAAGCCATGGGCGAGCAAGCGGTGCAGTTGGCCAAGGCCGTCAAATATCAATCGGCCGGTACGGTGGAGTTTGTGGTCGGCAAAGACCAAAGCTTTTACTTCTTGGAGATGAACACCCGCTTGCAGGTGGAGCATCCAGTGACTGAAGCCATCACCGGGCTCGACTTGGTGGAGATGATGATTCGCGTGGCCGCGGGCGAGAAGTTGCCTATTGAGCAAAAAGACGTGCAATGCAATGGCTGGGCCATCGAGTGCCGCATCAACGCCGAGGACCCATTCCGCAATTTCTTGCCTTCCACAGGTCGTTTGGTGCGTTTCCAAACACCGAAACAAACCATGTTTCAAGGCAACACAGCTGACTTGTTGGGCGTGCGCGTGGACACGGGTGTGCAAGACGGTGGCGAGATCCCTATGTTTTATGACTCGATGATCGCCAAGCTCATCGTGCACGGCAAGGACCGCAACGACGCGATTACCAAAATGCGCGAAGCTTTGAATAGTTTTGTGATTCGCGGCATCAGCTCGAACATCCCCTTCCAGGCCGCTTTGTTGGCCCACCCGCGTTTTGTGTCGGGTGACTTCAACACCGGCTTCATTGCCGAGCAATACGGCAAGGGCTTTCGAGCCGAAGACGTGCCGCACGACGACCACAACTTCTTGGCTGCCTTGGCTGCGTTTGTGCGTCGCAAGTCGCGCGAACGCGCAGCAGGTTTAAGCGGTCAGTTGCCTGGCTATGACGTGCAAATTGGGCAAGACTACGCAGTGGTCGAACTGGGTCAAGGTGGCGACAACCGCTATGTGTCAGTGCATGTGGACGAGTTTGTGGGCAAGCCCGGTGTGGCGCAAATCAACATCGCGGGCAAAACCTACGCCATCGAAAGCAAGTCACGCTTGAACGACATTTGTATTCAAGGCACTTGTAACGGTCAGGCTTTCACGGCACAAGTCGAGCGCGGCACTTTGAAAAATCCATTGGCTTTACAAGTGCAGCACAACGGCACACGAATTGACGCCTTGGTGATGTCGCCACGCATGGCCGAGTTGCACAAGCTGATGCCATTCAAGCTACCTCCAGACTTGAGTAAATACGTGTTGTCGCCCATGCCGGGCTTGTTGGTTGAGGTGTCCGTGACCCCCGGTCAAAAAGTGCAAGCGGGCGAGCGTGTGGCTGTGATCGAGGCCATGAAGATGGAAAACGTGTTGTTTGCTGCTGCAGACGGCGTGGTTAAACAAGTGGTGGCGGCTAAAGGCGAGTCACTCACGGTGGACCAGATGATTGTGGAGTTCGAATAAATGAGCCACATCACCCGACCTTTTAAAGTACTAGGCGTCCAGCAAATCGCCATCGGCGGCACCGATAAGGGGCGTTTGAAAAAACTGTGGGTGGACATGTTGGGTCTCGAAGTCACGGGCACGTTTCAAAGCGAGCGCGAGAACGTGGACGAAGACATTTGTGCCATTGGCGTTGGCCCCTTTAAGGTTGAAGTCGACTTGATGCAACCCATGGACATCGACAAAAAACCAGCGGTTCACGCCACGCCTTTGAATCACATTGGCTTGTGGATCGATGACTTGCCTGTGGCGGTGGAATGGCTCTCTGCCCAAGGTGTGCGTTTTGCACCCGGTGGCATCCGCAAAGGTGCTGCTGGCTTTGACATTACCTTCATGCACCCCAAGGCGAACGACGAGTTTCCTTTGAGCGGCGAAGGTGTGTTGATTGAGTTGGTGCAAGCTCCGGCTGAAGTCGTACAGGCCTTTGCGGCCTTGGCGGCTGCGCACGCCTAACGCGCTATTCGTGCATCGTTACCCGTTTGGCGAGGGCAAATGCCGTCAAAGACGCACACGTAGCTACCACGGCACACAACCAATAATGCGTCACTTGGCCGCTGGGTTCGCTTTGCAACAACATGCCGCCTACCCATGCGGCTGCGCCCATCGAAAACGATTGCACCGCGCCGTTGAGCGACATGAAGGTGCCGCGAAATTTAGGGTTGGCCGCTGAGGTGAGCAAGGCCATGCCTGGAATCATGCGAGCGTTCATGGCAAAAAACAAAGTGGTCGATGCCAGCAACACAAAGGGCAGGGGCATAGGCACTAGCAGAGTGACCACCACCATTGGAACGATGGAGAACAACACGGCACGTTGAAAGGTCTTGCGCTTACCCAAACGGTCGGTCACCCCGCCCACCCAGCGCCCGCTGAAGAGTGTGACCACACCGCCACAAAAGTAGAGCCATGGAATTTCGTGAGCCGCCATGATCTGGTTGTTTTGCAAATAAAGCGTGATGTACGGAATGATGGTGAATACACCAAACATCATGGTGGCTGACAAGAGCAAGGCCATGCGTTGGTTGGGCTCGCCCAGCACTTGCCCCATGGCGTGCAGCACATGTTTGTCTTTGGCGTGGGCTACATGGGCATCAAGCTTGGGCACGCTGTAGTTGGCCATTGCACCCACAGCTACGCACAGCACACCAATGGCAAAGAAGGCACTGTGCCACCCCCACAGGTTGGCAAACAACAAGCCTGCTGGCACGCCTGCCACGGTGGCCACCGAGAAAGATGTCATCACAATGCCTGTGGCGCGACCACGGCGATCAAAGGGCACTACATCGCCAATGATGGTTTGCGTCATGGTGGACAACACGCCACCAAAAAAGCCTGATGCAATGCGCGCCGCCATCAGCCAGCCATAGGTAGGCGCAATGCCGCAGGCCACGGTGGTGAGGGCAAACAGCACATACAGCGTGAGCAGCAAACGCTTGCGGTCAAAGCGGTCAATGAAGGTGGTGGCAAACAAGCCAGACAGCCCCGCTGCCACCGTGTAGGCAGAGACCAACAAGCCAAACTCAGCAAAGCTGATATCAAACAGGCGGGTGAGCTGGGGCCCCAGCGGCATCATGATCATGAAGTCCACGATGTGTGTGAACTGAATGCCGGCAAGCGACAAAAGAAGCAGAAGTTCTCTGCGCGCAGTTAATTGGGTGTGCATGGAAATTTCAGGTATCGCACATGGGGCAGTAGAGGCCCCAAAAACGCTTGGCGGACTAGGCCTTGGAGGGCTGGCGTGCTTTAGCTTTAGCGAGTGCGGCCTCGATGATCGCACGTTTACGATCAGCCTCAGGCGCGTGTTCTGCGCCTTTGGTGTGTGCAGGCAGGTCTGCAAGTTTTTCGACGGCTTGTGCTTGCATCCGTTCGTCGTGTTCTGTCGCTTCACGCTTGAGACGCGCCGTGCGCACGTCATAGCGTTGGCGTGCGATATCGGCCATTTCTTGCGGCCATGAGGCCCAGCCGCTCAAATGGATGTCGATGGGCTCAAGCGAGATGCAATCCACAGGGCAGGCCGGAATGCACAGCTCGCAGCCGGTGCAATAGGGCTCCACCACGGTGTGCATGCGTTTGTTAGTGCCCACGATGGCATCGGTCGGGCACACCGCAATGCACAGAGTGCAGCCAATGCACCAAGCCTCGTCAATGATGGCGATGGTGCGCGGGCCTTCAAAGCCGTTGTCTGGGTTCAGGGGGAGGGCAGGCTTTCCTGTAAGAGCAGCCAGCCGTTCAACGCCCTCAGTGCCGCCAGGCGGGCACTGGTTGATAACAGCCTCGCCTAGCGCAATGGCTTGGGCATAACGCTGACAGTCAGGGTAGCCACAACGCGTGCATTGCGTTTGTGGCAGGGCGTTGTTGAGCTGCTCGATCAGGCTCACTTTTGTGCGGCAGGGGCTTTTTTGGCAACAGGCTTTGCCGTTGCTTTTTTAGCGGCTGGGGTAGCTTTAGCCACTGTGGGTGAAGCTTTTTTAGCCACGGGTTTTGCTATCTTAGCTACAGCCTTGGGCTTAGCTGCAACGGCTGCGCCAACGTCTGTGCTGTCAGCTTTGCTGTGCGCCAAGATGAAGCTCTTGACATGTGGATACACCATGTCGCGCCAGCGGCGGCCACTGAAAATACCGTAGTGGCCTGCGCCTTTGGCTTCAAGATGGTGCTGCGCTTTTCGCACAATACCGCTGCACAGCTTGTGAGCTGCTTCGGTTTGGCCAGAGCCGGAGATGTCATCCAACTCGCCTTCGACCGTCAACAGGGCTGT
Source organism: Limnohabitans sp. (assembly GCF_040401135.1). Lineage (GTDB taxonomy): Bacteria > Pseudomonadota > Gammaproteobacteria > Burkholderiales > Burkholderiaceae_C > Limnohabitans. The sequence goes on along the minus strand of NZ_JBBAOV010000011.1, from coordinate 12,927 downwards.
GGTGCGAATGTCTTGTGGGCGAACCAGTTCGAGCTTGCCTTGCGGGTTTTTGACCTCCCACGTGCCACGCACCAGCTTGAATTCTTGAAACACCGTGGTGATGGTTTCAAGGTAGTAGTCGGCATCCATGTCCAGTACGGCGTTGTACTCATCGTAAAAATCGCGATGCGAATCAACGTTTGAGTTGTCGCCCTTGATCAAATCTTGGAAGTAGTCGTAATGGCTCTTTAAATGGCGGTCAGGGTTCATAGCCACAAAGCCCGTATGCTGCAAGAAACCAGGATACACGCGACGGCCCGCGCCCGGAAAGCTGTCTGGCACACGGTAGATGACGTTGTTTTCAAACCAACTGAAGCTCTTGTTCATAGCCAAGTTGTTCACTGAGGTGGGCGACTTGGTGGCGTCAATCGGGCCGCCCATCATGGTCATGGTGATGGGGGTCTTTTCGCCGCGGCTGGCCATCAATGACACAGCTGCCAATACAGGCACCGTGGGCTGGCACACGCTCATCACGTGGCAGTTGCCGTATTTGCTTTGGAGGTGACGGATGAACTCTTGCACATAGTTCACATAGTCGTCGAGGTGGAATTCACCTTCGGTCAACGGCACCAAGCGTGCGTTTTTCCAGTCGGTGATGTACACCTTGTGGTCTTTCAGCATGGTGCGCACGGTGTCACGCAGCAAGGTGGCGTAGTGACCAGACAGCGGAGCAACGATAAGCACCGCGGGCTGGCCTTTGATTTCGCTCAGCATGTCGATGTCGTCTGTGAAACGTTTGAAACGTAGCAGTTCGCAAAATGGCTTGTCGACTTCAACGCGTTCATGAATGGCAATTTCATTGCCCTCAACTTCCACAGTGTGAATGCCAAATTGTGGTTTTTCGTAGTCTTTGCCCAAACGGTACAGCAGGTCGTAGCCCGCGGATACGCGCTGCGCCAAGGGGTTTTGTGCAATGACTGAGTTGGGTTGAGCGTAAAGTTTGGAGGCCGCTTGCGCAAAGTCTGCGAACGGCTCCATGAGGCTACGTTGCGTTTCGAAGATTTGGTAAAGCATGGTTTTATCTCAGTATGTTGCAGTGCAATATAGCAGTTGTTACTTGGTTGAAAATGGAGTCTGTCCCCCAATTTGCTCAATGCAAGCAACCACACACGTTAATTGCGAATACATACATAAATATTACACGCATGCCTGCTTTGTTGCCCAATGGGTAGCTCAGCAAATCACATCGGGCCACCTAGAAGCGTTGGCAGATTTCCAAGCCCAAGACGAGAAAGCCAAAATGTCTCACCCCAGCTACGAGCATTTCTTGCCTTTGCTCTACGCTGCAGGGGCGGCAGATGCGGGTGAGCCGGTTGAGTTTTTCAACGAGGGGTATCAGTTGGCATCAATTGCGATGCGCTCTGTCATTTGGGGCTAGAAAAAAAGGGCCTCACGGCCCTTTTCCTCTGCTGCACGTGATGCGTGCAAACGGTGTGTTGTTACATCACTTTCGCAATGGCTTGGCACACGTAGTCAATGTTTTTGCTGTTCAACGCAGCCACGCACATGCGGCCGGTGTCAGTGCCGTACACACCAAACTCAGAGCGCAAACGCACCATTTGGTCTTTGCTTAAACCTGAGTAGCTGAACATACCGATTTGGGTGGTGATGAAGCTCATGTCTTGCTTCACGCCCGCGGCTTTGAGGCCATCAACCAGCTTTTGACGCGTGGCCTTGATGCGCACGCGCATTTCGCCCAATTCTTTTTCCCACAAAGCGCGAAGCTCGAGGTTGTTCAACACCGCAGCAACCACCGCGCCGCCGTGGATAGGTGGGTTGGAGTAGTTGGTGCGAATCACGATTTTGAGCTGTGACAACACGCGGCTGCACTCTTCTTTGTCGGCGCACAAGACGCTCAAAGCACCTACACGCTCGCCGTACAAGCTGAAGCTCTTGGAGAACGAGGTGGACACAAAGAAGCACAGGCCGGCGGCTACGAATTTTTGAATCACAGCGCCGTCTTCGGCAATGCCGTGGCCAAAGCCTTGGTAGGCCATGTCTAGAAAAGCGGTGAGGTTTTTGTCCTTGACCACGGCTACCACTTGGTCCCATTGGGCTGCAGTGATGTCGTAGCCGGTGGGGTTGTGGCAGCAGGCGTGCAACACCACCACGGTGCCGGCGGCAGCGGCATTGAGAGAAGTCAACATGCCGTCAAAGTTCACGCCGCGTTTGTCTGCGTCGTAGTAGGCGTAGGTGTCGACCTTGAAGCCTGCGTTGGTGAACAAAGCTCGGTGATTTTCCCAGCTTGGATCAGAAATCAACACGGTGGCGTTGGGGCTCAGGCGCTTTAAGAAGTCAGCCCCGATTTTCAAGCCGCCTGTGCCGCCAATGCCTTGCACCGTAGCCACGCGGCCAGAGGTGACAGCTTCAGAGTCAGAGCCAAACACCAAGCCTTTAACAGCGGCGTCGTAGGCAGCTATGCCGTCGATCGGCAGGTAGCCCCGTGGAGTGGGCGTGGCCATCATGGTTTTTTCTGCGGCTTGCACGCATTGCAACAAGGGTAGTTTGCCGTTGTCATCGAAGTACACACCTACGCCGAGGTTGACCTTGTTGGGGTTGGCGTCGGCGTTGTATTGCTCGTTGAGGCCCAAGATGGGGTCGCGGGGTGCCATTTCGACAGCGGTAAACATTGACATCGTCAGTCCTTGAACACGGATAAAGAGAGGGGGTTAGGTAAACAGGCGCAGTCTGCGGTAGGCTTGCACGTTCGGCTTGAATTTTAAGGGTCAACCCTCAGTTTTTTGAGCGCCGCACGTTTTTTTCGAGCTATACAGTTTTCACCACCATGTCTGAAACCATAGAAACACTTGCTGACGCTAAGCGTGCCTCCGAGACGGCAGGGGCCACAGAGGCGTCAAAAGGCGTCCTCGTCAGCTATCCTGGCTCGCCTTTTGAGCTGTTTCAGCCTTTCCCACCTGCGGGCGACCAGCCCACGGCCATTGCACAGCTGTTAGAAGGCGTGAATGACGGCGAGGTGTTTCAAACCCTGTTGGGCGTGACGGGTTCAGGTAAAACCTTCACCATGGCCAACGTGATTGCTCAGCTAGGGCGGCCTGCCATCATCTTTGCTCCCAACAAAACTCTGGCCGCGCAGCTGTACAGCGAGTTTCGAGAGTTTTTCCCCAACAATGCGGTGGAGTATTTCGTCAGTTACTACGACTACTACCAGCCCGAAGCCTATGTGCCGCATCGTGATTTGTTCATCGAAAAAGACAGCGCCATCAACGAGCACATTGAGCAAATGCGCTTGAGCTGTACTAAAAGTATCTTGGAGCGCCGCGATGTGATTGTGATTGCATCGGTGTCGGCCATTTACGGCATTGGTGAGCCCGAGAGCTACCACCAGATGATCATGACACTGCGTGCCGGTGACAAAGTTGGGCAGCGCGACGCCATTGCGCAATTGGTGCGGATGCAATACGAGCGCAACGATCAAGATTTTTCACGCGGAAAATTTCGCGTGCGCGGTGACACGATTGATGTGTTCCCTGCCGAACACTCCGAGCTGGCGATTCGCATTGAGTTGTTTGACGACGAAATCGAAAGCCTGCAACTGTTTGACCCACTCACGGGCCGAATTCGCCAAAAGATTCCTCGTTTCACTATTTACCCATCTAGTCACTACGTCACACCGCGCGACCGCGTGTTGGCAGCGGTAGAAACGATCAAGGTGGAGTTATCAGACCGTCTCAAAGAGTTGGTGGGCATGAACAAGCTGGTCGAAGCCCAGCGCCTAGAGCAGCGCACACGCTTTGATTTAGAGATGCTTAGCGAGGTGGGCCACTGCAAAGGCATTGAGAACTACACCCGCCATTTGTCGGGTGCGCCAGTGGGAGCGCCGCCCAGCACCTTGACTGACTACATGCCCAAAGACTCGATCATGTTTTTGGACGAAAGCCACGTGATGATGGGTCAGCTCGGTGGCATGTACAACGGCGATCGTGCACGCAAAACCACGCTGGTGGAGTATGGCTTTCGTTTGCCCAGCGCCTTAGACAACCGGCCGCTCAAGCTGGAAGAGTTTGAAAAGCGCATGCGCCAAGTGGTGTTTGTTTCTGCCACGCCCGCCGACTACGAAAAGACGCATGCCAGCAAAGTGGTGGAGCAGTTGGTGCGCCCGACAGGCTTGGTCGACCCCATGGTTGAAGTGCGTCCCGCCACGCACCAAGTGGACGATGTGCTGCAAGAAATTCGCATCCGTGTGGAGCTGAACGAGCGCGTGCTCATCACCACGCTGACCAAGCGCATGGCTGAGCAGTTGACCGATTACCTCACTGACAACGGCGTGAAAGTGCGCTACATCCACAGCGATGTGGACACGGTGGAGCGTGTGGAAATCTTGCGCGATCTGCGCTTGGGTACCTTTGATGTGCTGGTGGGCATCAACTTGTTGCGTGAAGGCATCGACTTGCCCGAGGTGTCGCTGGTGGCCATCTTGGACGCCGACAAAGAAGGCTTCTTGCGCTCAGAGCGCAGCTTGATTCAAACCATTGGCCGTGCTGCGCGTCACCTGAGTGGCAAAGCCATTTTGTATGCCGACCGCATGACCGAGTCGATGAAAAAAGCCATCGGCGAAACCGAGCGTCGTCGCACCAAACAAATTGCGCACAACCTCGAGATGGGCATCACGCCGCGCGGTGTGGTTAAGAGAATTCGCGATTTGATTGATGGCGTTTACAGCGAGAAGGCGGGTAAAGAAGCGCAAGAACGCGAACTGCAACGCGCCGCCATTGAAGACATGAGCGAACGCGATGTGGCCAAAGAAATCAAGCGCTTAGAGAAGCTCATGATGGAACACGCCCGCAACCTCGAGTTTGAAAATGCTGCCCGTGTGCGTGACCAACTGGCTACCTTGCGCGAACAAGCTTTTGGCGGTGCGGGACACGACAACGTGGCGGTGCTGGCGTAAAAAGTCTGACCCTCAACCCATGAGCTTTGTCATCGACAAATAGGGCTTTTGACTGAGTACCCGAGCAAATCCGTAGGGATTGATCTATACTTGACCAAATTAGTCGACAAAGCCTAATTATCCAGGAGTTTGCTATGCGTCTCACCACCAAAGGCCGTTTTGCGGTCACTGCCATGATTGATTTGGCCCTACGTCAAAACAGCGGCCCCGTAACCTTGGCAGCTATCAGCCAGCGCCAACAAATATCGCTGTCTTACCTCGAGCAGCTGTTTGGTAAGCTGCGCCGCCACGATCTGGTCGAGTCCACACGCGGCCCCGGCGGTGGGTACTCGTTGGGTCGCAAGGCGGCTGAGATCACCGTGGCCGACATCATTTTGTCGGTGGACGAGCCCATCGACGCCACCCACTGCGGTGGCAAAGAAAACTGTTTGGGCGAAACCGGCCGCTGCATGACGCACGAGTTGTGGGCTTCGCTCAACCAACGCATGGTGGAGTTTTTGGACTCCGTGACCCTGCAAAAACTGGTGGACGAGCAACTTGCCAAAGGTGTGGAAATTGAAAATAAGCCCACCCTGAAGCGTGCCATTCAACCTATGCCCGTGGTCAAGCCCATCCGCGTCAACGCGCCCAATTCGGTGTTTGCTTTGGGCAATGCCTTTGCCAAAAACTAATTCACGTTTCTTTAAATTTTGATTGACCCATCATGGACATGACACCTCATTTCCCCATTTATCTTGATTACGCCTCTACCAATCCATGTGACCCACGGGTTGTGGACGCCATGATTCCTTGGCTACGCGAGCACTTTGGCAACCCCGCTTCCCGCAGCCACGCTTGGGGCTGGGAGGCAGAAGCGGCGGTTGAAAAAGCCCGTGAAGACGTGGCATCTTTGATCGGCGCAGACCCACGTGAAATCGTGTGGACATCTGGCGCGACCGAATCCAACAACCTCGCCATCAAAGGCGCAGCTCACTTCTACAAGTCCAAAGGCAAGCACCTCATCACTGTAAAGACCGAGCACAAAGCTGTACTTGACACCATGCGCGAGTTGGAGCGTCAAGGCTTTGATGTGACCTACCTTGATGTGCAAGAAGACGGCATGCTGAATATGGATGCGCTGTTAGCCGCGATTCGCCCAGACACCATCTTGATCAGCGTCATGCATGTGAACAACGAAATTGGCGTGATTCAAGACATTGCAGGTATTGGTGCGATGTGCCGTGAAAAAGGCATCATCTTTCATGTGGATGCTGCGCAGTCCACTGGCAAAGTTGAGATTGACATGGCCACTTTGCCAGTTGATTTGATGAGCTTAGCCTCGCACAAAACCTATGGTCCCAAAGGCATTGGTGCTTTGTACGTTCGCCGCAAGCCTCGCGTCCGCTTGGAAGCTCAAATGCATGGTGGCGGCCACGAGCGTGGCATGCGAAGCGGTAGCCTGCCCACTCACCAATGCGTGGGGATGGGGGTGGCTTTTCGAATTGCCAAAGAAGATATGGCCAAAGATTTGGCTAAGGCCAAAGCCTTGCAAAAGCGTTTGCTTGATGGTCTTAAAGATATGGAGCAAGTCTTCATCAACGGCAGCATGGAACATCGTGTGCCCCACAACTTGAACATCAGTTTCAACTATGTAGAGGGCGAGTCGCTCATAATGGGCATCAAAGGATTGGCAGTGTCGTCGGGCTCGGCCTGTACCTCGGCCAGCTTGGAGCCCAGCTATGTGTTGCGTGCCTTGGGCCGCAGCGATGAGTTGGCGCACAGCAGTTTGCGCATGACAGTAGGCCGTTTCTCCACTGAAGAAGAAATCGACTACGCCATCGAAACCATTCGCCTCAACGTGGCCAAGCTGCGCGAACTCAGCCCCTTGTGGGACATGTACAAAGAAGGCATCGACATCAGCACCATCCAATGGGCTGCTCACTAATTTAGGAGATTCACCATGGCATATTCTGAAAAAGTTATCGATCACTACGAAAACCCCCGTAACGTGGGCGCCTTTGATAAGGGTGACGACTCTGTGGGCACCGGCATGGTGGGTGCGCCCGCATGTGGCGACGTGATGAAGTTGCAAATCAAGGTCAACCCTGTGACGGGCGTGATCGAAGATGCTCGTTTCAAAACCTATGGTTGTGGCTCTGCCATTGCTTCGTCGTCACTTGTGACCGAGTGGGTCAAGGGCAAAACCCTGGACCAAGCGGCCGCCTTGAAAAATAGCGAAATTGCCGAAGAGTTGGCGCTGCCACCCGTAAAAATCCATTGCTCCATCTTGGCTGAAGACGCCATCAAGGCTGCGGTGGAAGATTACAAAAAGAAACACGCTACCGCTGCATAAACCAAAAAGAACATCATGGCGATCACACTGACTGAAGCCGCGGCACGACACGTGACCCGCTACCTTTCCAAACGCGGCAAAGGCGTGGGTGTGCGCTTGGGCGTCAAGACCACAGGCTGTTCAGGTTTAGCGTACAAGCTCGAATACGTGGACGACCAAGAACCCGAAGACGTAATTTTTGAAGATCATGGCGTGAAAGTACTGATCGACCCCAAAAGCTTGGCCTACATTGATGGCACGCAACTCGACTTTGTGCGTGAAGGTCTGAACGAGGGCTTCAAATTTTTGAACCCGAACGAACGTGACCGTTGCGGTTGCGGCGAATCGTTCCGTATTTAAATTCCCATAGGTTAAAGCGAGGCGCAACTTGATCGAACCGGCCCAGCCGTTGTCGGAGCAGCTTGCTGTCAGCGACTTTGAACTCTTCGGTGTGCCCGAGCAGTTTGCACAAGACCGCGCGCATCTGGACGCACGTTGGAAAGACCTCCAGCGCGAAGTCCATCCCGATAAATTTGCCTCTCAAGGCACTGCCGCTCAGCGTGTGGCTATGCAGTGGTCGGTGCGCATCAACGAGGCTTACCAACGCCTGAAAGACCCGATGCGTCGTGCCGCCTATTTGTGTGAACTGGGTGGCGCACCCATTGATGCCGAGATCAACACCGCCATGCCCGCCGCATTTTTGATGCAACAGATGGAATGGCGTGAAGCTATGGACGATGCCACCGATGTATCCGCGCTCGAAGCCTTGTTGGATGATGTGCAGCAAGCCCACAAAGCCGCTCTGCAGCAATGCGCTCAACTTATTGACACGGGCCACGACCTGCCCGCTGCCGCGCAGCAGGTGAGGGGGCTGATGTTCATTGAAAAGTTTTTACGCGACATCGAAGCCCGAATCGACTGAGACAATACACATTTATGGCGTTGTTACAAATTTCCGAACCTGGCCAAGCGCCAGACCCGCACCAGCGACGTATCGCGGTGGGCATTGACTTGGGTACCACCCACTCCTTGGTGGCTTCTATGCGCAACGGCGTGGCCGAGTGCTTGCCTGACGCTGAGGGCCATGCCATCTTGCCGTCGGCTGTGCGCTACCTTGAAAACGACGGCCGCCAAATTGGCCGAGCTGCTTTGGCATCGCAAGCAGAAGACCCACAAAACACGCTGGTGTCTGTGAAGCGTTTCATGGGTCGTGGTTTGGCTGACATTGCCAACCGCGACCAGCTGCCCTATGTGTTTATGGACAAGCCTGGCATGCTGGCTATTCAAACCCGTATGGGCGAGAAATCGCCCGTCGAGGTGAGTGCAGAAATTTTGGCCACTTTGCGTTTTCGTGCCGAAGACACCTTCAACGACGATTTGTACGGCGCGGTCATCACCGTGCCCGCCTACTTTGACGACGCCCAACGCCAAGCCACCAAAGATGCTGCGCAACTGGCGGGCATCAACGTGCTGCGCCTCATCAACGAGCCTACCGCTGCTGCCATTGCCTATGGCTTGGACCAAGGCAGCGAAGGTGTGTATGCGGTGTACGACCTGGGCGGCGGCACGTTTGACATCTCTATCCTGCGTTTGTCACGCGGTGTGTTTGAAGTGCTCTCCACGGGCGGTGATTCCGCTTTGGGTGGCGACGACTACGACCGTGCTTTGGTCGATTGGGTGCAAAGCCAAACGGGCTGCACCATTGCCACACCTGCCGATAAATCTAATGTGTTGGTGGCCGCACGTGCGTGCAAAGAAGCTTTGTCTGCTGCTGATAGCGCGACGTTTGAAGTGGCCCTCTCTGGCGGCGCTTTGAGTCACACCGTCACACGCGCAGAGTTTGAAGCTGCCTCAACCGCTTTAACTCAACGTACCTTGTCTGCCGTGCGCAAAGCCTTACGCGACGCCAAGCTGAGCCACGACGACTTGCAAGGTGTGGTGATGGTGGGTGGCTCCACCCGCATGCCCCAAGTGCAGCAGGCCGTGGCCGATTTATTGGGTTGCGCTCCTTTGAACAACCTCAATCCTGACGAAGTGGTGGCCCTCGGTGCTGCTATTCAAGCCAACCAACTGGCGGGTAACAACCCCGATGGCGATTTGCTGTTGCTTGATGTGATTCCTTTGTCGCTGGGCATTGAAACCATGGGCGGGTTGGTGGAGCGTATCGTGCCGCGCAACCAAACCATTCCCACAGCCATGGCGCAAGACTTCACCACCTATCAAGATGGCCAAACCGCCTTGGCCTTGCATGTGGTGCAGGGCGAGCGCGATTTGGTGGCCGACTGCCGCAGCTTGGCCCGCTTTGAATTGCGCGGTTTTCCACCGATGGCCGCAGGCGCTGCCCGCATTCGCGTGACCTTCACCGTCGATGCAGACGGCATGCTGAGCGTGGGTGCCCTAGAACAGCTTAGTGGCGTCGCAGCCAACATCACGATCAAACCCTCGTATGGTTTGTCAGACGACCAAATTGCCAACATGCTGCAAGACAGCTTTAAGACGGCAGAGCAAGACATCAAAGCCCGTGCTTTGGTGGAAGCGCGGGTGGACGCCGACCGCATGTGGCTAGCCACGCAAAGCGCTTTGCAAGCCGATGGCGATTTGTTGTATGCCGAAGACCGCACCCGCATCGACACCTTGATGGTGGCCACACTCGAAGCTAAAAAGCTAGAAGACGCCGCCGCCATTGAAGCCACCACCGAGGCTCTGGCTAAAGGCACAGAAGCCTTTGCCGCACAACGCATGAACCGAGGCATTCAACATGCCTTGGCCGGTCAAAACATCGAGAACCTTTAAATGCCAGTCATCAAAATCTTGCCCCACGCTGAGCTCTGCCCACAAGGCGCAGAACTGCAAGTTGCAGCCGGTAGCACCATCTGCGAAGTGCTGTTGGAAAACAACATCAACATCGAGCACGCCTGCGACATGAGTTGCGCGTGCACCACCTGTCACGTCATCGTGCGTGAGGGCTTCAAGTCCCTCAACGAGACCGATGAAAACGAAGACGACTTGCTTGACCGTGCTTGGGGCCTTGAGCCTAATTCGCGCCTGAGTTGCCAAGCCATCGTGGCACAGCAAAACTTGGTGGTTGAGATTCCAAAGTACACCATCAACCACGCCAAAGAAAACCACTGACCATGCGCCAGATTTTTCTAGACACCGAAACCACGGGCCTCTCGGCTGACAACGGCGACCGCGTGATTGAGATTGGTTGCGTCGAGCTGCTGCACCGCAAGCTCACGGGCAACAACCTACATTTCTACTTAAACCCCGAACGTGACAGCCACGAAGAAGCCTTGCGCGTGCATGGCATCTCTAACGAGTTCTTGAAAGATAAGCCCAAGTTTGCAGACGTGGTGGATCAGTTGCTCGAATACATCGAGGGCGCAGAAATCATCATCCACAACGCCCCGTTTGACGTGGGCTTTTTGAACAAAGAACTAGAACTGCAAGGCCGCCCGCGTTTCCACACCTTTGTGGACGGCATCACCGACACCTTGGTGATGGCCAAAGAAATGTTCCCGGGTAAGCGCAACTCACTCGACTCGCTTTGCGACCGCTTAGAGGTTGACAACTCAGGCCGCACCTTGCATGGTGCGTTGCTAGATGCCGAGCTGTTGGCCGATGTGTACATCAACATGACACGCGGTCAAGATGCCTTGCTCATGGAAGTGGAGAGCAACGACCAGCAAACCCGCAGCACCATGCGTGTGGATCTCAGTAGCTTCCAGTTGCCCATCATTGCCGCCACTGAACAAGAGTTGACGCAACACGCCGATGTGCTGGTTCAGTTGGACAAATCTAGCGCGGGCAAAACAGTGTGGCGGAATCTGGAAAATTCTGTGACATAATTGCTGTCTTTCCAGAGACGGAAAAACGGTAAAGATGGGCGATTAGCTCAGGGGTAGAGCACCACATTCACACTGTGGGGGTCGCAAGTTCGAAACTTGCATCGCCCACCATTTTTGCAAATACTGAAAGATATCAACCACTTAAGTTCTTTTCAGAATTTACTTTTCAAGAGTTAGGCGTATGCTTCCCTAGGAAGCATTTTTTTGCCCGTAGAAAAGCTACACCTTGTTGTTTCAGACTTCGCGCCAATTCTGTTTGCTACGGCTTACAAAACTTCATATGCTCACGCTTCGTGAGCAAGGGCTCTAAGCGCAAATTAAAAAAACTGCGAGCACCCTCCCTTAAGGTTTGTTGCAGCATATGCGTTGTACAGGTTGTAGTGGCTAGTATTTTGAATTTGTCTTTCTGGAAAAGCAGAACAATCGTCCTAACTGTTGGCTCTTCCTCTGAAACTCAAAAATACCATGCCCTAAAAAATTACGCTTGATTTCATGAAAAAATATACAAAATGAAAATCAAAAACCTGCTGATTCTTTTTTTTACCACTGTGACTGCAATTGTCGTAGCTGCACAACCAAGCTCGCAGTGCAAACCTCATCCAGATGGCGCTACAAAGCTGATAGAGATTCGGCCTAGATTCCACACAGTGGGCGCAGAGGTAGCTGACTTCGACCCCTGCCATCGTTCAGTAGAGTTCAAAATACCAACCAAGTTTCTGGGCAAACCTTTGGATGTGAAGCCACCACTGGTCATCATTGCTCATGGTGGTGGAGGCGCAGGACTCTTAGAAAGAAACATGGTAGCGGCACTTTATCAAAACAACATTGCGACCCTCTTGTTTGATGCCTATCAGATGAATGGCTTCTACCAGGGCTATCCATTCTGGGGATCGCAGGCAACAAATGAATCACGTCAAAGGATGATTTATAAAGCGGCGCTAGGTGCTTACCAATGGTCCTTATTGCAATCAGACAAGGTAGATACCTCCTCCATCTATTTGCAGGGCGTTTCCAATGGTGCCGCAGTGGTTGTGAATTTGGCCAGCGTAGTCGACCCCAAGCATGTGAGGTTGGTGATCGCAGAGGGGTTACCCGGCATGGGAATTGGTTTACCAGACAATTTGTCTGTGCCAGTCAGGCTTGTTTATGGCGCCATTGATAACTACGGTGGTAAACATGACACAGACTGGATGTCTGATAGATCGGAGTTTTGCCGCATCAATGCCTATGTCAAATGGATTTCGGAAGGCAATGCTAAAAACTGCAACGGTAGAACTAACCCGCAAGCCCAAACTGAAAAGCCTGTGGATTGGATGGCAAGGATGAAGGAGAAGGGCGCTACGATTGATTTAGTTCGCTACGAAAATGCAGCGCATGGCATTCTTCAAGGCCCCATTGATCGAAAGATGCTGACCTACGGTACCGACAATGTGACATTTTCTTGGACAGGGTCTGACTATTCAGCAAAGGAAAAATTGATCTCAGACATTGTCAAGGCGGTTGAACTGACCAGATCCAAATAAGCAGGCGTTTAGAAATCTTACGTCCGCCAACAGCTGAGCAGTCAGCCATAGGAATTGGGAGCGATAGTTTGGTTTCTGAGATGAAAAAATCTCAAGCGTAAAAAGTCTTTACGCTAGATGTCCTACAAGTTCTAAATAATTGATATAAATTAATAATTTAATATTCATTGATATACTACAACTATACTACTTTGAGACTTGTGTAAGTGGCTAAATTGTTGATTTAATTGGGTAAATTGGCGAACTGCCATAGTCTTCACACTGTGGGGGTCGCAAGTTCGAAACTTGCATCGCCCA
>NZ_JBBAOV010000010.1:0-64543 GCF_040401135.1 Limnohabitans sp. | reverse complement strand
TATTGGCCTCCGAAGCCAAGGGTCGTGGGTTCGATCCCCGCCAGCCGCACCAAGCTTCTCAGCCAGCAGAGGCTTGTTTTAATTCCAACGCTCGGTTGTACAAAGCATTTTTAGCTTCGCCACTGATTTCTGCAGCCAATTTTACGGCTGTTTTGAGAGGCAATTCTTGCATCAATATTTTTAGCAAGCGGTCATTGTCTGAGCTCTCAGCAAGCACCTGAGTTTGCGCGTGCACCACCAAAGCAAACTCGCCACGCGTGCGCTGTGCATTGCCTGAGAGCCAAGCGCTCAAATCCTTGGCGGGTACTGTGGCAATTTCTTCAAATTGTTTGGTCAATTCACGGCCCACAGTGACTGGCCGATCACCCAAAATACCCAATGCCGCAGCCAATGCTTCGATGCGATGCGGGGCCTCTAGCAGTACTTGGGTGCGTGGCTCTTGGTTTAGCAACTCAACGGCATGACCACGCTCTGTGGCTTTGGACGACAAGAAACCAACAAAAATAAAACCTGATGAATCGTGTCCGGGCGTACCACATGCGCTCAAAAGCGAAGTTACGCTGCTTGCTCCGGGCAAGGGAATAACACGCAAACCCGCACTTTGCACCTGCCATGCCAAGCGAGCACCGGGGTCGCTGACGGCGGGAGTGCCTGCGTCGCTCACATACGCTACACGTTGGCCCGATTGCAAGCGGCGTATGACTTCTTCGGAGGCTTCGGCCTCGTTGTGTTGGTGCAACGCCAGCCAGTGCGAGGCCGATTTGTCGATTCCGTAGGCACGCAGCAAAGTTTGTGAGTGGCGCGTGTCTTCACAAGCCACTGTGTCGCAAAGACTCAGCACATGCAGCGCACGCAAGCTGATGTCGGCCAAGTTGCCAATCGGCGTGGCCACAACATACAGCGTACCTGTGGGGTGGTTTTGGGCAGCAGCGGCAGCGTGCGCTGCTGTCAAAGCGGAGTCAAAGTTAACGTTCATCGAGGAGATGTTGTGAACAAACCTGAAGGTCTAGGGCAAGAGCACTTGCTATCAACCACCAAGCAAAAAGGGGATGCGGCTGAGGACCGCGCATTGCGACATTTACAAAAACAAGGCTTGAAACTGGCGCAGCGCAATTATCGGACGCCTGGGCGAGGTGGCGGTGAAATAGATTTAATCATGCTGGATGTGGATGGCACGCTGGTTTTTGTGGAGGTGCGAAACCGTTCGAGCAGCAAGCATGGCGGGGCTTTTGCCAGCGTGACGTTTGTGAAACAACGACGCATTGTGTTTGCGGCGCAGCACTATTTGTTGAAACTGCGCCAAGTGCCCCCGTGTCGGTTTGATGTCATCGCCATTGATGACGAAAATTTGCAATGGTTCAAAGCTGCTTTTGATGCTTAAAGGTATCATTGACGACATGCTTGAGCAACGAATTGAACAACACTTCATCGACTCTGCCGACCTGAAATACCAGGCCGCGCAAGTCTTGTCCAAACCCATCGCAGCCGCAGTGTCGGCCGTGCTGGCCAGCGTCACCAGTGGTGGCAAGGTACTGGCGTGCGGCAATGGCGGATCAGCCGCAGACGCGCAGCATTTTGCTGCCGAATTTGTGGGCCGCTTTGAGCGTGAGCGCCCCGAGTTGGGCGCCATCGCGCTAACCACCGACACCTCCATCATCACCGCCATCGCCAACGATTACAGCTTCGAACAAATTTTCTCAAAACAAGTGCGCGCGCTTGGCCAGTCGGGCGATGTGCTGTTGGCCATCACCACCAGCGGCAGCTCGCCCAACGTATTGGCCGCCATTCAAGCCGCGCATGAACGCGATATGACAGTCGTAGCCCTCACAGGCAAAGGCGGCGGCAAGATGAACCAAGCCTTGCGCGAGACCGATGTGCACATTTGTGTGCCGCACGACCGCACCGCCCGTATTCAAGAAGTGCACTTGCTGGCCATCCATTGCATTTGCGATGGCGTGGACGCGCAGTTGCTCGGTGATACAGAAAGTAAAGAATGAACATTTTTAGCAAATCCACAGCTTCGTTGCTCTCAACCTTGGTCATGTGCTTGGGGCTCGCCTCATGTGCTGCACCCTTGCTTTTTGGCGGTGTCATTGGCGGTGCAATGGTGGCCAGCGATCGTCGTACAACTGGCATTCAGCTTGAAGATGAAAGCATTGAACAACGCAGCGCCACAGCTATGCGAGAAAACTTTGGGACTAAAGAGCACATCAACATCACCAGCTACAACCGTCAAGTGTTGATCACTGGAGAGGTGTCTAGCGATAACGTGCGTCGACAGGTGGAATCCTTGGTTGGCCGCGTAGAAAATGTGCGAGCGGTGGTGAACGAACTCGCCATTGGGCAAGCGTCTAGCACCAGTGACCGTGCAAGCGATGTGCTGGTGGTCGCCAAAGTCAAGGCATCCATGGTGGACACCGAAGACGTGTTTGCCAACGTGTTCAAAGTGGTGAGCGAACGCGGCACTGTTTATTTGATGGGTCGTGTGACCCAAAACGAAGCCAAGCGAGCCACCGATGTGGTGCGGGGTATCGGGGGTGTGAAACGTGTGGTGCGCGTGTTTGAGTTCCTTACTGAAGACGAGCTACGTGCCATGCAGCCTAAGCGCAGCAGCTCAGAATCGGTCAACCTCAATGCACCTACACCGGCGAATCCGCAGCAGCCTGTTGTGACGCCAATCAAGTAAGCGTCATCAGCGAAAAAACAAAGCCCCGCCAGCTTGCGCTGCGGGGCTTTTTTGTGGACGTGCAGGTTTATCGTAAACGCTTGATCAAGCTCGACGTGTCCCAACGCTTGCCGCCCATGTCTTGCACGTCGCCGTAGAACTTGTCCACCATCTGCGTCACGGGCAACACCGCGCCATTGCGCTTGGCTTCGTCAAACACCAAGCCCAAATCTTTGCGCATCCAATCCACGGCAAAGCCGAAATCAAACTTATCAGCCACCATGGTCTTGCCGCGGTTGTCCATCTGCCAGCTTTGTGCCGCGCCTTTGCCAATCACATCCAGCACCAGATTCATGTCCAAGCCCGCTTTTTGGCCAAAGGCAATGGCTTCGCTCAGGCCTTGCACCAAGCCGGCGATACAGATTTGGTTCACCATCTTGGTCAGCTGGCCCGCACCTGGCTCGCCCATGAGGGTGAAGGCGCGAGAGAACGCCATGGCCACCGGCTTGACTAGCTCAAACACTGGCGCTTCGCCACCGCACATCACGGTCAGCAACCCGTTTTGTGCGCCGCCTTGGCCGCCTGACACGGGAGCGTCAATAAAGTGGATGCCCAAGTTTTTGGCTGCTGCATAAATTTCACGAGCCACGTCGGCTGAGGCGGTGGTGTGGTCGACCAACACGGTGCCTGGCGCCATGCCAGCCAACATACCGTCGGCACCGAACACCACCGAGCGCAAATCGTTGTCATTGCCCACGCAACAAAACACAATGCTCGCGCCCTTGGCGGCTTCGCGTGGGGTCAGTGCGCTCTTGGGTGCTTTGCTGGCTGCAAACTCTTTCACCCAAGCTTCGGCTTTGGCGGGTGAGCGGTTGTACACCGTCACAGCGTGGCCTGCAGTGGCCAAGTGGCCAGCCATGGGGTAGCCCATCACGCCCATGCCGATGAAGGCAACGTGAGCAGAAGCGGCGGGTTCGTAGGTTTTGGCGTTGATGCTGGACATGGTTGTTTCCGTGTTGGGTAGAACTGCGCTGCATCATAGGGGCACAGACTAAGCTGCGCATGTCGCAAAGGTAACGCCCCAGTAGCCTTGTTAAAGTAGCCCCACATGAGTACCCCTGAACACGATTTAAGCAACATCTTGCGCGACAACCTTCTCGCAGTTCAAGCCCGCGTCGCTTCGGCTTGTGTGGCCAGTGGCCGAGTCGCTGGATGCGTGCAATTACTAGCCGTGTCCAAAACCTTCAGCGCCGACGATGTACGCCAAGTCGCCGCGTGTGGCCAACACGACTTTGGCGAAAACTACATCCAAGAAGGCGTGGACAAAATCATTGCCTCGCAAGACAGCCAGCCTGCGCTGGTGTGGCACTGCATCGGCCCTATGCAGAGCAACAAAACCAAACTCGTGGCTGAGCACTTCGATTGGGCACACACGGTAGACCGCCTCAAAATCGCGCAGCGCCTGAGTGACCAACGCCCCGCACATCTAGCGCCGCTGAACGTGTGTTTGCAAGTCAACATAGACGGCGGCGAAACCAAATCAGGCATTGCCTCCGCCGACGTGCTGGCGCTGGCTGCAGAAGTAGCCAGGTTGCCCCGCTTGGTGTTGCGCGGCCTCATGACCATCCCCGACCCTGTGAACGGCTTTGACGCCCAAGTGGCTGTGCATGCCAAAACGCGCGCCTTGTTTGATGACGTGAAAGCCGCCTTGAACCTGCCGCATTTCGACACCTTGTCGATGGGCATGACCGGCGACCTAGAAGCCGCCGTGCATGCGGGTAGCACGATGGTGCGAGTGGGGACGGCTATCTTTGGTGGGCGAGCTTACCCCGTTTAAATCCGGGGCAAATTAAAACCGAGGCAAATCCGGGTGCTTGATCTTCCCCGCGCGTACCAGCATCCTGCCGTATTCGGCACAGCGGTGCAGGGTGGGAATGACCTTGCCGGGGTTGAGTAAGCCCTTGCTGTCAAAGGCGCGCTTGACGCCAAACATCTGTTCGTTTTCTTCGGCACTGAACTGCACGCACATGCTGTTCACCTTCTCAATGCCTACGCCGTGCTCGCCGGTCACCGTGCCACCCATGGCGACGCTGGTTTCTAAAATCTCAGCGCCAAACTGCTCGCAGCGGTGCATTTGGTCGGGGTCGTTTGCATCAAACAAAATCAGCGGATGCAGATTGCCGTCGCCTGCGTGGAAAACGTTCAAGCAGCGCAGTTGGTACTTTTTTTCCATCTCGCTGATGGCTTGCAAAATGTCGGCCAAACGCTTACGCGGAATGGTGCTGTCCATGCACATGTAGTCGGGGCTGATGCGGCCTGAGGCGGGAAACGCGTTTTTGCGACCGCTCCAAAACTTCAGGCGTTGCGCTTCGTCGCGGCTAACCGTGATGGCGGTGGCGCCGCAGTTGCGCAGCACATCGCTCATGCGGCCAATTTCTTCTTCTACTTCTTCGGGTGTGCCGTCGCTCTCGCAAAGCAAAATAGCGGCGGCGCTCAGGTCGTAGTCGGCGTGAACAAAGTCTTCCACGGCGGCGGTCATGGGGCCGTCCATCATCTCTAGGCCGGCGGGAATGATGCCTGCGGCAATCACCGCAGCCACTGCGTCGCCAGCTTTGCGAATATCGTCAAAGCTGGCCATGATGCAACGAGCCAACTGTGGTTTGGGCACGAGCTTGACGGTCACTTCGGTGGTCACCGCCAACATACCTTCGCTGCCCACCACCACGGGTAACAGGTCGAGGCCTGGCGTATCAAGCGCATCGCCGCCAAACTCAATCGGCTCGCCCTCAATGGTGAAGCCTTTCACCTTGAGCACGTTGTGTACGGTGAGACCGTATTTCAAGCAGTGCACGCCACCCGAGTTCTCGGCCACGTTGCCGCCGATGGTGCAAGCGATTTGGCTAGAGGGGTCGGGCGCGTAGTACAGACCGAATTGCGACACCGCTTCGCTGATAGCGAGGTTGCGCACGCCGCACTGCACCACCGCAGTTCGCGCAAAAGGGTCGATGTTGAGAATTTGGTTGAACTTGGCCAACGACAGCGTCACACCCATGGTGTGCGGCATCGCACCACCCGACAGGCCCGTGCCTGCGCCGCGTGCGACCACGGGGACATCAAGCGCGTAACAAGTTTTGAGCACCGCTTGCACCTGATCCACTGTCTCGGGCAGGGCCACACACATGGGGCGAGCGCGGTAAGCGGTCAGGCCATCGCACTCGTAAGGCACCGTGTCCTCAAGGGTGTAGAGCAGGGCGTGCTGTGGCAGCACTTGCAGCAAGGCTCGCACCACTAGAGCTTGGCGCTCAGCGCGGGCAAGGGTGTTTTGCAGGTCGGAGTTGAGTGGAGCGTTCATGCATTGCACTTTACGGCAAAACTGTGGATGAGCGCGTGAAGAAAGTTACAGCAAGGATTGAAATGGTTTTGTACACCGGCCCCGCCCATTCACAGCGAGAGAGCCTGCAACTACAAACAAAGCTTAAGGAACAGCCTTCTTCAACCAATCCGCAAACGCCGCGCACTCCCATCGGTCCATCGCCCCCGTCCGCCAACACAGGTAATGCCCATGCGGGCTAGGCACTTGACGCGGGAAAATGCGCACCAGCGTGCCGTTTTCTAGCCATGGAGCGCCCAGCTTCAGGCGCACTAGGCCCACGCCTAAACCTTGCGCTGCCGCGTCGCACATCAAGCCAATGTCGTTGAAGCTGCTGCCGTCAATCGGTTCGGGCCAGTCTTGGTCGTGCGCTGCAAACCAAGTGCGCCAAGGCTCCAATGGGCTGCGCAACAGGGTGGCATCGGTCAAATCTTCAGGCGCGTCAAACGGTCCGTGCTCGCGAATGTAGGCGGGTGAGGCCATGGGCGTCACGTCGTCTTTCATGAGGCAGATGTGCTCTACATCCGCATAGCGGCCCGTGCCAAAGCGGATGGTCAGGTCAGCGTCTTCTGCTACCACGTCTAAAAGCGGAATACTCACCTGAAGGGTGATGTCGATCTCGGGGTAAGCGTCGGCAAATTGGCGCAGACGCGGCATCAGGATAGAGCGTGCAAATGTGGGCGTGACGGCCAAACGCAGTTTGCGTTTGCCGGGTGTGGCGCTGCCGTCTTTGCCGGGAAACCGCTCGAGGATGGCCAAGCCTTCGCGCACATGCGCTAGGTATTCGCTGCCTTCGGTGGTGAGCGAAAAATCAGCGCGGCCAAAAAGCTTGACACCCAACAGTTGTTCCAACTGCTTCACGCGGTGGCTGACCGCGCTGGGGGTGACGCATTGTTCTTCAGCAGCTTGTGTGACCGAGCGCAAACGCGCCAAGGCCTCAAACGTCAGCAAACACTGAATGGGCGGAATGCGGCTGGCGCTCATTTAAAAATCACGGTCTTGTGGCCGTTCAGCAGCACGCGGTGTTCGCTGTGCCATTTGACGGCGCGGGCCAGCACTTGGCTTTCGGTGTCACGGCCTTGGGCGGTGAAGTCTTCCACCGTTTTGCTGTGGTCCACGCGGGCTACGTCTTGCTCGATGATGGGGCCTTCGTCCAAGTCGGCGGTCACGTAATGGGCCGTTGCACCAATCAGCTTGACGCCACGGTCATGCGCTTGGTAGTACGGTTTCGCACCCTTGAAGCTGGGCAAGAAGCTGTGGTGAATGTTGATGGCGCGGCCTGACAATTTTTTGCACAAATCGTCGCTCAAAATTTGCATGTAGCGGGCCAGCACCACCAACTCGGCACCTTCGGCCTCGATGACCTCAAACGCTTTGGCTTCGGCTTGAGCCTTGGTTGTCGCCGTCACGGGAATGTGGTGAAACGGCACGTTGTAGCTGGCCGCCAGTTGGTAGAACTCGCGGTGGTTGCTGACGATGGCGCGAATGTCCAAAGGCAGCAGGCCGCTTTTCACGCGAAACAGCAAGTCGTTTAAGCAATGGCCTTCTTTGCTGACCATCAACACCGTGCGCATGGGCTGGGTGGTGTCGTGCAGCGACCACTTCATGCCGAAGCTGTCGGCAAAGGTGGCGAGTTGCGTCCGCAACGTGTCTTGGCCTACCGCATCGCACGCAAATTGAACGCGCATGAAGAACAAGCCCGTGGCATGGTCGTTGTACTGAGCGGCTTCTTCAATGTTGCCTTTGCGCTCCAGCAAAAAGCCAGACACGGCGTGCACGATGCCTTGTCGGTCAGGACAAGACAAATTAAGGATGTAGGCAGTCATGGGTGCGATTGTAGGTAAGACTGGGCATGAAAAAGGGCGCCGAAGCGCCCTAGGTATCGTGCAGGTCGTAGGCTTAGTGGACCACCACGGGGTTTTGGGCCAGCACGGCATAGCCCGCCAAGGTGTCTTCTACCTCTTCTTGGCTGGGGGCGTTTTCTTGCCAAGCGCGCAAATGCGCTTGAAACTGCTCGGCCCAAGAGCCTTCAAGGTAAATCTCTTTGCCTGAGCGCTTGTCCACAATCTCAAAGCCGTGGCGGGCCAGGGCGGGCACGTCGGGACGGATAAAGACTAACGCATCGTCTTGCACTTGTAAGTGCATCACCGAGTACGTGTCGGAGTTGTAGAGCATGTCCATGGGAATCTTTCGGCGAAAAACGAATTGCATCTAAGCATATCGGATTCAAAAGCCCTAATTCAAGAGCTGGGTTTTTCGGCCTTGCTTAATAGTTGGTCAACAAAGTCGCCGTTGGCGTTGGTGATGCGCAACCGCACGGGCAAGTAGCCCAAAGTAGGCGCAAACCAAAGCTCTATGTGCTGATCAAAATCGCGGCGCGGCTTGCGGTTGAGCTTGATGGCATTGATCTCGCCAAAAGGCAGCTGCAGCAGTTCATCTTTTTCCACCAAGAACTGCCAGACTTCGGCTTCACGCTGCGACACGGTTTGAAAAGACAGCATCGTGCCTGCAGGAAAACGTGTGGGGTCGGCTGCCAACAGGCTGCTGATCTGAAGCACCACACTCAAACGGTCTTGCGCCCCTGTGAGCAGCGGGGCATTGGGAGAGTTGGCGCTGAAGCTGATGATGCCTTTGTCGCGCTGAAAGTGAGCCGCCAATTCGTTGCGGCTTTTGTCACCAAAGCGGGTGGGCATGAGGCCCTCCGGGCCCAAGCTGCCTTTGCTCACCTGCACGCGTGAGCCCAGCAAAAACGCACTCACTTCTAGCCGCGCCTCGTAGGTCTTGCCGTCCTGATGCCAGTTGAGCTCAGCAGAAGCCCAGTAGTTCAACCCCTTGGCTTGGCCCTCAACCTTGTATTTCAGCAGGGCTGAATCAGGTGCGATAAAACTAGTGACTTCGGTCAAACCTTCGGTACCCGCGCGTTTGAAGGGCGGCAAGTCAACCGCTTCTGCGCTACGTACTGGCAGAGACAAAGGGGCGGCTAAGTCATGGCCGAAGTCGTCAAACTTCAAAGGCTTGCCGCTTTCGCTGGCCATGCTGGGCGCTTCGGTGTTCTGAGTGGGGGCAGGCTTGGCAATCGGCGGCGTTTTGGTTGTAGGCACTTGCGCAGCGCGAGGCGAAGCCACCTCGATCTGCCTGGTCAGCATGGCCTTTGGGTGTAGCGGCTCGCCAGGCGCAGGGTTGAACCACAGGGGCGAGCCGGTCAAAAGCCACAAGTGCAGCACCAGCACGCCGGCCACCAACAACACCGCATGCTTGCGCTGCAAATGCGGCGGGCTTGAAGGGCTAAAGGGCAGGGCACGGGCGTGCATGGCGGGGCATCGTTCTTTCATAGAATCGTGGCATGAAATTAGCCACATACAAAGACGGTACACGCGACGGCCAACTGGTGGTTGTGTCGCGTGACCTGAGCACCGCGCATTATGCGACGGGCATCGCCAACCGCATGCAGCAAGCTTTAGACGACTGGGGCTTCATGGCCCCACAGTTGCAAGACTTGTATGACACCCTCAACCATGGCAAACCGCGCCATGCTTTTCCGTTTGACCCCACCTTGTGCATGGCCCCGCTGCCCCGCGCCTACCAGCGCCTGACGGGCACGGCCTACGCTAGCCACGCCGCCTTGTTGGGTGAGGGCGACGGCGACTTAGC
The DNA here is from genome assembly GCF_040401135.1 of Limnohabitans sp. Taxonomy (GTDB): domain Bacteria; phylum Pseudomonadota; class Gammaproteobacteria; order Burkholderiales; family Burkholderiaceae_C; genus Limnohabitans. The sequence continues at coordinate 54,857 of NZ_JBBAOV010000010.1, read as the reverse complement.
GGTGCACCAAGCCGCCAGCGATGCATTGCTAGGCGCGCACGACCATCTGGTGTGTGCCAATGAAAACTTAGGCGTGGACTTTTCGGCAGAAATCGCTGTCATCACGGGCGACGTGCCCCTGGGTGCATCGGCCGACGACGCGCTAGAGAGCATTCGCTTGGTCATGCTGTCCAACGCCATCACCCTGCGCCACGCCTGGCACAGCGTGCAAAGCCAAGCCGCTGCATCATTCAGCCCCGTGGCTGTGACGCTGGACGAATTGAGTGACGCGTGGGATAACGGCAGCGTGCACTTGACCGTACAAGTGACATGGAACGGCCGCAAAGTCGGTATGTGCGATGCAGGCACTGATATGACGCATCACTTTGGCCAAATCGTGGCGCACGCCAGCAAAACACGCGCACTGCTTGCGGGTACGGTGGTCAGTAGCGGCACAGTCAGCAATGCAGGCTTTGAGCAAAACGGCAAAACTGAATGGCCCAAAGGCTACAGCTGCATTGCCGAAAAACGCGCCATGGAAACCGCGCTCGATGGCAAAGCCACCACCGACTTCATGCAGTTTGCCGACACCGTGCGCATCGAAGCCAAAGGCAAAGATGGCCAAAGCGTGTTTGGCGCGATTGATCAAGAACTAGCTTCGCTGACCCTTATTTGACGAGTGCGGGGTCAGCGCCCATGTTGTCAAACTTCTTGAAGTACTGGCGCGCCATGGCCACCACTTGTGCATCGGTGGGGTGATCGCTGGACACGCTGTCCACCACGTTCACATGGGTGTGGTGTTGTTTGCACCAATCGCGAAACTCGTCGCGCGCCAAGCCTGGCCCCGTCACCAACACTTCGTGCGTGCCTTCCAAGGCCTTGGCAATGTCGGCATACAGGTGCGCAACTTCATTGGGCTTGCCTTGGTGTTTGTGGTGGCAGCGTGATTTGACGCGTTGGCTTTCCACGTGCTCGCGGTCAAACATCAACACGTGGGCTTCTTTGTGGTCCATCCAAACAACGGCGTGAAAAGTGGTCATGTGATTTTCTTTCTCTCTTAGTGGTGGTTGTGTTCGGTTTTCTCTTGGCAGCCAATGCAGCGGGCCGCTTCGGGTGCTGCGTTCAGGCGTGCTTCGGGAATCGTGGCATCGCAGTCGGTGCAGTGGCCGTAAGTGCCCGCGTGAACGCGAGCCAAAGCTTCATCGATCGCGGCTAGTTTGGCGGTTTCGTGTTCGTTGATGGCGAACTCCAAGTCGCGTGCTGTGTTGACTTGCGCGTCTGAATCTTCGTTGTGTGCGAAGTGCTCTGCAGCCACTTCGGCGCGGCTGGTGATGCCACCGCGTTGCTGTGCAATTTGTGCCAACAAGTCGGCGCGTTGGTGCTCAAGCTTTTGCTTGAAGGCGGTGGCGTGTTGTGTATGCATAGCAATTCCCTTTTTTATGGACTTCATCTTGCGCCTGCACGGACACGCTGTAGTTGATGGATATCAACAAAACCCTGCTTGACGGGGCATGAACAGAGGGTTTGATCTGTTTTTGACTTCCGACATAATTCTCTTTATGCAACAGCTACGCAACACCATCCAAATCACCCGCCTTGTGCTGGTGTGGTTTGCGTTGTCTGTGGGCGTGGCCATTGCCTCACCCGTGCTCAACCCCGCGGGCATGGACATGGTGTGCACCGGCACCGGCACGATGAAACTGGTGCTGCAGGACGAAGACGATGTGGCCGCTTCCAGCCTCACGCTGGATTGCCCCTTGTGCGCGTCCATCAGCGCACCGCCGCCCGCGCTCAACAACGCGTTGACGCAACCTTCCCCTCTGGCTCATGCCCTGCAGCCCGTGGCTTCAGCGCACATTGCGGCCCTCACTGCACCCCCGCTCCCATCGCGTGGGCCGCCTGCACTTTCCCTCTGATCGTTAAAGCGGGCGTGCGGTCATGTGCCGCCGCCTATTTAGTTGGCTTTGTGTTGCGCGTTTGCGCATCGCAAGCCAACGAGGTTTTAGGAAAAGTTAAATGCAAAAAAACTCACCCATTTACTGGGGCCAAGTGTGGGTCATCTCTCTGATCATGGCCTTCGCTGGGACTGCATTGGCGCAGTCATCAGAAGGCAAAGGATTTGGCACCGTGGTGATCACGGCAAAGCCCAATTCTTTGACCCAGGACTCTATCGAGAGTGCCAAAGAAATCGTTAAAACCATTCCCGGCGGTGCGTCCATCGTGGATTTGAACCACGTACGCGAAGGCCGCCAATCAACCTGGAGCGACAGCTTGGGTTTGGCTCCTGGCGTTTTCATTCAAGATCGGTTTGGCTCCGAAGAGGCACGTTTGGCCATCCGTGGTTCAGGCTTAAGCCGGACGTATCACGGGTTTGGCACCAAAGTGATGCAAGACGGTGTGCCCATCAACTACGCCGACGGCATGTTTGACATGCAAACACTTGACCCCAATGCCTCACGCTATGTCGAAGTGTTGCGCGGTCCAAACGCCACCACCTATGGCGCAACCACGCTGGGTGGCGCCATCAACTTTGTGGCTCCCACGGGTTATACAAGTCCTTCGTTTGTGGGCAAGGCTGAAGCGGGTAGCTTTGGGTACAACAAAGTTTTTGGCAGCACCGCTGGCGTTGCCAAGCCCACCCAGGTGGGTGGAAATGTTTGGGACTACTACGTGGCAGGATCGCAAACCAAGCAAGATGGTTTTCGTCAACACGCTGAAATGGAAAACCAAAAGTTGTTGGCTAACTTTGGCGTGAAAGTGAGCCGCAATGTGGAGTCACGTTTTTATGTGGCTGCAGTTCGTAGTCGCACGCAGTTGCCGGGCTATTTGACAATTGCGCAGTTGGAATCAACACCCAACATCCGCAACTCTGGCGCAGCCTACGTCAATGACAACAACCAGCGCCGTGACATTGATTCACAACGCGTGGCAAATAAAACAACGGTGCGTGACGGTAACAATGTGTATGAGTTTGCCGCCTACGCCATGAATTACAACCTCCGGCATCCGATTGCCTTCGGCATCATTCAGCAAAATGTGGACACACAGGGCGGGCATCTCAAGCTCACCAATATATCCGGCGCAAACCAAGTGACGGTCGCCTATCTGCCAAGTTCAGGAACAACCAAAGGCACGTCACATGCTGCCAATGCAAGTGGTTTGGTGACTGGCAATCCGACCTCAGATTATTCGCAAAAGTCTACAAACCACTCCTTTTTTGTAGAGGATAAATACCGCATCTCTGACAAGACAACGTTGGTCGGCGCATTGCAATACGACAAAGCGAATCGCAAAGTTTCTGATGTGGTTGCTGCATCCAACAACTACGACCACGACTTTAGTCAATGGAGCCCCCGAGTTGGCGTGACGCATGGCTTAACGCCCAAGAATCAAGTTTTTGCCAGTGTGAGCCGCAACTTTGAAGCGCCCATCCATGGTTTGGCAGGTGCCACTTCATTGGCTAACAAAGCTCAAAGCGGGACAACGTTTGAAGTGGGCACACGCGGCGAGGCAGTAGATGGCAGCAGCCAATTTGGTTGGGATGCAACCTACTATCGCGCTAACTTGAGGAACGAGTTTTTGAGCGCGTGTGTTGTCCCTGGTTGCTCACCCGCACCAACAACCAATGTGCCTAAATCGATGCATCAAGGCATTGAGCTGGGCTTGAGTCATTTGTATGCCCGTCAAATCGACAGCCGCATGGCATTGCTTTATGGCGACTTTAAATTTGTGGACAACTCCGCCTATGGCAACAACCAGCTACCAGGTTTCCCTCCCATCATTGTTCGTGCCGAAAGCCTCTATCGCTTCGGGGCAGAAGTCAACGGTAAGCCAAGCTTCTATGCAGGACCAAAAATTGAATGGGTTCCACGCAAAGCATCAATGGATAACACCAACAGCGTTTACCGCGATGGTTACACCTTGGTTGGTTTCAAAGCGGGTCAAGCCATTGACAAAAAATGGTCTTGGTTTGCCGACGCCCGTAACGTGACTAACAAAAAATACGCGGCTGACAGCAGCATCTCTGCCAACTTGGCTGGCGTTAACACAGCGGCGATGTATTACCCAGGTGATGGCCGCGCCATTTACTTCGGCATCGAGGCCAAGATCGACTAACTTCAACCCTGAAACGATTGACGAAACATTTCCCTATGAAAAAACAAATCAAACTCTTTTTGCTCAGTGCGGCTTTTCTTCCGTTGGCGCAAGCACACATCGTCTTGTCCGAGCCCAAAGCCATCGCTGCAAGCTATTACAAAGCCACGTTGCGCGTGGGCCACGGCTGCAGCGGTTCAGCCACCACAGGACTGATCGTGCAAATACCCTCAGGTTTTCAAGGCGCCAAGCCCCAGCCCAAAACAGGCTGGACACTCACCTCGCGCAAGGCCAAACTTGCCACGCCCTACAACAGCCACGGCACAACTGTGACCGACGATGTGGTGGAGTTGCGCTGGATCGCGGCCAGCAAAGACACCGCACTGCCAGACGAGCAATTTGACGAGTTCGCCTTCATGGGCCGTTTGCCCGACCAAGCGGGCCCACTCTGGGTGAAGGTGTTGCAGACCTGCGAGAGCGGTCAAAATGACTGGTCAGATATTCCTGCCAGCGGCACATCCACCCGTGGCTTGAAATCACCCGCCGCTTTGCTTGATGTGCAAAGCGCCCCCAAACACGACCATCACCATTAATCCCAAGGAGCACATATGAAATTTTCAAAACACCTCATCGCCGCTGCGCTCACCACCGTGTGTGCTGTTAGCGCGTTTGCACAAAACGTCACCGTGACCGACGCTTGGGCACGCGCCACCGTGCAGGGCCAAAAGGCCACGGGCGCGTTTATGAAGATCACTGCCAAAGACAATGCCAAACTGGTGGGCGTGAGCAGCCCCGTGGCGGGCGTGGCCGAGATTCACGAAATGAAAATGGAAAAAGACATCATGAAGATGGCCGCTTTGCCCAACGGCCTCGACCTGCCCGCAGGCAAAGCCGTTGAGCTCAAGCCCGGCGGCTACCACTTGATGTTGATGGACTTGAAGGCCCCATTGGCCAAAGACACCACTGTGCCAGTGACGTTGACGTTCCAAGACGCCAAAGGCGTGAAGTCGAATGTGGAGCTGAAAGTGAAAGTGGGCATGCAAGCGCCCATGATGCAGCAGCAAAAACAGATGGATCACAACCACGGCGATCACAAGCATTGATCTGTCAGCCTGCTGTGGGCCGGGGTTTGGTTTAATGCGACTTATACACACAGGAGACAGACATGACCGACTCAGCCGGCTTTGATTTCACCAAGTTCGTTCCGGGCTTTGATTTTTTAAAAAACCTCACACCCGGAGGAGGCGCCACAACGTCTGCCGCGCCCGGCTGGGTGGCGCCCACGCTAGATCCCGAAGAACTTGAAAAGCGTATTCAAGAACTTAAAACAGTGCAGTTCTGGCTAGAGCAAAACAGCAAGGCCGTGGGTGCCACCATTCAAGCCCTTGAGGTGCAGCGCATGACCCTCAACACCTTGAAGGGCATGAACATGAGCTTCAACGACTTGGCCGATTCGCTCAAGGCCAAGCCGCAGGCGGCAGCACCTGCTGAGCCAGCAAGACCCAAGTATTCGTTCACGCAAGCAGCGCCTGTGCAGGCCGAGCCAGAGGTGGAAGCCGAAGTGGCGCATGAGGCTGAGCCCGAAGCACCCAAGGCCAGCAAATCACGCAGCAAAAAAGCTGCAACCACAGGGGTTGATCCTGCGCATTGGTGGGGCGCGTTGACCGACCAGTTTCAGCACATCGCCACACATGCCATGAACGACATGACGCACCGTGCAAAGGCGCATGCGGCTGCCGAAGCAGCCAAGCCGGCGGCCAAAAAACCTGTGGCAAAAGCCGCACCGCGCAAAACCGCAGCCAAAGCCCCCACAGCCAAAACTTCGGCAGCCAAAAAGCCAGCGGCTCGCAAGACAGCCGCCCGCAAGAGATGAAACTCTTCCCCTACGGCCACGCCACCCACCCGCAGTGGGAGATGGCCGCCGGCCTGGTGCTGGCGCAGTTGCGTGCCCATATGGCGCTGCCCGATTACGCGGATACGCCGCACCTCGGGCTGCTCTACATCACCGACCACTACGCCACGCATGCGCAAGACATCTTGTCTCACCTCAGCTCCGAGCTGCCTGAGGTTACCGACTGGGCCGGCACCGTGGGCGTGGGTATTGCGGCCAACAACGTGGAGTACTTTGACGAGCCCGCGCTCAGTGTGATGCTGTGCGACATAGCACCTGAACATTACCGCGTGTTCAGCGGTGTGGCTCCGTTGGCGCAAGCGGGTATTGGTTCTAAACGTGGCAGCAGTTTTGTGCCGCACACGGCGCTGTTACACGCTGCCGCCAACACACCCGACGTGCCCGAGCTGATTGCCGAGCTGGCCCAACGCACGGCCAGTGGCTATGTGTTCGGCGGCCTCTCTGCCAGCCGAACGGATGTGGTGCAGTTTGCGCTCAGTGGTGACGGCAATATCGCGGGGCAGGGCAAAGCCACGGGCGTGTTTCATGGCGGCTTGAGCGGCGTTGCATTTGATGCCCATGTGGCCATGGTGTCGCGCGTAACGCAAGGCTGCTTGCCAGTGGCCAAGGTGCACATCATCACCAGCGCGGACAACAACGTGGTGCTGACCTTGGACAACGAACCCGCACTTCATGTGATGGAGCGCGACTTGCAAATCAGCCTCGCCGACAAGCAACCCGCCATTGCCAAAGTGCGCGCCACATTGGTGGGCTTGTCGGCCGAGCATGACCCCACCATCAAGCGCACTGGCGAGTTTGATGATGCGGTGCTGGTGCGTCACATCATCGGCATCGACCCTGCACGCGAAGCGGTGGCCGTGGCGCAACCCGTAGAGGCGGGCATGCGTCTGACGTTTTGCCAACGCAATGCAGGGGCTGCACGTGCTGACCTGACACGCATCTGCGCCGAAATTCGCGAGGCCTTAGAACCCGAAGAAATGACCGCCGATTTGGCCGGCGCTTTGAACGCCGACACCCACACCAACCCGCACCCAGCACGCCGCATGGCGGGCGCTATTTATGTGAGCTGCGCAGGTCGAGGTGGGCCACATTTTGGCGGCCCCAGTGCCGAGCTGCAAATCGTGCGTCGTGCCTTGGGTGATGTCCCCTTGGTGGGCTTCTTTGCGGGTGGCGAAATTGCCCACCAAGAGCTGCATGGCTACACCGGCGTGCTGACGGTGTTCACCACCGAGGCTTAAGCTCAGTTTTTTTGCTGCAACATGCGGCAAATGGCAGCTAGCGACGTGGTGTGAATGTCGTTTCCTAGCGGATAGCTTTCTTGACCGGGGTACACCACCCATTTATGAGTCGGATTGATGTCATTGCAAGCGCTGTGGAACCCACGTTCTACTTTGGGACTTGTGCTGCGCTTGATCTCAATCGCCCACAGTTCTGAGTTGGGCCAAGAAAGCAACAAATCAATCTCAGCTCCCGCGCTGGTTCGGTAGAAGTAGCCAGTGACAGATGGGGGCACACAAGCCAAGATGTTTTCGATACAAAAACCTTCCCAGCTTGCGCCGACAACCATGTGTGAAAGCAGTTCCTCTAAGGTTTCAATTCCCAATAGCGCATTTACCAATCCGCTGTCTCGAACATAAACTTTGGGCGCTTTGACCAAGCGCTTGCTGATGTTGGTATGCCAAGGTTGGAGGCGGCGAACGAGTAGCAAGTCGCACATCAGGTCTATGTAGCTATGCGCCGTTTTTGCATCAACTCCTAAGTTGCGTGCGAGCTGAGCCACATTCAGCAGGCCACTTTGGTGGTGAGCCAGCATGGTCCAAAAACGGCGAAGCATTTCGGCAGAAATGCGGGGTCCAAACTGCGGGATGTCGCGTTCTAAATAAGTACGAATGAAGTTTTCGCGCCATCGAAGGCTGCGTGCATCGGAGTTGGCATTCAGGCTCTCAGGAAACCCGCCTCTCATCCACAACTGGTTGGCGTTTTCAGCAGAGGCTTCAAGGATGTTGAAAGGGCCTAATTCCAAATAGGCGATACGGCCAGCCAGTGTCTCGCCCGATTGCTGCAGCACGTCCAGTGAGGCAGAGCCCAGCAACAGATAGCGCCCTGCGGCATCGCCGGAGCGACGTGCTTTGTCTATCAATCCACGCAGCACTGGAAAGAGCCCGGGGGCACGGTGCACCTCGTCAAGGATGACCAATTTGTCGAGATGTGTTTCTAGATAAGCTTCGGCTTGTGCAAGCTTGCCGCGATCGCGCTCGGATTCAAGGTCGAGATAAACATGAGGAGTTTTTTTTGCAACCGCAAGCGCTAACGTGGTTTTACCCACCTGCCTAGGCCCGAGCAAGGCGACAGCGGGGGAGTGACGTAATTCTTCGCTTAAGAGGTGGCTGAGTTGGCGGTTTATCATCCTTGCAATTATGGATCGTAATTCCATGATTTGCAAGGTTAATTTAAACCCCGCGTGCGCGGTCTTCTTTGAACTTGGCGCGAAACGCGCCAAACTGACCCACGTCCAAAGCCTCGCGCACTTCGCGCATGAGGTTGAGGTAGTAATGCAGGTTGTGCACGGTGGTCAGCATGGGGCCTAGCATTTCGCCGCAGCGGTCGAGGTGGTGCAAATACGCGCGGCTAAAGCCGCCGCTGGTAGTGCCGTCAAGCCGTGTGTGGCCCGCGCAGGTGTAGCAGGTGCAGGTGCTGTCGAGCGGGCCGTGGTCTGCCTTGTGGCGTGCGTTACGGATTTTCAAATCGCCAAAGCGGGTGAACAGTGTGCCGTTGCGCGCATTGCGGGTGGGCATGACGCAGTCAAACATGTCCACGCCATCGGCCACACCCTGCACCAAGTCTTCGGGGGTGCCCACGCCCATCAGGTAGCGCGGCTTGTGCTCGGGCAAGCGGTGGGGCGTGTGGGCCATGATCTCTAGCATTTCGGCTTTGGGCTCCCCCACGCTGACGCCGCCCACGGCGTAGCCGGGGAAGTTCATGTCCACCAGCGCGTCCAGCGACTCTTGGCGCAAGTTGGGGAACATGCCGCCTTGCACGATGCCAAACAAGGCGTTGGGGTTCTCCAGACGTGCGAACTCTTCCTTGCTGCGCACGGCCCAGCGGCGGCTCATCTCCATTGACTTGCGGGCTTCCGCCTCCGTGGTCAGGTGGCCTTTGGTTTCATACGGGGTGCACTCATCCAACTGCATGGCGATGTCGCTGTTGAGCGTGGTTTGAATTTGCATGCTCACCTCGGGTGACATGAACAGCTTGTCGCCGTTCACGGGCGAGGCAAACGTCACCCCCTCTTCGGTGATCTTGCGCATCGCACCCAGCGACCACACCTGAAAGCCGCCACTGTCGGTAAGGATGGGTTTGTTCCAACGCTCAAAGTCGTGCAGACCGCCAAAGCTTTGCATCACCTCCGTGCCGGGGCGCATCCACAAATGAAAGGTGTTGCCCAAGATGATTTGCGCGCCCATTTCTTCGAGGCTGCGCGGCATCACACCCTTGACCGTGCCATACGTGCCCACTGGCATGAAGATGGGCGTTTGCACCACGCCGTGGTTGAGCGTGAGCGTGCCGCGGCGGGCGTGGCTGCCCGCGTAGTTGCCGTCTGCGGCAGGGGTGTCTTTGGCGAGAATGTCAAACTTCAACATGGTCGGTCTTTCAAGCAGATTTTTTCTCCAACAGCATGGCGTCGCCGTAGCTGAAGAATCGGTATTGGTGGGCAATGGCGTGGCGGTACAACGCGTGCATGTGCTCAAAGCCTGCAAACGCGCTGACCAACATGAGCAAGGTGCTCTTGGGCAAGTGGAAGTTGGTGATCAGCACATCCACCACCTTGAATTCAAAGCCCGGCGTGATGAAGATTTGCGTGTCGCCACTCGTCAGTCCACTTTGCGCCCAGCTCTCCAGCGTGCGCACGCTGGTCGTGCCCACCGCCACCACGCGACCACCACGAGCGCGGCAGTCGGCAATTGCTTGGATGGTTTCGGGGGGGATGTTGTACCACTCGCTGTGCATGCGGTGCTCAGACAGGTCCTCGGTCTTGACCGGCTGAAACGTGCCCGCGCCCACATGCAGTGTGACGCTGGCGCGTGACACGCCTTGGGCCTCCAGCCCTTGCAGCACGCCTTCGTCAAAGTGCAGCGCGGCGGTGGGCGCAGCGGCTGCGCCTGGGTGCTTGGCAAACACGGTTTGGTAACGACGCTCGTCCTCGGCTTTGTCGGCTTCGGTTTCATGTTGCGCGTTAGCCGTGTTTTGGTGGCGCTCAATGTAAGGCGGCAGCGGCATGTGGCCGTGCTGCTGCATCAAGGTGTGCGGCTCGTCGCTGAACTTGAAGCGAAACAGTTGACCGTCTTCGTTAGGCCAGCGCCCCAGCAGCGTGGCCGTGAATCCGCCTTTATATTGGCCACCGCTCATCAATAGCTCGGTGCCCACGGGCGGCTTTTTGCTTACCTTCATGTGGGCTACCACTTCGTGGTTGGTTAGCACGCGTTCCACCAAGAGCTCCAACTTGCCGCCGGTTGGCTTCTCGCCAAACAAACGTGCCTTCACCACTTGGGTGTCGTTGAACACCAGCAAGTCTCCGGCTTTCAGCAGGGTAGGGAGGTCTTTGAACGTGTGATTGGCAAACTCAGCCTGGCGGCCATCCAGCAATCGTGAGGCGCTGCGTTCAGAGGCGGGGTGCTGGGCAATCAGAGACTCAGGCAGTTCGAAATCAAAATCGCTGAGCGTGTAGGTGTGTGACATGCGCTTGAGGGCCGGACAGGCCCGTTCCAAGTTGAAGGAGATCAAATGACAGAGGCACAATTGTCCCATGACTCGCGCCAAGCCACCCGTGAAGCCTGAAGCTAAAACGGACAACAAACCCCTCTCCGCCCCGCAAAAAGCGTTGCGCAAGCTTGGGTTGGACCGCGACATTGATTTGGCGCTGCACCTGCCGCTGCGCTACGAAGACGAGACGCGCATCGTGCGGCTGGCCGACACGCGCGAGGGCGATATGGCGCAGATCGAAGCGACGGTGGTGTCGTGTGAAATCACCTACAAACCCCGCCGCCAATTGTTGGTTGTGGTGGACGACGGTTCTGACACGTGCACGCTGCGCTTTTTCAGCTTTTACCCATCCCAACAAAAAGCGCTGGCCGTGGGCAACCACTTGCGTTTGCGCGGTGAGGTGAAGGGCGGATTTATGGGCCGCACCATGATGCACCCCAGCTTTCACATGGCGGGCGGCGAGCTGCCCAATGCGCTTACGCCTGTGTACCCCACGTCGGCAGGTTTGCCGCAGGTGTATTTGCGCAAGGCGGTGCACAGCGGGCTGGTGCATGCAGCGCGGCATGGCGCGTTTATCGAGACCATTCCACCCGACCACATGCCGCGCTCGGCCATGAGTGCTGGCGCAAAGGCTTGGGGTCTGGAGCAGTCGTTGCATTTTCTGCACCACCCTGCCGCCGATGTGTCGTTGGCGCAGCTGGAAGACCGCACGCACCCTGCATGGCAGCGGCTGAAAGCCGAAGAGTTGCTGGCGCAGCAGCTGTCGCAATTGCAATCTAAGCGGGCGCGTGACGAACTGCGTGCGCCGGCGTTGGTGCTGAAAAAAGGCGGTCTGCACGAGCAGCTATTGGGCGTGCTGCCTTTTGGCTTGACGGGCGCACAGCGCCGCGTGGGCGAAGAGATTGCGCTGGACCTGATGCGCCAAGTGCCCATGCACCGGTTGCTCCAGGGTGATGTGGGCTCAGGCAAAACGGTGGTGGCGGCACTGGCTGGCGCTGTGGCCATGGACGGCGGCTGGCAGTGTGCGCTGATGGCCCCCACCGAGATTTTGGCCGAGCAACACTTTCGCAAGCTCATTGGCTGGCTAGAGCCCTTGCTCACGCCGCTAGGCAAGCGCGTGGCGTGGCTGACGGGTAGTCAAAAGAAAAAGGAACGCACCGAAATGTTGGGGCTGATTGCCAGCGGCGAGGCGGCCTTGGTGGTGGGCACGCATGCGGTGATTCAGGAGCAGGTGGTCTTCAAAAACCTAGCACTCGCCATCATCGACGAGCAACACCGCTTTGGTGTGGCGCAGCGCTTGGCGTTGCGCGAGAAGATGCTCACCCACGACGGCATGCCAGAGCAAGAGCCGCACATGCTGATGATGAGCGCCACGCCCATCCCTCGCACCTTGGCGATGAGCTATTACGCGGACTTGGATGTGTCCACGCTCGATGAGTTGCCGCCGGGCCGCACGCCGGTGGTGACCAAGCTGGTGTCGGAGTCGCGGCGAGATGAGTTGATTGAACGCATCCGCCACCAGTTGGAGGAAGGGCGTCAGGTGTATTGGGTGTGCCCGCTGATTGAGGAGAGCGAAGCGCTCGACCTGACCAATGCCACCGAAACCCATGCCTTGCTCCTGGAGGCGCTCAACCCGCCGGGTGCAACGCCTGTGCTGGTGGGCCTGCTGCATTCGCGCATGCCGCCAGCCGACAAAAAAGCAGTGATGGCCCAGTTTGAAAGCGGGGCGATGGGTGTGCTGGTCAGCACCACCGTGATTGAGGTGGGCGTGGATGTGCCCAACGCATCGCTGATGGTGATTGAGCATGCCGAGCGCTTTGGACTGAGCCAGTTGCACCAGTTGCGCGGACGTGTCGGGCGCGGAGCGGCGGCATCGGCCTGCGTGTTGATGTACGCCACGGGAGAGAGTGGGCGCGTGAGCGAGACAGCGCGTGAGCGATTGCGTGCGATGGTGGAAACCTCGGACGGTTTTGAGATTGCACGGCGTGACTTAGAAATTCGCGGCCCGGGTGAATTTTTGGGCGCTCGCCAATCAGGCGCTGCGCTGCTGCGCTTTGCCGATTTGGCAGAAGACGGCGAGTTGCTGCAATGGGCCCGAGAATTGGCCCCGTTGATGCTGGACATGCACCCCGAATTGGCCGAGCGGCATGTGAGTCGCTGGTTGGGTGGAAAATCAGACTTCTTGAAGGCTTAAAAAAACATGACCCTTACCGAACTTAAATACATCGTGGCCGTGGCCCGCGAAAAACACTTTGGCCGCGCTGCCGAAACCTGCTTTGTGTCGCAGCCCACGCTGTCTGTGGCCATCAAAAAACTCGAAGAAGAGTTGGGTGTGAAGCTGTTTGAGCGCAGCGCCAACGAAGTGGCTGTGACGTCCTTGGGTGAAGAAATCATCCGTCAAGCGCAAAGCGTGTTGGAGCAAGCGGCCAACATCAAAGAAATTGCTAAACGCGGAAAAGACCCGCTGGCTGGCCCGTTAAAGCTGGGCGTGATCTATACGATTGGCCCTTATTTGCTGCCGAGCTTGGTGCGTCAGGCGATTGCCAGAACGCCGCAAATGCCGTTGATGCTGCAAGAAAACTTCACGGTCAAATTACTAGAAATGTTGCGTACCGGAGAGATTGATTGCGCCATCATGGCCGAACCTTTTCCAGACACGGGCCTTGCCACTGCGCCCTTGTACGACGAGCCCTTCATGGCCGCCGTGCCCAGCAACCACCCGCTGGCCGCCTTAAAGCAGGTGAGCGCGGATGAGTTGAAAAATGAAACCATGTTGTTGTTGGGGAATGGCCACTGTTTTCGCGACCATGTGTTGGAGGTCTGTCCTGAATTTGCGCGCTTTTCTAGCAATGCCTCGGGCATTCAAAAGAGCTTTGAAGGCTCCTCTCTCGAGACCATCAAACACATGGTGGCTGCCGGCATGGGTGTGACGCTGGTGCCACGCTTGAGCGTGCCTAAAGAAGCGCTGGGCACCCAATCGAAGCGCAAGAAAAGTGAAGAAACTTATGTGCGCTACTTGCCCATCACCGACGACAAAGGGGGCGAACCGCCCACGCGCCGTGTGGTGTTGGCATGGCGTCGTAGCTTCACGCGTTATGAGGCGATTGCCGCTTTGCGCAACGCCATTTACGGGTGTGAGTTGCCCGGCGTCAGCCGTTTGTCTTGATGGGTGCTGAGATGCGTGAACGCTTAAACCTTTATTTGGATTTAATTCGCTGGAATCGTCCCGCAGGCTGGCTGCTGTTGCTGTGGCCATCGCTGTCTGCGTTGTGGGTGGCGGCCGGCGGTTGGCCAGGTTGGCATTTGGTGGTGGTGTTTGTGTTGGGCACCATTTTGATGCGCAGTGCGGGCTGCTGCATCAATGATGTGGCCGATCGCGAGTTTGACCGTCACGTCAAACGCACGGCAGAGCGACCGGTGACGCGGGGCGCTGTGTCTGTGCGCGAGGCCTTGCTGTTGGGCGCTTTGCTGGCGCTAGCGGCGTTCGGCTTGGTGTTGACCACCAACCCCGCCACCATCGTGTGGTCGTTTGCGGGCTTGGCGATGACCTTGATTTACCCCTACGCCAAACGCCATGTTTCTATGCCTCAAGCGGTGCTGGGCGTGGCGTTTAGCTTTGGCATTCCTTTGGCGTTTGTGGCGGTGGGAAGTGCAAACATCACTTGGCAAGACCTTAGCCTGCAAGCCCTGAGTGACGCCGTGCCCATACAGGCGTGGGGCTTGATGTTGTTCAATTTGTTCTGGGTGCTGGCCTACGACACAGAGTATGCGATGGTGGACCGTGACGACGATTTGCGCATCGGCATGAAAACCTCTGCCATCACCTTGGGTCGCCATGACGTATCTGCCGTCATGGCGTTTTATGCGGTTTATTTATGCGGCTGGTACGGGCTGTTAGAGCACGAAAAACTGGGCTGGCATTGGACTGTTGCCTTGTGCTTGGCGGGCTTACAAGCGGTGTGGCACTTTTTGCTGATCATGGACCGCTCGCGGGAAGGCTGTTTTAGGGCGTTTCGCTCCAACCATTGGCTGGGTGCGACTGTGTTTGCCGGTATCGCCCTGAGCTACGGCGCCCGTTGAGAGCCATCAGCTGAATATTTACTGAGATTTGGCCTTTTTAGCCTTCTTCTTTTTGAGCTTCTTTTTCTTGGGCTTCTTGGCTTTTTTGTCTGCCTTGGCTGGGGCTGCTTTGTCGGTGTTGGGAGTGTTGGTGGCCCCTTGCTCCGGTTGCGCTGCAGGCGCTGCCGGCATGGCCGGCGCCTGAGCGCCAGAAGTCAATGGCAGGCTCAGGGCGGCGGCTGACAAAAGAGAAATCAAAAGTTTGTTCATGGATTCAAAGGTATTAATAATTAACCCAACTATTGTCGCACTAGTTGTGGGGATTTAAGCCCCAAACTCATCGCCAAGCTCGTGCGCACGCTGCTGCGCGGCCTGCAATGCGGCTTGAAAGAGCGTGCCCACCTGTGTGTTTTGCATGGCGGTGAGGGCAGCATAGGTGGTGCCGCCTTTGGAGGTCACCCGCTCGCGCAGCACAGAAGGGGGCTCACTGGCAGCCTTAGCCAGTTGAGAGGCACCTTCAAACGTGCCAATCGCCAATTGAGTGGCTTGTTCTGTGGTCAGGCCCATGTTCACGCCAGCTTCGACCATGCTTTCTATAAAGAAAAACACATAGGCGGGGCCAGAGCCAGACAGCGCGGTCACCGCGTCAAGTAGGGGCTCGTCTTTCACCCACAGCAGCGCGCCCGTGGTGGCGACCACTTGTTCAACCCATGCTTTATCGCTGTCCGTGACGGCTGCGCGAGCAAACAAGCCCGTTTGGCCAAGGCCAACGAGGGCGGGCGTGTTGGGCATGGCCCGCACCACGCGTTCGGTGCCCAGCCAGTTGGCAATGCTGTCGCTACGAATGCCAGCAGCCACGCTAAGGTGCAGAGCGTGGCCACAAAAAGCGCGGGTCTGTTGTGCCGCTTCTTTGAAGGATTGAGGCTTGACGGCCCAGATAACAAGGCCAGCTTCGGCCAGTGTTGCATCTGCAGATGACAAGACCTTCACGCCAAATAGGCTCTGCAGGCGCTGGCGAGCTTCATCAAAAGGCTCAACCACCAAGATGAGGTGGGCCGGCATGCCTTGCTTGATAAGGCCGCCAATGATGGCGCTTGCCATGTTGCCGCCACCAATGAATGCAAGGGTTTGAGAGGTTTTGAAGGGTGTAGACATGCTTGAATTGTCGGTGAATCCAAAAAGAATCATAAAAATAGTTTGACGCGACATAAAAAGTCATGGCATAATTTGGGGCTCCGCTAAAAAAGCGGGGTTTATCTGCCCCAAGTTGAAGCATTGCGAGTGGTTTGCGATGTGGATGACGGGCCCAAGACTGATCAGTTCTATGCACGACGAAAGTTGTGTGAAGACTGATGCAAGTTGGGAAATATTGAAATGATCCAAACTGAAACACGGTTAGATGTCGCTGACAACACCGGTGCGAAGTCCGTTTTGTGCATTAAAGTGCTCGGCGGTTCTAAGCGTCGCTATGCAAGCGTGGGCGACATCATCAAGGTGAGCATTAAAGAAGCCGCTCCGCGTGGCCGCGTCAAAAAAGGCGAGGTGTATAGCGCTGTTGTGGTCCGTACTGCCAAAGGCATCCGCCGCGGCGACGGTTCGCTCGTCAAATTCGATGGCAACGCAGCAGTGTTGCTTAATGCAAAGTTGGAGCCAATCGGCACCCGTATCTTCGGCCCAGTGACGCGCGAGTTGCGCACTGAGAAGTTTATGAAGATCGTGTCATTGGCCCCTGAAGTTCTGTAAGGGCTAACAATGAACAAGATTCGCAAAGGCGACCAGGTCATCATCCTTACTGGGCGCGACAAAGGTAAGCGTGGCGTTGTATCGCTGCGTAAAGACGATAGCCACTTGATGGTCGACGGTATTAACTTGGTGAAAAAACACACCAAGCCAAACCCAATGGCTGGCACGCAAGGTGGCATCGTTGAAAAAACCATGCCCATCCATCAGTCTAACGTGGCCATTTTCAATGCTGCTACTGGCAAGGCTGATCGTGTTGGCATCAAAGTCCTGGCAGACGGCGGCAAAGTGCGCGTCTTCAAGTCCAGTGGCGAAGAAATCAAGGCGGCATAAATATGGCACGACTCCAACAACACTTCCGCGAAAAAGTAGCGCCCGAACTGATTGAAAAGTTTGGCTACAAGTCGCCCATGCAAGTTCCACGTTTGACCAAGATCACGTTGAACATGGGCGTGAGCGAAGCCGTGGCTGATAAAAAAGTCATGGACAACGCAGTCAGCGACTTAACCAAAATTGCAGGCCAAAAGCCTGTGGTTACCAAGGCTAAAAAGCCAATCGCGGGTTTCAAAATCCGTGAAGGCCAGCCTATCGGTTGTATGGTGACTTTGCGCGGCGTGCAGATGTATGAATTCTTGGATCGTTTCGTGACCGTGGCTCTGCCTCGTGTTCGTGACTTCCGTGGTATCTCTGTTCGCGCTTTCGATGGCCGTGGTAACTACAACATCGGCGTGAAAGAGCAAATCATTTTCCCTGAGATTGAGTACGACAAAGTCGACGCACTGCGCGGCCTCAACATCAGCATCACCACGACGGCTAAGACCGACGAAGAGTGCAAAGCGCTCCTCGCTGGCTTTCGTTTCCCATTCAAGACAGAGGTGGCACGTGGCTAAACAAGCATTGATCGAGCGCGAGCTCAAGCGTGACCGTTTGGTCGCAAAGTACGCTGCTAAGCACGCGGAGTTGAAGGCAATTGCCACCGACTTCAAGCGTAGCGATGAAGAGCGCGCAGCTGCCCGTTTGGGTTTGCAAAAGCTGCCACGTAACGCGAATCCCACGCGTCAACGTAACCGTTGTGCGATCACAGGTCGTCCACGTGGCACATTCCGCCAATTCGGCCTTGGCCGCGCCAAGATCCGTGAATTAGCCTTCCAGGGCAACATTCCCGGTATCACTAAAGCCAGCTGGTAATAGGCAGGAGATTCAATATGAGCATGAGTGATCCAATCGCCGACTTGCTGACTCGCATCCGCAACGCGCAAATGGTGGCTAAGCCCACTGTGATGGTGCCTTCTTCCAAAGTGAAGATCGCCATTGCGCAAGTGCTGAAAGACGAAGGCTACATCGACGGTTTCCAAATTAAACAAGACGCTGGCAAGACTGAGATTGAGATTACTCTCAAGTACTACGCAGGCCGTCCAGTGATCGAACGCATTGAGCGTGTGAGCCGTCCTGGCTTGCGCGTTTACAAAGGCTGCGGCGCTATCCCCCAAGTCATGAATGGCATGGGCGTGGCAATTGTCACGACACCTCAAGGTGTTATGACTGACCGCAAAGCACGCGCTACCGGTGTCGGTGGCGAAGTGTTGTGCTACGTCGCTTAACCGCAGCCTAAAGGAAAGACTGAAATGTCCCGAGTAGGAAAAATGCCAGTGACCGTCCCCCAAGGTGTGGACGTGTCTATCAACAATACCCAAATCAGTGTCAAGGGCTCCGGCGGTTCGCTGTCGGTGGCTGCTCACGCATTGGTGAAAGTTGTTAACGAAGCCGGTCAAGTGACATTCACTCCGGTCGATGATTCGCGTGAAGCAAACGCTATGAGCGGCACATTGCGCCAGTTGGTTAACAACATGGTCACAGGTGTTACCAAGGGCTTCGAGAAGAAGTTGCTCTTGGTGGGTGTGGGTTACAAAGCTGCGGCACAAGGTTCTAAGTTGAACTTGGCTGTGGGTTATTCGCACCCCGTGAACAAAGAAATGCCTGAGGGCATCAAGGTTGAAACGCCTGCCGCAACGGAAATCATCATCAAAGGTGCTGACCGTCAACGCGTGGGCCAAGTGGCCGCTGAGATTCGTGCGATTCGTCCCCCAGAGCCTTACAAAGGCAAGGGCATCCGTTATTCGGATGAGAAGATCACGATCAAAGAGACCAAGAAGAAATAAGGAGCTGCAACATGTTGACCAAAAAAGAGCAGCGACTCCGCCGGGCACGTCAAACGCGTATTCGCATCGCCAATCAAGGCGTTGCACGTTTGATGGTGAACCGCACCAACTTGCATATCTATGCGACTGTGGTTTCCGCTTGCGGCACCAAAGTCGTAGCGACAGCATCTTCAGCCGAAGCCGATGTGCGCAAGCAACTCGGCGCCGTTGGCAAAGGCGGCAACGTCAGTGCAGCGCAAGTGATTGGCAAGCTGATCGCTGAAAAAGCGAAAAAAGCTGGCGTCGAAAAAGTGGCGTTTGACCGTTCAGGTTTTGCTTACCACGGCCGCGTCAAGGCTTTGGCCGACGCAGCCCGCGAAGCTGGCTTGCAGTTCTAATCGGATTGGAAATTACACATGGCTAAATTTCAAGCTAAAGCGCAGGGTGATGGTCCAGAAGACGGACTCCGCGAAAAAATGATCGCGGTCAATCGCGTTACCAAAGTTGTCAAGGGCGGCCGTATTCTCGGTTTCGCAGCTTTGACTGTGGTCGGTGATGGCGATGGCCGCGTGGGCATGGGCAAGGGCAAGTCGAAAGAAGTGCCAGCCGCTGTCCAAAAAGCGATGGAAGAAGCCCGTCGCAACATGACTAAAGTTACTTTGAAAAACGGCACGATTCACCACAAGGTGCACGGTCGTCACGGTGCTGCAAACGTCATGATGATTCCAGCACCCAAAGGTACTGGCATCATCGCGGGCGGTCCAATGCGCGCTGTGTTCGAAGTGATGGGGATCACTGATATCGTGGCGAAAAGCCACGGTACATCCAACCCTTACAACATGGTTCGTGCAACCTTGGATGCTTTGAACAATTCCACAACGCCCTCAGAAGTGGCGGCTAAGCGTGGCAAAAAAATCGAAGAAATCTTCGCTTGATCTCGGAGCATTCAATGACTACCCCTCAAACTGTCAAGATCCAATTGGTGCGTAGCCCAATTGGCACCAAAGAATCGCACCGCGCCACCGTCCGTGGCTTGGGCTTGCGCAAAGTGAATTCTGTGAGCGAGTTGCAAGACACGCCTGCAGTGCGCGGCATGATTAACAAGATCAGCTATCTGGTCAAAGTGCTGTAAAAGGTTGAAGATGGAACTCAATAACATCACCCACGCACCTGGCGCGAAACACGCCAAGCGCCGTGTTGGTCGCGGTATCGGCTCCGGCCTCGGCAAAACTGCTGGTCGCGGTCACAAAGGTCAAAAGTCACGTTCAGGCGGCTACCACAAGGTTGGTTTCGAAGGCGGTCAAATGCCTTTGCAACGTCGTTTGCCTAAGCGCGGCTTCAAGTCCACTACGTTGAAGTACAACGACGAAGTAACGTTGGCTGACTTGCAACAACTCGGCGCAGCTGAAGTTGATATGTTGACATTGAAGGCCGCTGGCCTTGTGGCAAACATTGCTCGCGTCGTTAAAGTCGTGAAGACTGGCGAATTGACAACTGCTGTCAAGCTCAATGGCATCGGCGCTACTGCCGGCGCTAAAGCTGCGATCGAAGCCGCTGGCGGCTCTGTCGCGTAATCGTAGATTAAACAGGAAACACGCTCCGTGGCAACCACCTCTCCATCGATCGGTAACAACGACAAGTTCGGCGACCTGCGTCGCCGACTGGTCTTCTTGCTGCTCGCTTTGGTGGTTTACCGCTTAGGCGCCCATATTCCTGTGCCCGGCATCAACCCTGATCAGTTGCAACAACTGTTCAAGGGCCAGCAGGGCGGTATTTTGAGCTTGTTCAACATGTTTTCCGGCGGCGCTTTGTCGCGCTTCACGGTATTCGCGTTGGGCATCATGCCCTACATTTCTGCTTCGATCATCATGCAGTTGCTGACCTATGTGTTGCCCTCTTTAGAGCAGCTCAAAAAAGAAGGCGAATCAGGTCGACGCAAAATCACCCAGTTCACACGCTACGGCACTTTGGGCTTGGCTATGTTCCAGTCAATGGGCATTGCGTTGGCACTAGAAGCATCGGCTGGCTTGGTAAACGTCCCCGGTTTTGGCTTTCGTATGACTGCCATGATCAGCTTGACTGCGGGCACCATGTTCTTGATGTGGTTGGGTGAGCAAATCACTGAACGTGGCTTGGGTAACGGAATTTCTATTCTAATTTTTGCTGGTATCGCAGCAGGCTTGCCGGGTTCTATTGGCGGCTTGCTTGAACTGGTGCGTACCGGTGCGATGAGCATTCTGGCTGCTATTCTCATTGTGGTTGTGGTGGCCTTGGTCACCTACTTTGTGGTGTTTGTAGAGCGAGGCCAGCGTAAAATTTTGGTGAACTACGCACGCCGCCAAGTCGGTAACAAAGTTTACGGCGGTCAATCGTCTCACTTGCCCTTGAAGTTGAATATGGCGGGTGTGATCCCTCCCATCTTTGCTTCATCCATCATTCTCTTGCCGGCAACCGTGGTGAGCTGGTTTAGTACCGGTGACAGCATGAGTTGGCTGAAAGATATTTCTGCTGCACTTGCACCTGGACAACCCGTCTATGTGATGTTGTATGCAGCAGCAATCGTGTTTTTCTGCTTCTTTTATACTGCCTTGGTTTTCAACAGCCGAGAAACTGCTGATAACTTGAAGAAGAGTGGCGCCTTTGTACCAGGCATTCGTCCAGGTGACCACACTGCTAAATACATTGACAAAATTTTGGTTCGACTCACGCTTGCGGGTGCTGTGTACATCACCTTTGTGTGCTTGTTACCTGAGTTCTTGATCTTGAAATACAACGTGCCTTTTTACTTCGGCGGGACATCGTTGCTGATTATTGTGGTTGTCACTATGGACTTTATGGCCCAAGTACAGAACTACATGATGAGCCAACAATATGATTCGCTGTTGAAAAAGGCAAGTTTTAAAACAACGCTCTAACGAGCCAAGTAAAAATCGTGTTTCATGCCAATGACGGTGTGAAATGAAATGAGTTTTAGGAGAGTGAAATGAGAGTTTCGGCTTCGGTCAAAAAAATTTGCCGCAACTGCAAAATCATCCGGCGCAAGGGCGTGGTTCGTGTGATCTGTACAGATCCACGCCACAAACAGCGTCAAGGTTGATTGAACTGGTTTAAAGAGGACGCACATGGCACGTATCGCAGGCATTAATATTCCGCCACACAAACACACTGAAATTGGCCTTACAGCTATTTTTGGTATTGGTCGCACACGCGCTCGCAAAATTTGCGAAGCAACTGGCATTGATTACACAAAGAAGATCAAAGATCTGACTGACTCGGACCTCGAAAAGATCCGTGACCAGATCGCTGAATTCACGATTGAAGGTGACCTTCGTCGCGAGACAACCATGAACATCAAGCGTTTGATGGACATTGGCTGTTACCGCGGTTTCCGTCACCGTCGTGGTCTTCCTATGCGTGGTCAACGTACGCGTACCAACGCTCGTACACGTAAGGGTCCGCGTAAAGCAGCCCAGTCGTTGAAGAAATAATAGGACTGAACAATGGCTAAATCTCCAAGCGGCGCAGCTTCACGCGTACGTAAAAAGGTTCGCAAGAACATTGCTGACGGCATCGCCCACGTGCACGCGTCGTTCAACAACACCATCATTACCATCACTGACCGCCAAGGCAACGCCTTGTCATGGGCATCGTCAGGTGGACAAGGTTTCAAGGGCTCACGCAAGTCCACACCTTTCGCGGCTCAAGTAGCCTCGGAAGTTGCGGGTCGCGCTGCCGTTGATCAAGGCATCAAGAATCTTGATGTCGAGATCAAAGGTCCAGGCCCTGGCCGTGAATCTTCAGTGCGCGCCTTGGCTGCATTGGGTATTCGCATCAACTCGATTGCTGACGTGACACCAGTGCCGCACAACGGCTGCCGTCCACAAAAGCGTCGTCGTATCTAAGCGTTCTTCGCTTTTTTACTGTTAACCACAAGCCCACCGCCGCTGGCCAACCCCCAGCGGCTCCTCGCTTCTAGCGAGCAGCTGATTAGATAAGGAATTTCAAGTGGCACGTTACCTAGGCCCCAAGGCCAAACTCTCACGCCGTGAAGGCACTGACTTGTTCTTGAAGAGCGCACGTCGCTCGATCAGCGACAAGTGCAAATTCGACAGCAAGCCCGGCCAGCATGGCCGTACTTCTGGTCAACGCACGTCTGACTTCGGTTTGCAGTTGCGCGAAAAGCAAAAAGTCAAACGCATGTATGGTGTGTTGGAGCGTCAGTTCCGCCGTTACTTTGCTGCTGCTGACCGCCAAAAAGGCAACACGGGTGCAAACCTGTTGACTATTTTGGAAACTCGTTTGGACAACGTGGTGTACCGCATGGGCTTTGGCTCTACACGTGCTGAGGCCCGTCAATTGGTGTCACACAAGGCCATCACTGTGAACGGTCATCAAGTCAACATCGCTTCTTACTTGGTGAAAGCCGGTGACGTAGTAGCTGTCCGTGAAAAGTCTAAAAAGCAAGGTCGCGTTTTGGAAGCTCTAGAGTTGGCCAAACAAGTCGGCATGCCTGCTTGGGTTGAAGTCAACCTCGAAAAAGCTGAAGGTGTCTTCAAGAAGACCCCTGACCGCGACGAGTTTGCTGCTGACATCAACGAATCTTTGATCGTCGAACTTTATTCGCGTTAATCCTGGTTGAAGTTTTCAACCTAACGCACCCCACGCGGTCTGCTCGCACTGTGTGGTCCAGAAACCCAGCCTTACCGGTGTAACGAACCGGGGGTATTGATAGGAAATCTGAATGCAAACGAATTTGCTAAAACCAAAAAATATCCATGTGGAGCAATTGGGTCTCAATCGCGCCAAGGTTACCTTGGAGCCCTTTGAGCGTGGCTACGGTCACACCTTGGGCAACGCACTTCGCCGCGTTTTGTTGTCATCGATGGTTGGCTATGCGGTGACTGAAGTCACCATCGCTGGCGTGGTGCACGAATACTCGTCAATCGACGGCGTGCAAGAAGACGTGGTCAACATTTTGTTGAACCTCAAGGGCGTCGTTTTCAAGATGCACAACCGTGATGAAGTCACTCTGAGCCTGCGCAAAGACGGCGAAGGCGCTGTGACGGCTGCTGACATCCAGGTGCCTCACGATGTTGAAATCATCAACCCTGAGCACGTGATTGCTAACTTGTCGCACGGCGGCAAGATCGACATTCAACTCAAAGTTGAAACAGGCCGCGGCTATGTGCCAGGTACTGTGCGTCGTTATGGCGAAGAGCCAAGCAAGTCCATCGGTCGTATCGTGTTGGATGCTGCTTTCTCCCCCGTCAGCCGCGTCAGCTACAGCGTTGAAAACGCGCGTGTTGAACAACGCACAGACCTTGACCGTTTGGTCATGGAAATTGAGACCAACGGCGCGATCACGGCTGAAGACGCTGTACGCGCTTCATCCAAAATTTTGGTTGAGCAACTGGCTGTGTTTGCACAGTTGGAAGGCGACGCTATCAACGGCATCATGGAAGCAGCTGCACCTCGTGGCGGCCAACAGTTTGATCCAATCTTGTTGCGCCCAGTGGACGAGTTGGAGTTGACTGTGCGTTCTGCCAACTGCTTGAAAGCAGAAAACATCTATTACATCGGTGACCTGATTCAGCGCACTGAAAACGAGTTGCTCAAGACCCCCAACTTGGGCCGCAAGTCACTCAACGAAATCAAAGAAGTTTTGGCTTCTCGTGGTTTAACCTTGGGCATGAAGCTCGAGAGCTGGCCACCTGCTGGTTTAGAGCGTCGTTGAATTTAAATTAACTGACTTAAACGTCCCCTGGCCGTACCTGATACGGCGGCCGGCAAAATATCAAAGGAAATCAAAATGCGTCACGGACACGGACTTCGCAAACTTAACCGCACAACATCCCACCGCTTGGCGATGTTGCGCAACATGATGAATTCGCTGATCGAGCACGAAGCCATCAAAACCACATTGCCAAAAGCCAAAGAATTGCGTCGCGTCATTGAGCCGATGATCACTTTGGCCAAAGAGGCTACCGTTGCAAACCGCCGCTTGGCATTTGATCGTTTGCGCGATCGTGACAGCGTGGTGAAGTTGTTCAACGAATTGGGCCCACGCTTCAAGACACGTCCAGGTGGTTACACACGCATTTTGAAAATGGGTTTCCGCGTCGGCGATAACGCTCCGATGGCTTACGTTGAATTGGTGGATCGCCCTGAAGTTTCTGAGGCGTCTTCTACCGAAACAGCGGCTTAATAGGTTATACTAATCTTCTTGACGCGCGATGGAGCAGCCTGGTAGCTCGTTGGGCTCATAACCCAAAGGTCGTAGGTTCAAATCCTACTCGCGCAACCACTTTAAAACGCCCACTGAATTTATTCAGTGGGCGTTTTACTTGGGAAATTCACATATGGAAATCAGCAGAGTAGAAGCACAGTCAAAACGCATTCAGCAGACCTTTGCATGGGGCATGGTTGTCTGGCATGTTTGGGGTACGACGGAGTGTGCCGATGAAGCGGCTAAAGAGGCAGCTAAAGAGGCCGCAGAAAACACGCACACCGATATCGTTGGCCCAACCTCACCCAGACCAATTGTGTTGCTTCATGGTGGCTCTGGAAGCTGGACTCATTGGGTCCGAAACGTGGAACACTTCGCTCAAACTCGCCCTGTTTGGGCGCTGGACATACCAGGATTTGGTGATTCCGATTTGCCTAAGGGCGTGAGCGACGCAGATGGCTTGGTGTCCTACGTGGCGGAAATTCTGACGCGATCATTTCAGGGTGAAGCCATTGACGTCATGGGTTTCTCATTTGGGGGCATGACCGCTGGATTGGTGGCAGCGCAATACCCCAAGATTATTCGGCAATTGATTTTGGTGGGCGCGCCTGGTTTGGGTTTGTTTGACAAAGTATTACCAATGCGCGGAATGACAACACACATGGATCTCGCTGAGCTCAGAAGCGTGCATAGACACAACCTAAACGCCATGATGCTTGCGCATGCAGAGAGCGTGACAAACGAAACCATTGACCTGCAAGAGTCCAACGTAGCACGCGACCGCTTACGACGCAGGCGCATCGCGCGAACCGATGTGCTGGCAAAAGTACAAACACAATGGACGTGCCCTGTGCACGGTGTGTGGGGTGAGTTAGATGCACTCTACAAGCGTACTTTGCAGCAGGTGCCCACAGTTCTGCCAAAGTTGGCCACGTTTACGATAGTGCCCGATGCGGGGCATTGGCTCATGTATGAGCGGCCAGATGCATTTCATGCGGCTGTAGATCCGCTGCTAATTCCCTAAGTTAAAGCCAAATTGTCAGTGCACCTTAAGAGCGCACAATGAAAGCATGCTGTACAAATTCAAATCAAAAGCCACGGGTGACCTCATCATGTTGGAGCCGCAAGGCAAACACATCCTCAAACTCATTGGCAAAGAAGCTGGTGCCAAGGGCATCATCTTGCCAAGCGAAATGATGGCTGCCATAGACGCCTTAAAGGCGGCTGTTGAAAGAGAAGAGCTAGCCATCAAGGCCGCCAAAGACGCCGCACAACAAGCCGCTCAAACAGATGGACATGCTGAAGCGCCTGTTCGTACTGCCGACAGTGCACGCACCATCAGCCTCAGACAGCGTGTGGTGCCGTTCGTTGACATGCTGCGACGCGCCCACGCTGAAGACAAAGAGGTTGTCTGGGGTGTTTGACGTCGGGCCTAAGCATCACGCCTACGCAGCGCTCACACCCGATGTGGTGCTTGATGCTTTGTCTGAGCTTGGGCTGGCGGTTGACGGTCGTCTCACAGCCTTGAGCTCGTATGAAAACCGTGTGTATCAAGTTATGTTGGACGACAACAGCTCGGTGGTAGCCAAGTTCTACAGGCCTGAGCGTTGGCGTGATGCCCAAATTATGGAAGAGCATAGTTTCGCTGCGGCCTTGATGGCTGAAGAGGTGCCATTGGTGGGGCCATCAAGCTTGAACGGCAACACCTTGCATCATGCCCACGGATTCGCGTTCAGCGTGAGCCCGCGTCGCGGTGGGCGCATGCCCGAGCTAGATGATGGGGAGGTGTTGGAGTGGATCGGCCGATTCATTGCGCGCATTCACAACGTGGGAGCCAAACAAGCGTTTTCATCGCGACCCACGTTGAACGTCAGCACGTTTGCAATTGAGTCTCGTAATTGGCTGATCGACAACCACATCATTCCGCTGGACCAACAAACCGAATGGCTGGCGGTATGTAACCAAGCCATAGACATCACAACGCAAAAATTTACCAACCATCCGGCACACAACATACGTCTGCATGGCGACTGCCATCCTGGCAACATCTTGTGGACGCCTACAGACTTGCCCAACGGCGGCCCGCATTTTGTAGACTTAGACGATGCCCGGATGGGCCCCGCCATTCAAGATTTATGGATGCTGCTCAGTGGCGATCGTGCGCAGCGCACACAGCAGCTGTCGATGCTGTTGGATGGCTACGAACAAATGCGAGAACTCAACCGAGATGAGTTGGCCTTGATCGAACCCTTAAGAACATTGCGTCTCATTCACTACAGCGCTTGGCTTGCAAGACGCAAAGACGATCCAGCATTTGTGCAGCATTTTTCATGGTTTGGCAGCAGCGACTATTGGGCTGGGCAAACGCACATGTTGGTAGAGCAGTGCGAAGCCATGCAAGAAGAACCCTTGTACGTTTAACAGCCCAGCAAGTCTGCCAAAGCATGGATATCTCGCACATGCAAATCGTTACCCGATTGCGGAGATACATCTTTGGGTTTGGAAGCGCCAAACTCCAACGGACGCTCAATGTAAGCGGTGCGCAAACCACATGCGCGTGCGCCTTCCAGATCGTCGTGATGCGCAGCACACAGCATGACTTGATGGGGTTGCACATCAAACACATCAGACACGCCTAGATAGGCAGCGGGGTCTGGTTTATAAGCTCGAAACACCTCGGCTGACAACACACAGTCCCATGGCAACCCAGCGTGTTTGGCCATGTTGGTGAGCAGTCCCAAGTTGCCATTTGACAAGCTGCAAATGGTAAATTTTTGTTTCAAACGCTGCAAGCCAGCCACGCTGTCCGGCCAGGCATCTAAGCGGTGCCACACGCGGTTGAGGTGGACACGTTCAGCATCACCCAAATACATCAAATCAAATCGTGGCAGCAAGTCATCCAAAATCAGACGGTGCAATTCATCAATACGTGTCCAGCCCAATTCCCCAGAGCGTACGCGTGCCATCGCGGGCTGGTAGCCTGCACGCCAGGCTAATGCAAATGCATTGCCGTCGACTGAAGGGTAAAGCCCTTGCATTTCACGCACGATGCTGCCGTGCCAATCGACAACGGTGCCGAAAATGTCAAAGGCCAACACGTGCGTGCTGGCCTTCAAATCGTCTAAAGACTCGGGGTGGGGGGTGTCCATGTGTGTCATGGACTCGTTTTTACACCAAGAGTGCGTTGACCCGTTTCACATAGGCGGCAGGGTCTTCCGGCAGTCCACCCTCAGCCAACAGTGCTTGGTCAAACAAAATGTGCGCCAAGTCGTTGAAATGCGGGTTGGCATCGGCGCTTAGTTTTTTAACCAAAGGGTGGTCTGCATTTACTTCCAAAACTGGCTTCATGTCAGGCGCTTGTTGGCCAGCTTGCTTGAGCATACGGGCCAGTTGCATGGACATGCCATGGTCTTGTACCACCAAGCACGCAGGTGAATCCACCAAGCGGGTGGTCACGCGTACGTCCTCGGCTTTGTCTTTCAAAGCTTCTTTGAGCATGGCCAACACCGGCTTGAAAGTCTCTGCCGCATCTTCGGCCGCCTTCTTTTCGGCGTCGTCTTGCAACGAACCCAAGTCCACAGCGCCTTTGGCCACAGACTGCATGGGTGTGCCATCAAACTCTTGCACAAAGTTCAAGGCCCACTCATCCACGCGGTCGGTCATCAGCAACACCTCGATGCCCTTTTTACAAAACACTTCCAGCTGCGGGCTGTTCTTGGCCGCCGCCATTGTGTCGGCTGTGATGTAGTAAATAGCCTCTTGGCCTTCTTTCATGCGCGCTTTGTAGTCGGCAAAAGACACGCTCACAGTGTCAGTGCTGGTGCTTGCGAAGCGCAGCAGTTTGGCGAGTTTGTCTTTGTTGGCAAAGTCTTCGCCCAAGCCTTCTTTAAGCACCGCGCCAAACTCAGCGTAGAACTGGCTGTACTTACCTTGCTTGGATTTGTCTTCTTCGCTCAAAACGTCAGTCACACCGTCGACGTCAGCCACGGTCGCTTTGTCGTATTTGGCTAAGTCTTCCAACACAGCTAACACGCGGCGTGTATTGCCCTCGCGAATGGCTTTCACGTCGCGGCTTTCTTGCAGCAACTCGCGGCTCACGTTCAGTGGCAAATCGGCGGAGTCCACCACGCCTTTGATAAATCGGAGATAAGAAGGCATCAGCGCCTCAGCGTCGTCCATGATGAACACACGCTTCACATACAACTTCAAGCCCGCTTTCTGCTCGCGGTTGAACAAATCCATTGGCGCCTTGCCGGGGATGTACAGCAGCTGCGTGTACTCGGTGCTGCCTTCCACGCGGTTGTGGCTCCAAGCCAATGGCGGCTCAAAGTCGTGGCTGATGTGTTTGTAGAACTCGGCGTGCTGCTCGTCAGTCACTTCCTTTTTGGGACGTGACCACAGCGCGTTGGCTTGGTTGATAGTTTCCCATTCGTCGGTTAGCACCATTTCGCCGGGTTGGTCGTTTTGGCCCTCTTTCCATTCTTCTTTGCGCATCCGAATGGGCAAAGAAATGTGGTCCGAGTATTTATTGATCACCGACTTGAGCTTCCATGCGCTCAGGTATTCCTCGGCATCGTCGCGCAGGTGCAAGATGACATGTGTCCCGCGATCGGTTTGGGTGATGGTCTCCACCTCAAAGTCGCCCGTGCCGGTGCTGCTCCAGCGCACACCTTCATCGGCCTTCAGTCCAGCGCGGCGTGACTCGACGGTGATGCGGTCTGCCACGATGAAGCCCGAATAAAAGCCCACGCCAAACTGCCCAATCAACGCGCCTTGGTCTTTGGCATCGGTTTTTTGGTCGCCGCTGAGCTTGCCCATGAACTCGCGCGTGCCGCTCTTGGCAATCGTGCCAAGATGGGCAATCGCGTCCTCTTGGCTCATGCCAATGCCGTTGTCGGCAATGGTCAGCGTGCGGGCTTCTTTGTCAAAGCTCACGCGCACCTCAAGATCCGCGTTGCCCTCAAACAAGGCGTCGTTGTTCAGGCCTTCGTAGCGCAGCTTGTCGCAGGCGTCGGAGGCGTTAGACACCAATTCGCGCAAGAAGATTTCTTTGTTGGAGTAAAGCGAATGAGTGACAAGGTGCAGCAGTTGTGAGACTTCGGCTTGAAAGGAATGGGTATGTTTGGTCATGGTCTTTAAATCAGAATTACAAAAAACAACGTATCGAGTTGTGGGGCGCTGGCCTCAATTTCAAGAGCGATAAAGCACAGGCAATCAATGCAACTTAAAAACGCTCATGAGCACCCAGGTAACGCCACTGCCCAACTGGAAGTTGCCCCAGTTGAACGTGCCCAATGCGGATGCGCTTGAGGCCCACGACCTGAAGGCCGACTTGCTCGCACATACGGCGAATTTGGCGCTTTTTTCCCTCGGTCAAGACAAAGCGAAGCTGCTCTGGGTTTTGCCATTCCACCTGCGCGAGTTTCAGGGGTTTGCCGTCCAAGCTCAAGCCGTGACGTAAGCGTTCGAGTTGAGCCTTTGGAAACACAGATTGCACGTTGTTGGTCACGCGGTCGTGGTCTCCAATGGCGCTGAGTTGATGGGCTCTGCCGCCATACGTGGCAGATGCGGCGTTGGCGGCGGCGATGTTTTCTTGACCGGTGTAGGTCACGCGCACCAAATATTCTTTTTCCATCTCCGAGTCTTCGCCAATCAATTGGCGGGCGACGCGGCCGTCTTGCGTCAACACCAACAAGCCTGTGGAGTCGATGTCGAGTCGTCCCGAAGGCGCAAGGCTGCGCAACTGTGTGGGCGTGAAACGTCGTTTGGACGAGTCGCCCGCCCAATGCGTGCGAGGGTTAATGAGCAAAATAGAGGGCTCGTGCCCGTCTTCCGCTTGCCCACTTACATAGCCCATGGGCTTGTGCAGCAGAACAGTGACTTGTGTGTCTTGGTGGCCAGTGGCGCGCGGGT
Organism: Limnohabitans sp.; assembly: GCF_040401135.1. Taxonomy (GTDB): domain Bacteria; phylum Pseudomonadota; class Gammaproteobacteria; order Burkholderiales; family Burkholderiaceae_C; genus Limnohabitans. The sequence continues at coordinate 24,034 of NZ_JBBAOV010000010.1, read as the reverse complement.
CAATTTCTACGCGGTCATGGGGGCCAACTTTTACGCCCATTTCAGCAGGGCGGCCATTGACCAGCACCCAGCCTTGTTCTATCCACGTATCGGCCTCGCGGCGTGAGCAAAGGCCAAGTTCGGCCATGCGTTTGTTGAGGCGGGTAAGGTCTGTGGGGGTGTCTGACATAAGGGGCAAATTCTAAGTGCCGCTCGAGCGCAGTGCAGCAAGGTCCAACACCCGCATGCCACCGTATTCAATGCGAATTGCGTCCTGTGCTTCAAGTCGGTTCAGCGCCACATTGACGCGTTGCCGTGACAGGCCCACCAAGTAAGCCAACTCTTGCTGGGTGATACGCAGCACCTCGCCCACGCCAGGAAACAAGGCGGGGTTAAACAGCGCCGCTAAATTTCTTGCGACACGCACATCGGGATCCGTTGAGCGATCAATTTCACGTGCTTCGATGAACTGCGCCAAGCGCTCATTAAGTTGGTTCATCACAAAGCGGTTAAACCCAATCGAGTTGTCGAGCAACCAGTGAAACGTCTCAATCGGCAGCCCCGCCACCACACTGTGACGCAAGGCCATGATGTTGTAGCGGTAGCTTTCACGTTTGATCACGGTTCCCTCACCAAACCAGCCACCGGGCGGCACGCCCGTGAACGTGATGCTGCGGCCACTGGCGCTGTCGGCGCTCATCTTTAACAAGCCTTCGATCACACCAAACCAATACGTGGCTTGGCGACCCATGCGGCACACGTAGTCACCCGTCAAGGGATCGCTCACCACCACTTGTGCCTCGACGCGTTTGCGCTCGCTGGTCGTCAGTAAAACCAACCAAGGAATAGCGGCCAATTCGGCGGGGGTAGCACTGCGTCGGCGCTGAAAAACACTGGGCTCTTTTGCCATAAGGGCGACTCTAATCAAAAGTATTATTCGGGTAATCACTGCTAAGTGTCTACCCTAGATTGTCGTCGAAACGACAACATGGCGTCAAACCTACTCATACGATCGCGACAACATGAAAGGCGCTTCACGTAGGCGCCACGATTTTTTGTCGACACACAACGCAAGGATTAGGAATGCAGACCACGTTCCCACGACTGTTACTTAAGCATGCCAGCGAGCGCCCTGCCGCGCCCGCCATGCGCGAGAAGGAATATGGCATTTGGCAAACCACCACATGGGCCGACATGGCTGCCATGGTGGCGGACATGGCCTGCGGCTTGCATCAAGCTGGCTTGACACGCGGCGAGCATTTGGTGGTGATTGGCTCCAACCGTCCCCGTCTTTACGCCACCATGCTGGCCGCTCAATCTTTGGGTGCGATTCCCATTCCCTTGTACCAAGACGCGGCGGGTGCCGAGTGCGTGTTCCCGCTCAACAACGCCGAGGTGCGCTTTTGCGTGGTGGAAGACCAAGAGCAAGTAGACAAACTCCTAGAGATCCGCGAGCAATGCCCACAACTCGCCCACATCATTTTTGACGATCCGCGTGGCCTGCGCAAATATGAAGAACCAGGCTTGGCATCAATCGAAGAACTGTTGGCTGCGGGCGCTGTGTTTGCCAAACAACACCCCCATTTCTTTGAAAACGAAGTTGACAAAGCGCACACCGACGATGTGGGAGCCATGTTTTTCACATCAGGCACCACGGGCAACCCCAAAGGCGTGGTGCACACGCACAACTCACTTATCAACCGGGCCGAAGCGGGCGCCTTGTTTGACAAACTCACATCGCACGAAGAGGTTTTGGCCTATTTGCCGCCGGCGTGGATTGGTCAAAACATTTTCAGCTACGCCCAGTGGCTGTATTGCGGCTACGTGGTCAACTGCCCTGAGTCAGTGGCCACCGTCACCATCGACTTGAAGGAAGTCGGCCCCACCTACTATTTCGCCCCACCCCGCGTGTTTGAGGGCTTGCTCACCATGGTGATGATTCGCATGGAAGACGCCAGCGCACCCAAGCGCGGCATGTTCCATTTCTTCATGGACGTGGCGCGCAAATACGGACCCAGCAAAATGTCGGGCCAATCGATTGGCTTGGTTGGCGGTTTCCTTTATGGTTTGGGCGACCTCTTGGTCTATGGTCCTTTGCGTAACAACCTCGGCATGAGCCGTGTGCGCGTGGCCTACACCGCAGGAGAGGCGATTGGTCCAGACTTGTTTAGCTTCTACCGCGCCATTGGCGTGAACTTGAAGCAGCTTTACGGCTCCACCGAAACCGCCGTGTTTGTCTGCTTGCAGCCAGACCATGAAGCCCGCGCCGACACCGTGGGCGTGCCCTGTGCGGGCGTAGAAATCAAGGTGGCCGACAACGGCGAAATCTTGGTTAAGTCACCTGGCTTGCTCAAAGGCTATTACAAAAACGATGCAGCCACCGCCGAAGTGCTGACCGCCGATGGTTGGTACCACACCAGCGATGCGGGCTTCTTGGATGCGCATGGCCACTTAAAAATTATCGACCGTGTCAAAGATGTGGGCCGCATTCAAGGTGGCCCCAATGACGGTGCCATGTTTGCACCCAAGTACGTTGAGAACAAGCTTAAGTTTTTCCCGCACATCAAAGAAGTCGTGGCCTATGGCGACCAACGTGACAAAGTGTGCGTGATGATCAACATCGACATGGACGCTGTGGGCAACTGGGCCGAGCGCCGCAACTTACCCTACGCGGGCTACACGGATTTGGCGCAAAAACCAGAGGTGTATCAACTGATCAAAGAGTGCGTCGAGAAAGTCAACGCCGACTTGGCCGCGGATGAGCTGTTGGCCGGTAGCCAAGTGAGCCGCTTCCTTGTGCTGCACAAAGAGCTCGATGCGGATGACGGTGAACTTACCCGAACCAACAAAGTGCGCCGCGGTTTTATTGCCGAAAAATACGGCGCCTTGGTGGGCGCCCTCTACAGCGGCGCGACTGAACAATTCATTGAAACCGTGGTGAAGTTTGAAGACGGTCGCGCCGGTAGCGTGAGCGCCACGCTCAAGCTGTCAGACGCCAAAACCTTCGCGCCCGTGGGGAAAGCAGCATGAGCAAGAAAATCGGAGACGTCATCCTTGACGTCAAAAACATCAGTTTGCGTTTCGGTGGCGTCAAGGCACTGAGCGACATTTCCTTCAACGTCAAAGAGCACGAAGTGCGCGCCATCATTGGCCCTAATGGCGCTGGCAAAAGCTCGATGCTTAACTGCATCAACGGTGTTTACACGCCGCAAGAAGGCACCATCACCTTTCGGGGTCAAACCTTTGGGCACATGGACAGCTACCAAGTGGCCACCATGGGCATTGCACGCACCTTCCAAAACTTGGCCTTGTTCAAAGGCATGAGCGTGCTCGACAACATCATGACCGGCCGCAACCTGCGTATGAAAAGCAACATTCTGCTGCAAGCCTTGCGCATCGGCCCCGCCGAAAAAGAAGAAATGATGCACCGCGAAAAGGTAGAGCACATCATCGACTTTTTAGAAATCCAAGCCTTCCGTAAAACACCCGTGGGCCAACTGCCCTACGGTCTGCAAAAGCGCGTCGACTTAGGCCGCGCGCTGGCGCTTGAGCCGCAAGTGCTGTTGCTCGACGAGCCCATGGCCGGTATGAACGTCGAAGAGAAGCAGGACATGTGTCGCTTCATCTTGGATGTGAACGATGAATTTGGCACCACCATTGTGTTGATCGAACATGACATGAGCGTGGTGATGGATATTTCTGATCGCGTGGTTGTGCTCGACTACGGCAAAAAAATCGGAGACGGCACACCCGATGAGGTGCGCAATAACGAGGAAGTCATTAGCGCTTACCTCGGCACTTCGCATTGAGAGATTGGAGTAGACATGGCATTTTTTCTTGAAACCCTTTTCGGCGGCCTCATGGCTGGCATGTTGTATTCACTCGTGGCTTTGGGCTTTGTGCTGATTTACAAAGCCTCTGGCGTGTTCAACTTCGCGCAAGGCGCGATGGTGTTGTTTGCTGCGTTGGCCATGGCCCGTTTTGGCGAATGGATTCCTCAGTACTTCGGCATCACGCACTTTGTGTTGGTTAACCTGCTGGCCTTTCTGGGCGCAGCTGCGGTGATGTTTGTGGTGGCGTGGCTGATTGAGTATTTGGTGTTGCGCCACTTGGTCAACCAAGAAGGCACTACCTTGCTGATGGCCACCTTGGGCATCACCTACTTCTTGGATGGCGTGGGCCAAACCATTTTTGGTAGCAACATTTACAAGATCGATGTAGGCATGCCCAAAGAGCCTTTGATGCTCATGGAGTCCACCTTTCCTGGCGGCATCATGATCAACCAAGAAGACTTGGTGGCGGCGGTGATCGCCTCTGCACTGGTTGCCTTGCTCAGTGTGTTCTTCCAAAAAACCACCACCGGCCGTGCGCTGCGTGCTGTGGCGGATGACCACCAGGCAGCTCAATCGATTGGTATTCCACTCAACCGCATTTGGGTCATTGTGTGGTGCGTGGCCGGTGTAGTCGCTTTGGTGGCCGGCATGATTTGGGGCTCCAAGTTGGGCGTGCAGTTCTCGCTCTCCACCGTTGCTTTGCGGGCCTTGCCAGTGGTGATTTTGGGTGGTTTGACCTCGGTGCCCGGCGCCATCATTGGCGGCTTGATCATCGGCGTGGGCGAGAAATTGTCTGAAGTGTTCCTCGGTCCTTATGTGGGCGGCGGCATTGAGATTTGGTTTGCCTACGTCTTGGCCTTGGGCTTCTTGTTGGTTCGTCCACAAGGCCTGTTTGGCGAAAAAATTATTGACCGCGTGTAAGGAAAAGAAAAATGTTTTACAGAGAAAACGGTCAATTCAAAACGACTTACAAGCAAGACCAACAAATCTTCCCTATCACGCAAGACCGCGTGGGTGTGTTGCTGCTCATCGCCTTCGCATTCATTGGGGTGCCTCTGTTGGCCGATGAATACATGTTGCGTGCGATTTTGATTCCTTTCCTCATCTTGTCGCTCGCTGCTTTGGGTGTGAACATCTTGGTGGGTTATTGCGGTCAGATTTCTTTGGGCTCGGGCGCTTTTATGGCGGTGGGCGCATATGCCGCTTACAACTTCCTTGTGCGCATTGACGGCATGCCCCTCATCTTGGCAATCCTGATGGGTGGCTTTTTTGCCACCTTGGTTGGCATCTTCTTTGGTATTCCCAGCTTGCGCGTGAAGGGCTTGTATTTGTCTGTTGCCACCCTGGCCGCTCAGTTCTTTTGTGACTGGGCGTTCTTGCGCATCAAGTGGTTCACCAACGATTCGGCTTCGGGCACTGCCGCGGTGTCTGACTTGCAAGTGTTTGGGTTTGCCATCAACACGCCTTTTGAGAAATACACCTTCTGCTTGGCCTTTTTGGTGGTGTTTGGTTTGCTCGCCAAAAACCTGGTGCGTAGCGCCATTGGCCGCGAGTGGATGGCCATTCGCGACATGGACGTGGCTGCTGCCGTGATCGGCATTCGCCCGATGTACGCCAAGCTCAGTGCGTTCGCTGTGAGCTCATTCATCGTGGGCGTGGCTGGTGCTTTGTGGGCCTTCGTCTATCTTGGATCTTGGGAGCCAGCCGCGTTTTCAGTGGACCGTTCGTTCCAGTTGTTGTTCATGGTCATCTTGGGTGGCATGGGCTCCATCATGGGTAGCTTCTTTGGCGCAGCGTTCATTGTGGTGCTGCCCATCGTCATTAACTTGTTGTTGCCATCTATGGGCGCGATGGTGGGCATCGAAGTTAGCACGGCGGCATTGACGCACGCCGAGCAAATAATTTTCGGTGCTTTGATTGTTTGGTTCTTGATCGTCGAGCCGCATGGCTTGGCCAAGTTGTGGAGTGTGGGTAAACAAAAGCTGCGTTTGTGGCCTTTTCCCCACTGAGTTGGTTTTCCAGTGTTTGCATTATTTTTCTAAGGAGACTTCAAATGAAAATTCGTTCCCTCATGATGGCGTTGGCCGTTGCAGCGACTGGGTTGACCAGCGCCGTGGTGACCACCTCCGCTCAGGCGCAAGCCAAAGAGCAGTTCTTCCCTGTGCTGCCTTACCGCACGGGCGCCTATGCACCTAACGGTGTGCCTTGGGCTAACGGCTATGCCGATTACCTCAAACTCATCAACTCACGCGACGGCGGCATCAACGGCGTGAAGATCACCTATGAAGAGTGCGACACCGCCTACGCCACAGACCGCGGCGTGGAGTGCTATGAGCGCCTCAAGGGCAAAGCCAAAGGCGCCATCTTCCAGCCTTTGTCAACGGGCATCACGTTTGCCATGACCGAAAAGGCACCTGCTGACAAAAACTCACTCATCACTTCTGGCTACGGTCGTTCCGAGTCCAGCGATGGTCAAGTGTTCAAGTGGAACTTCCCCCTGATGGGCACCTATTGGTCTGGCGCTGACATTCTGATGCAGCACATCACCAAAAAAGAAGGCGGCAACATCAAAGGTAAGAAGTTTGCGCTGGTTTATCACGACAGTCCATACGGCAAAGAACCCATTGCACTGCTGCAAGAGCGCGCCAAGATGCAAGGCTTTGAATTGAGCTTGTTGCCCGTTGCACACCCAGGCGTTGAGCAAAAGGCCACTTGGTTGCAAATTCGCCAAGCCCGTCCTGACTACGTCTTGTTGTGGGGCTGGGGTGTCATGAACTCGGCTGCTTTGAAAGAAGCCGTGGCCACAGGCTACCCACGCGAAAAGATGTACGGCATTTGGTGGTCAGCTGCTGAGCCGGACGTCAAAGACGTGGGCGAAGCTGCCAAGGGCTACAGCGGTTTGGTGGTTACGGGTGATGGCGGCAAAGTGATTGCCGATATGAAGACCCATGTGCACGACAAAAAGCTCGGTACAGGACCTGCGGAAGAAGTGGGCACCACGCTCTACAACCGTGGCATGGTCAGCGCTGCTTTGGCGGTGGAAGGTGTGCGTCAAGCGCAATCACGTTACGGCAAAGGCAAAGTGATGGACGGCGACCAAATCCGTTGGGGCTTGGAAAACTTGACCTTGGACCAAAAAGCACTCGACAAGCTCGGCTTGGGCACAGTGATGAAGCCCATCAGCACTTCTTGTTTGGACCACGAAGGTTCACGCTCTGCACGCGTGCACACCTGGGACGGCAAAAAGTGGAACTTCGCGTCTGACTGGATCGAAGCCGATGAAGCCATCATCAAACCTTTGGTCAAGCAGTTTGCCGACAAGTACGCCGCTGAGAAAAAACTCTCACGTCGCACTGCGGCCGATTGCCAAGCTTAATGTGAGGCACATCAGCCCTCGCGGCTGATGATTTGGCGACTCTCACGAGTCGCCAAACCTCAAAGGCAAACACGGCGTTTGCTTTGAGGTTTGGTCTGGTCCAGCAACGTTTTATTAGCAAGGTAAGTCATGAGCGCCAACAACATTGTTCTCAACGTCAATGGCATTGAAGTCATTTACAACCACGTCATCTTGGTGCTCAAGGGCGTATCGCTGCAAGTACCACAAGGCAGCATTGTGGCGCTGCTGGGCGGCAACGGCGCGGGCAAAACCACCACCTTGCGGGCCGTTTCTAACTTGCTGCAGGGCGAGCGCGGCGCGGTGACCAAGGGCAGCATCGAGCTGCGCGGTGAACGCATCGAAAACCTCACGCCTGCCGACTTGGTCAAACGTGGCGTGGTGCAGGTGATGGAAGGGCGTCACTGCTTTGCCCACTTGACCATCGATGAAAACTTGCTTACGGGCAGCTACACGCGCACCAGCAAAGGCGAGATCGAAGCCAATTTGGAGAAGGTCTACAACTACTTTCCACGTCTCAAAACACGCCGTAACTCGCAAGCCGCCTACACCTCAGGGGGTGAGCAGCAAATGTGCGCCATCGGTCGCGCCCTCATGGCCAATCCCAACATGGTGTTGCTCGACGAGCCCTCCATGGGCTTGGCCCCGCAAATCGTGGAAGAGGTGTTCAACATCGTCAAAGATTTGAACGACAAAGAAAAAGTTACCTTCTTGCTCGCCGAGCAAAACACCAACATGGCGCTGAAGTACTCCGACTACGGCTACATCATGGAGTCGGGCCGTATCGTCATGGACGGCGCTGCCGCTGACTTGGCCAACAACGAAGACGTGAAAGAGTTCTACCTCGGCATGGGCGGCGGCGAACGCAAGAGCTTCAAAGATGCCAAGAGCTACAAGCGCCGCAAGCGTTGGTTGGCATAACTTCTCACTTCTTGACTGCAAGTTATGACGGCCCCTTCTCATTACGACACCCTCGAAACCCGCAACCCCGCTGAGCGCGAAGCCGCCTTGATGGCGGCGTTGCCAGCGCAAGTGGCGCACGCACAAAAAAACGCAGCTGCTTTCACCGCTTCTTTGGCGGGCGTGGATGCGTCCAGCATTTGCAGCCGTGCAGCTTTGGCTCAGCTTCCCGTGATTCGCAAATACGAATTGTTGGCGCAGCAGCAGGCCCAACGCGCCACCCAGGTGTTTGGCGGCTTTGCTGCCATTGGGTTTGGCAAGGCCATGCCGCGTGTGTTTGCCAGCCCCGGCCCCATTTACGAGCCCGAAGGCGCACGCTCAGACTATTGGCGCATGGCCCGTGCCATTTATGCCGCTGGCTTTCGCCCCAATGAGTTGGTTCATAACTGCTTCAGCTACCACTTCACGCCTGCGGGCTCGATGATGGAAACCGGCGCACACGCCATCGGCTGCACCGTGTTTGCAGGTGGCACAGGCCAAACCGAACAGCAAGTGGGCGCGATGGCCGAGTTGCAGCCTGCGGGCTACATTGGCACGCCCAGCTTCTTAAAAATCATTGTCGAAAAAGCCGCCGAATTAGGCGTCAAGCTACCCAGCGTCACCAAAGCCTTGGTGTCTGGCGAGGCCTTTCCACCCAGTTTGCGCGACTGGTTGGCCGAGCACGGCATTGCAGGCTATCAGTGCTACGCCACAGCCGACCTTGGCTTGATCGCCTACGAAACCCAAGCCCGTGAAGGCCTGGTGCTGGACGAAGGTGTGATTGTGGAAATCGTGCGCCCCGGCACGGGCGACCCTGTGCCCGAAGGCGAAGTGGGCGAGTTGGTGGTGACGTCCCTCAACCCCGACTACCCGCTCATTCGTTTTGGCACGGGCGATTTGTCGGCCATACTGCCAGGCCACTGCCCTACAGGCCGCACCAATGTGCGCATCAAAGGCTGGATGGGCCGTGCCGACCAAACCACCAAAGTGCGCGGCATGTTTGTGCATCCGGGCCAAGTGGCCGAGGTGGTCAAGCGTTTCCCCAACATAAAGCGTGCGCGTTTGGTGGTGACGGGTGAAATGGCCAACGACCAAATGTGTCTGATGGTTGAGGGCACTGACGCCGAGGGGCTGGTGCACAAACTTGGTGATGCCGTGCGCGACATCACCAAGCTACGCGCCGATGTGACCTTAGTGGCCGAGGGCACTTTGCCCAACGACGGCAAGGTGATTGAAGACGCGCGCACTTATCAGTAAGCGCAGAATAATCACGGCTACAAAACTGGCTTGATTTGCATCAAGCTAAGCCCATACGTGATTTCCGAAATAGCAAAACCTTAAAAACTGTTTTAGCATGGAGGTCTTATAAATAGGAGCTCCCCGATGAAACAACTGTTCACTTTGAGTTTGCTGGCCGTGGCCGCATTGACCGGCGCCAACGCTGCAGACTTCCCCGTCAAAGACAAGCCCATCTCCATCGTGGTGCCGTTCGCTGCAGGCGGCCCTACTGACCGTGTGGCACGTGACTTGGCCGAAGCCTTGCGCAAGCCTTTGGGAGCCAATGTGGTGGTTGAAAACGTGGCTGGTGCTGGCGGCACGATTGGCGCCAACAAAGTGGCCAAGGCTCCGCAAGACGGGCACACCGTGTTGTTGCACCACATCGGTATGGCCACCTCGCCTGCGCTGTATCGCAAGATGCCGTACAACACTGCCGATGATTTTGAATACTTGGGCATGGTCAATGATGTGCCCATGACCTTGATTGGACGCCCCACTTTGCCAGCCAACAACTTCAAAGAGTTGCAAGCGTGGATTGAACAAAATAAGGGCAAGATCAATTTGGGTAACGCGGGCTTGGGCGCTGCGTCGCACCTGTGCGGTTTGATGTTTCAAAGCGCCATCAAGACCGACATGACGACCGTTCCCTACAAAGGCACTGCGCCTGCATTGAATGATTTGATGGGTGGCCAGATTGATTTGTTGTGTGACCAAACCACCAACACAACCAGCCAAATTGAAGGTAAGACTGTCAAGGCCTTTGCTGTGACTACCGCCAAGCGTTTGACGACGCCCGCACTCAAGAGCTTGCCCACCATGCAAGAGTCTGGCCTCAAAGGTTTTGAAGTCACTATTTGGCACGGTTTGTATGCGCCTAAAGGCACACCTGCTGACGTGGCAGCCAAGATCAGCGCTGCTTTAAAAGTCGCTTTGAAAGACCCCGAGTTCATCAAAAAGCAAGAAGCTTTGGGTGCTGTGGTTGTGAGCGACAAACGCGTTGAACCCGCTGAACACAAGAAGTTTGTGGCCGCAGAAATTGCCAAGTGGGGCCCAGTCATTCAGGCCGCTGGCGTTTACGCTGACTAAACTAAGTGCTCACGGTCAAGGCGCTCAAACGGCAGCGCCTGCTTCACCAAAATCACGGTGCAGGGTGCGTCCATCGCCACCTTGATTGGCACGGTCGCCACAAAGCGTTGCATTTGTAAACCGTGCGTGGCCGCCCCCATGACGATCATGCTCACGTTATTGCCCTCGGCATAGCGCACGATGGCGTTGGCCACATCGCTGGCTTCCAGCACATGAAATGAAGTTTGGTGTTGTTCTAGGTCCAGCGGCTGCGCCCATTGGTGCAGCATGGTCAGGTACTGGCGGTGCACCGAGGTTTCACTTTTGATGCTTTCAGTGGCGCTGGTTTGGTTGGGTGATATCACCGTCACCACCGCCAAGCGAGCGCCGGGGCGAATGCCTAGCGAGCGTGCCACTGCCTGGCGCAACGAATACAGCGTGGCATCGCTCGCATCCAAGTGCGGCACAGCCACCATCAGAATCGGCACTTCATCAATCTGTTGTGATGGCAGTGGGCTGGGCTGGTAGTGCATGCCCGCTGCTTTCAGCCAGCGCTTGAAGTGCGTGAAAAACGGAGTGCCTTCCAGTTGCTTGCCACGTTTGCTCACCTTCACTTGTTCTGGGTGTTCCAGGTCAAACGCCAAATGTGCGGCCGATGGGTAACGCTTGGCCGCTTCGGGCTCTAGGCAGCGCAGCACCACTTCTTGAAACCACTCGGGCAAGTCGTCGCGTAAGCGGCGCGGCGGCGTGGGGTCCATCCACAATCGTTGGCGCATACCGCCTTGTGTTTGTGGGTTGCCAAAGGGCAGCTCGCCGGTGGCCAGCTCGTACAGCATGACGCCGATGGCAAAGATGTCGCTGCGTGGGTCGCCGCGCACGCCCACCACTTGCTCAGGCGAAATCCACGCGGGCGAGCCCACGGCTTTGCGGAGTTCCTCAGCCAATAAGTCTGGGTAGTGCGCGTGGCAGGACAAGCCAAAGTCCAGCAGCACCGCGTGGCCGTTGGGATGCAACAGCACGTTGGCGGGTTTGATGTCGAGGTGGCAGGTGTTTTGTTGGTGCAGGCTGTGCGCAGCACGGGCAATGGCAGCGCCTAAGCGTGCAAAGTCAGTCACTTCTGCGCGTGTTTTGTTTTGCGTATGCGCGTCGAGCACGTGTTGCAAGGTCAAGCCAGGCACATGCTCCATCACCAAGTACGGCAGGTGAGCAAGGTCACCCGCCGCCACAAAACGAGGCACATGCGTGCCGTGCAGCACCTGCAAAATTTGGTGCTCCACCTCGAAGCCCACAATGTTTTCAGCACCATCGCCTACGGTCATGCGTGGCACCTTCATCACCATATCAAACGGCGCGGGACGCGCGTCGGCATAGGTCACTTGGTAAATGTGCGCCATGCCGCCCGCGTGCAAGCAAGCACCGATGCGAAAGCCGTCCAGCTCGGTGCCTGCTTCTAAGCGCTTCACTTGCCGGTCTCCAAGCGTTGCGCAAAGTATTCGGGCAAGCCCGCTTCGCGCACGGCGCGAGCGGCTGCACGGTGGTCATACGCCACGCGGTGAAAGGTCAACTTGGCGGCTGTGCTGTCAAACACGGCGTACATGGCGCGAGGGTTGCCATCGCGTGGCTGACCCACCGAACCGATGGTGGCAATCCACTGGCGGTGTTTGGGGGTGGGAATGGGCACACCCGAGGTGGGCTTGAACGCCATTAACTGGCGGCCCGTGCCTCGGTAGTACAGCGACTGGTGGTGCACATGGCCGCCAAACACGTAGCGCACATCGGGGTGGGCGCATGCGGCGTCTAGGCTTAAGGCTGCAGTGCGCTCGTCATTCACATACCGCCAAAGCTCGGGCGCATCGGCGCTGGCGTGTACAAGCAGCATCTGCTCGGCCTGTGCGGTGAGGGGCAAAATTTCAAGCCAAAAGCGTTGTGCGGGTGACAGCTGGTCATGCGTCCATTCCGCCGTTTGGCTGCCCAATGAGGGGTTAGGGTTGGCGGAGTTGATGTTGTGGGTTTGAATCAACTCTTCGTGGTTGCCCCGCAGCACGATGGCGCCTTCTTGTTGCAAGGCTTGGCAGCGTGCCACCACCTCGGCGGGGAATGCGCCATAGCTCACCAAGTCACCCAAGATGGCCACGCGCTCTACCCCTTGGGCTTGCGCATGTGCCAAGCACGCGTCGAGCGCGTGCAAGTTGCTATGGATGTCAGAGAGCAGGGCGTACTTCATGCCAAGGCTTTTATGCAGCGTCGTCGTGTGGGTTAGTAGGTGTAAACGCCGTGGCCAGTTTTGCGGCCCAGTTGGCCTGCGGCCACCATCTCTTTGAGCAGTGGGCAAGCGCGGTATTTGCTGTCGCCAAACTCTTGCAAGTACACATCCATCACGGCCACGCACACATCCAAGCCAATCATGTCGGCCAAGGCCAAGGGGCCGATGGGTTGGTTGCAGCCCAACATCATGCCGGCGTCAATGTCTTTGGCAGTGGCCACACCTTCGGCCAACACAAAGAAGGCCTCGTTGATCATGGGCACCAAGATGCGGTTCACCACAAAGCCCGGTGAGTTCTTCACCGTGATGGGGCTCTTGCCCAAGCGTGTGGACAGGTCGTGCACGGCGGCGTGCGAGGCATCGGATGTTTGCAAACCACGGATGATCTCGACCAGCGCCATCATGGGCACGGGGTTGAAAAAGTGCATGCCAATGAAGCGGTCAGCACGCGTGGTGACCGCGGCCAATTTGGTAATAGAAATCGACGAGGTGTTGGACGCGATGATGGCCTCGGGGGCCAGCATGGCATCGAGCTGTTTGACGATTTTCACCTTAAGGTCGAAGTTTTCGGTCGCGGCTTCGATGACCAGCTGCGCGACTTGGAGGTCGTCGTAGCTGGTGCTGATGGTGATGCGCGCCAAGGCAGCAGCTTTGTCGGCCTCGGTGATTTTTTCTTTCTTGATCAAGCGATCCAAACTGCCCGACACGGTGGCCAAGCCCTTGGCCACGGCAGCGTCAGAGATATCGACCATCACCACGTTCACGCCAGACACTGCACAGGCTTGTGCGATGCCGTTGCCCATGGTGCCGGCGCCGATGATGCCTACGGTTTGAATGCTCATTGGGAAATCCTTGTTGATGGGTGAAATTAAAAAAACAATATTAGCGAGCGAGGGGGTGCTGATGGCTGACGTAGGTCAATTTTTAATGCTTCAGCGAGTTAGCTTGGGGCGTCTTCCTCATGCTGGAGTACCAGAAATCGTCAGCCGCCCCAAGCCAACTCGCTTGCGGGTAGTTATGCGCGAAAACGTTTCTTCGTCAGGTGCAGAGCGATCTTCCAGGCGAACACAGTGTAGATGGCCAACACGCCTAAATGCAGCGCCGGGTTAGCAGGCCATTGGTCTAAAAACAAGGGGCGTACCAAGGCAATGGCTTGGGTGAGGGGCAGCCATTCTGAAATGTCGCGCACGATGCCGGGCAGCTGGTCACGCGGAAAGAACACGCCGCTCAAAAACATCATGGGCGTCAGAAACAGCGTGAAGTAGTAGGTGAAAAAGTCATAGCCCTTGGCCAGTGCGTTGAAGATCAGCGCAATGCAGCTGAAGGTGATGCCCACAAACAACAGGATGGGCCAGGCGGCTAAGAGCTTCCAGCTTTGGGTGATGCCCAGCGCTGCCATCACGCCTAAGATGGCGGTGATGGTGAACAGGGCCTTGAACGCAGCCCACAGCATTTCGGCCAGCAGCACATCGTCCAAACGCATGGGGGCGTTCAAAATGCCGTCCCATGTTTTTTGCACATGCATGCGCGAGAAGGCGGAGTAGAGGGCTTCAAACGTGGCGGCGTTCATGGCGCTCATACAAATCGAGCCACTGGCCAAGAACAACATGTAGGGCACTTGTAGTTCGCCCAAAGTCACCTCGCCCACCAGGGCGCCCATGCCGTAGCCAAAGGCCACCAGCCACATCAAAGGTTCGGCAATGTTGGCCACCAAGCTGGGAATGGCGAGCTTGCGCCACACCAACAGGTTGCGCATGAAGACGGGCCAGAAACGGAAATAGGTGTTCATCACTGATTAACCTTCCTCACGGATTTGGCGTCCGGTCATTTTCAAAAACAAATCTTCCAAGTTGGCGGGGCGGTGCAGCGTGCGCAGGCCCGCGTGGGCGTTGAGCGCCTGCAGCACTTGCGCGGCATCTTGGGTGTAGAAAAACACGGTCTCGCCGCTGGTCTCCACGCGTTGCGCCAAGGCTGCGATGGGGCTGCCCACCAATGCCAATGCGCCGTTGCCATACACCTCCACCACATCGGGCTCTAGGTGCTGGGCTATCAAATCACGCGGTGTGCCTTCGGCAATCTTTTTGCCGTGGTCCAGCACCAGCAAGCGGTTGCACAAACGCTCGGCCTCGTCCATAAAGTGGGTGGTCAGCAAGATTGATTTGCCTTGTTGCAGCAGTTGCTGCAAACGTTCCCACATCAGGTGTCTCGCCTGCGGGTCTAGACCGGTGGTGGGCTCGTCCAGCAGCAGCAAATCGGGGTTGTTAATCAGGGCCCGGGACAGGCTGAGCCGGCGCTTCATGCCGCCCGACAACTCGCCGGGCTTGGCGTCGGCCTTGTGTGCGAGCGCGCCAAACTCTAAAAGCTGCGGAATGCGCGCCTGAATGTCGGCCTTCTTCATGCCAAAGTAGCGGCCAAACACCATCAAATTTTCGGCGCAAGTGAAATCGGGGTCTAGCGTGTCAAATTGGCTCACCACCCCTAAGCGTGCCTTGATGGCCAGTGCATCTTCGGGCATGGACAGGCCAAACGCTTTGATGCTGCCGCCGTCGGGCTGGGCGAGCCCCAAGCACATGCGCAGCGTGGTGGTTTTGCCCGCGCCGTTGGGGCCGATGACGCCCAAACATTCGCCAGGCGCGATGCTGAAAGACACGTCGTTCACCACGGTGTTGTCACCGTAGCGTTTGACCAGATGTTGGCATTCAAAAAGGGGGGTGCTCATGGGCCTATTTTGCCCGCCTAAAATTGCAAAATGAATGAACACACATTTGTAGCCCTGCAATACGCGCTACCCAAACACGCCCTCACGGTTTTGGCGGGCACTGTGGCCCGAGCGCGTGGCGGCAAATGGACACATGCCCTCATCAGGTGGTTTGTGGGCAAGTACCAAGTCAACATGGACGAGGCCGCCCAGCCCGACATCACGCAGTACGCCAGCTTTAACGACTTTTTTACCCGCGCCCTCAAGCCCGGCGCACGCCCCTTGGCCGATGCCGCATTTGTGTGCCCCGTGGACGGTGCCATCAGCCAGCTGGGACACATCGAGGGCGATCAAATTTTCCAAGCCAAAGGCCACCGCTACAGCACGCAAGCGCTGGTGGGCGGCGATGCTGCATTGGCGGCTCAGTTCCAAGACGGCGAGTTCGCCACCATCTACCTCAGCCCCAAGGACTACCACCGCATCCACATGCCCAGCGCAGGCCGCTTGCGCCGCATGATTCATGTGCCCGGTGATTTGTTCTCGGTCAATCCCGCCACGGCGCGAGGCGTGCCTGGCTTGTTTGCGCGCAACGAGCGGGTGGTGTGTGTGTTTGACATGCCTGTTGACGCCTCTGCCAGTGCTGACGTGAAGCCTTTGCAATTTGTGTTGGTGCTCGTCGGCGCCACCATCGTGGGCAGCATGGCTACGCCGTGGCATGGTGTGGTTAACCCACCGCGCCCGGGCATGGTGCGCGAGTGGACCTATGACGACCCCAAGCTGAGCTTGAAGCAAGGCGACGAAATGGGCCGCTTTTTGTTGGGCTCAACCGTGGTGTTGCTGTGGCCCAAAAACACGATTGCGCTCAGCCCTGCTTGGCAAGCCGCACAGGGCGTGCGTTTGGGCGAGAAGATGGGTGATGCGCTTTAAGGCCTATTGAAACGCCACCTCAGCAAAGCTTCGCAACTTGCGACTGTGCAACTGCGCCGGCCCTTGCTGGCGCAGCAGCTCGATGGCCCGCATGCCAATGCGTAGGTGCTGGTCTACACGCTCTCGGTAAAAGTGGTTGGCCATGCCCGGTAGTTTGATCTCGCCGTGCAGCGGCTTATCGCTCACGCACAGCAGCGTGCCGTAGGGCACACGAAACCTAAACCCGTTGGCTGCAATCGTGGCGCTTTCCATGTCCAGCGCCACAGCGCGGCTTTGGCTAAAGCGGCGTTGGGGCGTTTTGTTGGGCAGCAGTTCCCAGTTGCGGTTGTCGGTGCTGGCCACAGTGCCCGTGCGCAAGATGCGTTTCAGCTCTTGGCCCTCGCATTGCGTCACGTCTTTCACCGCTTGCTCTAACGCAACTTGAATTTCGGCCAGCGCGGGGATAGGCACCCAAAGTGGCAGCTCTTCGTCCAGCACGTGGTCCTCACGCACATAGGCGTGGGCTAGCACGTAGTCGCCCAGCTGTTGGGTGGTGCGCAGGCCCGCGCAGTGGCCCAGCATCAGCCATGCATGTGGGCGAAGCACCGCAATGTGGTCGGTGATATTTTTGGCATTGGCCGGGCCCACGCCAATGTTGACCATGGTGATGCCCGTGCGATCTGCGCGCACCAGGTGGTAGCCCGGCATTTGCGGCAAACGCGGCGGCACTTTGCCTAATGAGTCATTGTCATCAGCGGGCAAACCCACACGGCGTGTCACCACATTGCCTGGCTCGACAAACGCGATGTACTCGCTGTGCGGGTCTTGCATGGCCTCGTGGCCCAAGCGCACAAACTCGTCAATGTAGAACTGGTAGTTGGTAAACAACACGTAGTTTTGAAAATGCTCAGGGCTGGTGCCGCTGTAGTGGCGCAAGCGCTGCAGCGAATAGTCCATGCGCGCAGCGGTGAACAGCGACAAGGGCTGCGGCTCGCCCGCCTTGGCTTCAAACGTGCCGTTGGCAATGCCGTCGTCCATGGCGGTGAGGTCGGGCAGGTCAAACACCTCGCGCATCAGCTGGCGGCGCTCGGCGCTCATCTCGCCTTCCACATGGTCGTTGTCGGCAAACGAAAAATGCACGGGAATAGGCTGGTGGCTCACACCCACCTCTAGCGTTCCGCCGTGGTTTTGCAGTAGCAAGCTGAACTGTTCGCGGTAATACGCAGCAAACAAATCGGGGCGGGTCAGGGTGGTCTCATAACGTCCAGGCTCGGCCACAAAGCCGTAGCTCAAACGCGCACCATCGTTGTCTGCTTGCAGCGCACCGGTCTTGGTATGGATGCGCACAAACGGGTAAAACGCGCGCACACGCTGTTCAAAGTGCGTGCCTGCGACGAAGTCGCGCATGGCGAGCCTCAGGTGGTCAAGGCTGATTTGGTACAGCGCTTGCACTTGTGCCAAGGCGCTGCCAGCATCGGTGTGCTGGGTGGGGGCGGTGAAGGGTGGGCGGATACTCATACCCCGATATTACCGATTACATATTCCTTCGGTACTGCCCACCCACCTCAAACAAAGCGTGGGTAATTTGTCCCAGTGAACACACACGCACCGCATCCATCAACACCTCAAACACGTTGGCGTTGTCGATCACCGCTTGCTGCAGGCGCTTGATTTGCACGGCTGCCGCGTCTTGGTGGCGTGCCTGGAAGTCGTTCAAGCGGTTCAACTGGCTTTGCTTTTCTTCTTCAGTTGAGCGGGCCAACTCCAGCTTGTCCATCACTTGCTCGCCGTGCGGGTTGCGGAAGGTGTTGACGCCGATGATGGGCAGCTCGCCCGTGTGCTTAAGCATTTCGTAGGTCATCGATTCGTCTTGAATCTTGCCGCGTTGGTAGCCCGTCTCCATCGCGCCCAACACGCCGCCGCGCTCGGCAATGCGCTCGAATTCGGCCAGCACGGCCTCTTCCACCAACTCGGTCAGGTCTTCGATGATGAAGGCGCCTTGGCTGGGGTTTTCGTTTTTGGCCAAGCCCCACTCTCGGTTGATGATGAGCTGAATCGCCATGGCGCGACGCACCGAGTCTTCGGTGGGCGTGGTGATGGCTTCGTCAAACGCGTTGGTGTGCAGGCTGTTGCAGTTGTCGTAGATCGCGATCAGCGCTTGCAACGTGGTGCGAATGTCGTTGAACTGAATCTCTTGCGCGTGCAGTGAACGGCCTGAGGTTTGGATGTGGTATTTCAGCTTTTGACTGCGCTCGTTCGCGCCGTATTTTTCTTTCATGGCCACGGCCCAAATGCGGCGTGCCACGCGGCCCATCACGGTGTACTCGGGGTCCATGCCGTTGCTGAAGAAGAAGCTCAGGTTGGGTGCAAAGTCGTCAATGTGCATGCCGCGCGCGAGGTAGGCCTCGACAAACGTGAAGCCATTCGACAACGTGAACGCCAGTTGCGAAATGGGGTTCGCCCCCGCTTCGGCAATGTGATAACCGCTGATGGACACGCTGTAAAAGTTGCGCACTTGGTTGTGCACAAAGTACTGCGCGATGTCGCCCATCACCTTCAATGAAAACTCTGTTGAGAAGAGGCACGTGTTCTGCCCTTGGTCTTCTTTCAAGATATCGGCTTGCACCGTGCCGCGCACGTTTTGCATGACCCACGCTTTGATGTCGGCGGCCTCGGCATCGGTCGGGTTGCGGCCTTTGTCGGCCTTGAATTTATCAAGGTTTTGGTCAATGGCGGTGTTCATGAACATTGCCAAGATGGACGGTGCTGGGCCGTTGATGGTCATCGACACGCTGGTGGTGGGGTTGCACAAATCAAACCCGTCGTACAACACCTTCATGTCGTCCAGCGTGGCCACGTTCACGCCCGAGTTGCCCACTTTGCCGTAAATGTCGGGGCGCAGATCGGGGTCGTTGCCATACAGCGTGACCGAGTCAAACGCGGTGGACAAGCGCTTGGCAGGAAGGCCTTCGCTCACCAGCTTGAAGCGGCGGTTGGTGCGGAAGGGATCGCCTTCGCCTGCAAACATGCGCGTGGGGTCTTCGCCCTCGCGCTTAAACGCAAAGGTGCCAGCGGTGTAAGGGTAGCTGCCAGGCACGTTGTCGAGCATGAGCCATTTCAAAATTTCGCCGTGGTCTTCGTAGGTGGGCAAGGCCACTTTGCGAATCACCGTGCCGCTCAGCGATTTGGTGGTGAGCGCGGTGCGAATTTCTTTGTCGCGAATCTTCACCACGTACTCATCGCCGGCGTAGGCGGCTTGTAGATCGGGCCATTGGGCCAGCAGCTTGCGCTCTGCGCCACCTAAGTTTTCTTCGCGGCTAAAGGCCAAGTCGATCGCCGCCTCTGATGCTTTGGCGCGGCCCGGTTTGCCTTCAGACAGCATGCGTGCGGCTTCGCGCAGTTGTTGAATTTCACGGGCCAGTTTGGCCTGTGTGCGTGCGCGTTTTTTGTAGCCGCGCACGGTGTCGGTAATTTCGGCCAAATAGCGTGCGCGTGCGGCAGGCACCACGGGCGTTTGGTTGCTGCTGTGGCGCACGTCGACGCGTGGCAGAAAGCCATCTTTGAAGCTCAGGCCCAGCTCGGCCAATCGGCCTTTCAGCGCTTGGTAAAGCGCGGTCACGCCGTCGTCGTTAAAGCGGGCGGCCATGGTGCCAAACACGGGCATTTGCTCGGTGGGCGTGGTCCACGCCTCTTTGTTGCGCTGCACTTGTTTGGCCACATCGCGCAGCGCGTCGCTGGCGCCTTTGCGGTCAAACTTGTTGATGGCCACAAACTCGGCAAAGTCGAGCATGTCTATTTTCTCCAACTGGCTGGCCGCGCCAAACTCGGGTGTCATCACATACATGGGCACATCCACATGCGGCACGATGGCGGCATCGCCCTGGCCAATGCCCGAGGTTTCCACAATGATCAAGTCAAACCCCGCGCACTTGGTAGCGGCCAACACATCGGGCAAGGCCGCGCTAATTTCACTGCCAAAGTCGCGTGTGGCGAGGGAGCGCATGAACACGCGCTGACCGCTGCGCCAAGGCGAAATGGCATTCATGCGAATGCGGTCGCCCAGCAGCGCGCCACCGCTCTTGCGGCGTGAGGGGTCGATGGAAATGACAGCAATGCGCAACGCATCGCCTTGGTCCAGACGAATACGACGCACCAGTTCGTCGGTGAGTGACGACTTGCCCGCACCGCCTGTGCCGGTGATGCCGAGCACAGGCACTTGGTGTTTGATCGATTCTTTGCGCACGGCTTCAACCATCTTGGGGTCTGCCTTTTCGTTCTCTAAAGCCGTGATGAGCTGCGCCAGTTTGCGCCAAGCCATTTCGCTGTGGCCTTGAATGTCTTTCACAGCGGCAGGCGCGTAGCCCGACAGGTCTGTGTCGCAGCGCATGATCATCTCGCCAATCATCCCTTGCAGGCCCATCTTCTGGCCGTCTTCGGGGCTGTAGATGCGGGTCACGCCGTAGGCTTGCAGCTCTCGAATTTCGGGCGGCACGATCACGCCACCGCCGCCGCCAAACACTTGAATGTGTTCACCACCGCGCTCGCGCAGCAAGTCCACCATGTATTTGAAATACTCCACATGGCCGCCTTGGTACGAGCTGATGGCAATGCCCTGCACGTCTTCTTGCAGCGCAGCTGTGACCACCTCGTCCACCGAGCGGTTGTGGCCCAAATGAATCACCTCGGCGCCCATGCCTTGCAAAATGCGACGCATGATGTTGATGGCCGCATCGTGACCGTCAAACAAACTGGCCGCTGTGACGAAGCGCACTTTTTGCGTGGGCTTGTAGTTGGCAAGGGCTTGGAATTCGGCGGACAGGTTAGACATGGGAGGCTCCGAAAGAAAAGCAGATAAAACGTGATGTTTAGCTTACGTTTACGTAAACGTCAATCATAGCAACTTGGCAGCGCGTGTGAAGAGGAGTTGCCCTAATAACCAAGACAAAGTGGCAAGAAAAAAGCCGCAGACCAAAAGGCGCTGCGGCTTTGCGTGGTGCTAAAGATGCTTATTTGTAAAGCACGCTAGGCAGCCACATGCCAATTGCTGGAAACATGTACAGCAAGAAGATGGCAAACACTTGAATGCCCATAAACGGCAGCATGCCTGCAAAGATTTGGTTCAGCGTCACATGAGGAGGGCTGACGCCTTTCAAGTAAAACGCTGCCATCGCCACAGGCGGGCTTAAGAACGCAGTTTGCAGGTTCAACGCCACCAACAAGCCAAAGAACAGCGGGTCGATGTTGAAGTGCGGCAGCAACGGGATAAAGATGGGCATGAAAATCACAATGATCTCAGTCCACTCCAACGGCCAGCCCAGCAAGAAGATCACCACTTGCGCCAAGATCATGAACTGCGTGGGCGTCAGGTCCATGCCCAGCACCCAGGTGTTGATCAAGTCTTGTCCGCCCAACAGCGCAAACGCTGCCGAGAAGATGCTGGAGCCCACAAACAGCCAACACACCATGGCGCTGGTTTTGGCGGTTAGGTACACCGATTCGCGCATCACCGTCATGTTGAGACGGCGATAAGCGCCCGCCAACAACAAACCACCCATCGATCCCATCGCCGCGGCCTCAGTCGGAGTGGCCAAGCCAAACACGATGGTGCCAAGCACCGCCAAAATCATGATGGCCAGTGGGAAGAACGAGCCTAGCAACATCTTGAAAATCTCAAGGCGCACAAAGCTGAAGTAGGTGTAGAAGATGGCCAATGCCACAGCCACGCTGGCCAAGCCAATCCAGAAGGAGGCAGGGGCATCTAAGCGCTCTTGCGGGGCTGCTGGTTCGGAAGGGGCTACTTCTGCTGCAGCGGGTGCCTCGATAGCCACTTTGGCCGCAGGTTCGTCCGTGCCGGGGGGCGCTTGCAAATCGCCAGGTTCAGCTAAATCGCCGGCTTCTGCTTCGGGGGCTGGATCTTCAAAACCGCCACCCATCGAGACAACACCTTGCACATCTTCCAACGGTGCGGGGGCCGTGACCGACATAAAGATGGCGCCCATGATCACCAAAGCAGAAACGGCTGGCAGCAAGGCAATGCCCAGTTGCTTGAGCAGTTCGCTAAGGGGCACAGCAGCGTTGCGCTTGCCCTTGATGGCACCAATCAAACCGGGCAATACTTTGTCGCTGATCGTCAAAGACACTTCATGCGCCACGGGTGGCAGCGGTACATAGCGGTCTTCAGCCGACATAGGCGGTGCCAAATGCGGCTTGAGCTTGGCAATAACGATCACGTAAACCACATACAAGGTTGCCAGCATGATTCCGGGAAAGAAGGCGCCCGCATACAGCTTGACCACCGACACGCCAGCCGTCGCGCCATACACAATCAGCATGACCGAAGGCGGAATCAAAATACCAAGGCAACCACCCGCGGTAATTGCACCCGCCGACAACTGCACGCTGTAGCCAGCTCGAAGCATGGCGGGCAGGGCCAGCAGGCCCATCAAGGTCACCACGGCACCCACAATGCCGGTCGCTGTTGCAAAGATCGCGCAGGTAATGATGGTGGCCACCGCCAACGATCCTGGCACGCGGGCCGCAGCCAAGTGCATGCTCTTGAAGAGCTTTTCAATCAAGTTGGCGCGTTCAATCAGGTAGCCCATGAACACAAACAGCGGAATCGAAATCAGCACATCGTTGGACATCACTGAGTAGGTGCGTTGCACCATCAAGTCCAAAGTTTGCGTGACAGCTAGCTCTGGATTTTGGCTTTTATATGCCAACCAGGCGAAGATCATGCCCATGCCCATCAGGGTAAAGGCTGTAGGGAAACCCAACATGATGGCCACAACCACCAAGGCCAACATCAGCAAGCCCAAGTGGCCATTGGCCATTTCTGACACGGGGGGCAGTAAAACAAAAGCCGCCAACACGACCACGGCCATGATGCTCAGGCCAAACCATATTTCTTTTTTCATTTTTGTGTTCCCTTGGCACCGACAACATAGGCATCGAGCTTGGCGATGTCCTCGTCTTTAACGTTGACCATTTCTTTGAGTTTTTCAACGTCTACTTCGTCCACGTCGTCACCGCGTTTGGGCCACTCGCCGGTTTGCAGGCAAAGCACGCAACGCACAATTTCTACCAAGCCCTGCAACAACAAAAGAGTGCCTGCAATTGGGATGATGGTTTTAAAGGGGTAGACAGGCGGGCCATTCGCAGTCACGTTTGAATGTTCGTTGATGGCCCAAGACTCGCCCGCATAGTTGTAACCCGCCCACGCCAAAGCCACGATGCCTGGAATGAAGAAGACAAAGTAGAGCGTTAAGTCAAAGCCTGCTTGCAATCGCGGCGTGAAAAACCCATACAAGACGTCACCACGCACATGACCGTTTTTCGACAAGGTGTAAGCGCCGGCCATCATGAAGAGAGAGCCATACATCATGCTCATCACATCGAAGGCCCAAGGGTGAGGGTTGTCAAACGCATAGCGCGAGATTACTTCCCATGTGATCATGAAAGTGAGCGCAAGAATAAGCCAAGCAAACACTTGACCAACCTGGGTGCTGATTTTGTCAATGGTGAGTAATAGTTTTTGCATTTTGTGCTGAGATAAATGAATCAGCCACCCGACGAATGTCGGATGGCTGATGGAAAACGCGATAGCTCATAAGAGCTATCGATTCTTAGGCCTTCTTCGCGCCGAAGAAGTGATTCACCGCCATGCGACGGCTGATGTT
>NZ_JBBAOV010000009.1:17631-65280 GCF_040401135.1 Limnohabitans sp. | reverse complement strand
CTGAACACATCCCAGCCGGGGCCGACGGGTAAACCGTTTGCACCTGCACGTTGTTCGTCTTCTGCGGTGCGGCGTTTGGCGTCGATGGCCACCACGATGCACTGCGCGCCGTATTTGGCTGACGCATCGCGAATGACTTGTGGGTTGGCAATGGCCGCAGAGTTAAAGCTCACTTTGTCAGCGCCTGCGTTGAGCATGCGGCGCACGTCGTCAACGGTGCGCACACCACCACCCACAGTGAGAGGGATAAACACTTGGCTGGCCACGGCTTCAATGATGTGAAGAATCACATCGCGTGCGTCGCTGGTGGCGGTGATGTCCAAGAAGGTGAGCTCGTCAGCGCCTTGGTCGTTGTAGCGTGCCGCGATTTCCACAGGGTCGCCTGCATCGCGCAGCTCGACAAAGTTGACGCCTTTGACGACGCGACCGCCGGTCACGTCGAGGCAAGGAATGATGCGCTTAGCAAGCATAGAGATCCAAAGAGTTCTTCAAGAAACGGTCAAACGCTGCCAGCCAACCCATTGGCCACCAGCGGGAATCGAGATGGGGTCTAACACCTGCGCGGCTTCCACGCACAACATGCGCGCAAAGCCTTGGGCGGGCATGTCGGCCAGTGCGGCGCACTTGCCCTCGCCCGGGTTCCACACCACTGAATTGGCCCATGAGGGGCTTTGTTCAATTTGCAGGGAGCTTGTGCCGTCTTGCAGGTGCAGTGGGTTTGACGATGCGCTTTCACCCCATGAGTACACACGGTCAAACTCGCCATCAAAGTACAGCGCCTCGTCAGCTAGGCCATGCACATCGGCCACCGCATCCCATTCGGGGCGGCCGCCTAGGCCACGCAGCTCGGTCAGATCGATGTCGTCCACCGCTAGGTAAGTGTGCAGTGCGCCGGTGAAGTGCAATTCATTTAGCGTTTCGGTGTTGTTGACGATCAAGGTAACGGTCAACTGGCCTGGGGCCAAGTTGATACACATCTCGGCCACAAAGGCTTGTTGCCACAGCAACAAGGTATCTGGGTTGGTGCAGAGCGTGAAGTTCATGCTTGCGCCTTCATCGCTGACCTCAGATTCGACCTTGTGCGTGGCATCACCGCTTTGCGCCACCTCGACAAAGTGCCCAAAGTGCCAACGCATGTTGCGTGCAAAGCCATGCTTGGGCAAGGAGCCGCGTTGGTTGAACTGAGGAAAGCACACGGGCACGCCACCACGGATGGCGGACTTGCCATCCCACAGGTTATGGGGGCTTAGATACAAACGCTCGCGGCCTTGACTGACCCACGACAACACATGCGCGCCTTGCAGGGCCACCAGCACGGTGTCTCCGCAAGGCAAGGTCAAGCGCTGGCAGGCTAGACCGCGGTAAAGCTCGCCGCAGGCAGCGCTGCTGGCGGCTGTGGCATTAGCCATTGAGCTCGTCAGCGCGGGCTTGGGCTTTTTCAAAGTCCAAATCGCCGCTGTAAATGGCGCGGCCGCAGATCACGCCTTCCACGCCCTCGTCTTCTACTGCGCACAACTGTTCGATGTCGGCCATGTTGGACAAACCGCCAGAAGCGATGATTGGGATAGACACGGCTTGAGCCAACTTGACGGTAGCGTCGATGTTGATGCCACTCAGCATGCCATCGCGACCAATGTCGGTGTAGATGATGGACTCGACGCCGTAGTCTTCAAACTTTTTGCCAAGGTCAGCCACATCATGGCCAGTGAGCTTGCTCCAGCCGTCGGTGGCCACTTTGCCGTCTTTGGCATCTAGGCCGACGATGATGTGGCCGCCAAAGGCGCTGCACGCATCGCGCAAGAAGCCGGGGTTTTTCACGGCAGCGGTGCCGATGATGACGTAGCTTAGGCCAGCGTCGATGTATTTTTCAATCGTGTCGAGGTCGCGAATGCCGCCCCCCAACTGCACCGGAATGTTATGACCCACCGCTTTCAAAATGGCTTTGATGGCCGCTTTGTTTTGGGGTGTGCCAGCGAAGGCACCGTTCAAGTCAACCAAGTGCAGGCGACGTGCGCCTTTGGCCACCCAGTTGAGCGCCATTTGCGCTGGGTCTTCACCGAAGGTGGTGGATTGCTCCATGTCGCCTTGTTTGAGGCGCACGCAATGTCCGTCTTTGAGGTCAATGGCAGGAATTAAATACATGATGGTTTAAAGGTTCAAGGGTTCCAGTGCAGAAAATTTCGAAACAAGGCCAAGCCATGTGCCGCACTTTTTTCTGGGTGAAATTGTGTCGCAAAAAGGTTGTCACGGGCCACGGCGCATGTAAAAAGGCTACCGTAGTCGGTTTGGGCTGCCGCATGCGCTAAATCTCTGGGGCAAGCATAAAAGCTGTGCACAAAGTAGAAAAAGCTGGCATCGGGAATACCTTGCCACAAGGCGTGCGGTTGGGCTTGCAACACTTGATTCCAACCCATTTGCGGCACTTTGAAGCGGCTGCCGTCAGCTTGCAAGCGACCGGCTAAATCAAACTTCACCACCTCGCCAGCAATTAAACCCAAGCCGGGTGTGTCGCCCTCGGCGCTGTGGTCGAGCATCATTTGCATGCCGACGCACACACCAAACAATGGCTTTTTGTCAGCAGCATCTAACACGGCTTCCAGCAAACCCGACTCGCGCAACTCGCGCATGCAATCAGGCATAGCGCCTTGGCCGGGCAAGACCACGCGGTGCGCGTGGCGCACCACTTGCGGGTCAGAGGTGACGATTACCTCAGCATGGTCCACCTCCGAAGCGGCATGCATGACCGCCTGCGCCACCGAGCGCAAGTTGCCCATGCCGTAATCAACCACGGCCACTTTGTTATGCATAAGCGCGAGGGATCACAGGCTTCCCTTGGTGGAGGGGATCATGCCGGCAGAGCGTGGGTCCAATTCCAAAGCTGCGCGCAAGGCGCGGGCAAAGGCTTTGAACACAGTCTCAGCTTGGTGGTGCGCGTTTTCGCCACGCAGGTTGTCGATGTGCAAGGTGACAAACGCGTGGTTCACAAAGCCTTGGAAAAATTCAAACGCCAACTGGCTGTCGAACTCGCCAATCATGCCGCTCTTAAACGGCACGTGCATGATCAAACCAGGACGGCCCGAGAAGTCCACCACCACGCGGCTGAGGGCTTCGTCGAGCGGCACATAGGCGTGGCCGTAGCGGCGAATGCCTTTTTTGTCGCCCACGGCTTTGGCAAACGCTTGACCCAAGGTAATGCCCACGTCTTCCACGGTGTGGTGACCGTCTATGTGCAGGTCGCCCTTGGCTTGGATGTCGAGGTCAATCAAACCATGACGTGCGATTTGGTCGAGCATGTGGTCAAAGAAGCCAATGCCGGTAGAGAGCTTAGATTGGCCCGTGCCGTCAAGGTTGATCTTGACAATGATTTGGGTCTCGGCCGTGTTGCGGCTGACTTCGGCAATACGCGCTGGTGTTTGTGATGTCATGTCGTGACTTTCGATGAAATAAGTGCTGCTTGCAGGGCAGCCAAGAGCTGTTGGTTCTCGTCGGGTGTTCCGATGGTCAAGCGCAAGCAATTTACCAGCAATGGATGCATTTTAGAAACGTTCTTCACCAACACTTGATGAGCCTTGAGGACCTCAAAAGCACGGTTGGCGGCATCGGTATCTGAATCGGTATTGCCATGGAAACGCAGCACCATCATGTTGGCTTCGCTGGCGAAAGGCGTGACGCCCGCCATCTGCTGTAAAGCTTTGAATAAGACTTCACGCTCGGTGCGAACGGTGGCAGCTTGCAGAGCAAACACCTCGGCGTGCTCTAGGGCAAACAGAGCGCACTCGGCGTTCAGCACGCTCACGTTGTAAGGTGGTCGCAGTTTGTCAATCTCGTTGATCAGCGCTTGCGGGGCAATCATGTAGCCCAAGCGAACACCAGCCAAACCAAACTTGGATAAGGTGCGCATCAACAACACATGGGCATTGGCCGCTGGGTGTAGGCGAATTTCGCCCAACCAGCTTTTGCTGGAGAACGGCTGGTACGCCTCGTCCATCACCACCAAGCCACCGTAGGCACTGACCTGGGTGATGAGGCGGCGAATGGTGTGGGCATCCCACAAATTGGCCGTGGGATTGTTGGGGTACGCGATGTAAACAATGGCGGGCTCATGCTGCGCGATGGCGGCAGACATGGCGACTTCGTCCAGATCAAAGTCGGCCTTGAGCGGCACGGGTATGTATTGCAAACCTTGCAGCTTGGCACTCATGCCGTACATCACAAAGCCGGGCTCAGGGGCCAACACTTTGGCGTTTGGAATGGCGCAGGCCATCGACAACAAAGAGATGAGTTCGTCAGAGCCGTTGCCCAGCATCAAGCCCAAACCTGCGGGCAAATGGACGTATCGCGCCAGCGCATTTTTGAGGTCGTCGATGCGTGCGCCGGGGTAACGGTTGACTTCCACCGCGCCCAAACGCGCGCCCAACTGGGCCTGCAATTCGAGTGAGAGCGTGAATGGGTTTTCCATCGCGTCAAGCTTGACCATGCCCGCCGAGTGCTGCACGGCATAGGCGTGCATGGCTTGAACGTCGGGGCGAATGAAACGCAGGGCCTTGTTCGTTTGATTCGTCATGTCAGTCTTTCTTCAACCGAAACTCAGCCGCCATGGCGTGGGCTTGCAAGCCTTCGCCATAGGCCAACACCGCAGCAATCTTGCCCAGCGTTTGTGCGCCCTGCTCGCTCACTTCAATTAGGCTGCTGCGCTTTTGAAAGTCGTACACGCCCAAAGGCGAGCTAAAACGAGCCGTGCCGCTGGTGGGCAACACGTGGTTGGGGCCAGCGCAGTAGTCGCCCAAGCTTTCGCTGGTAAAAGCGCCCAAGAAAATTGCGCCTGCGTGCTTGAGCAAGGGCTCCCATTTATGCGGCTCGCTGCTTGACACCTCTAAATGTTCGGGTGCAATGCGGTTACTGATGGCGCAGGCTTCTTCCATGCTGCGGGTATGGATGAGCACACCACGGCCATTGAGCGATTTTTCGATGATGTCCTTGCGCGGCATTTGCGGCAGCAAACGCACCATCTCGGCTTGCACGCGGTCGATGTAAGCAGCATCGGGGCAGAGCAACACGCTTTGCGCCAGCTCGTCGTGTTCGGCCTGGCTGAACAAGTCCATTGCCACCCAATCAGCGGGCGTGGAGCCATCGGCCAATACCAGAATCTCGCTGGGGCCAGCAATCATGTCGATGCCCACCGTGCCAAACACGCGGCGCTTGGCTGCGGCCACATAGGCGTTGCCGGGACCGGTGATTTTGTCTACCGCGGGTACGGTGGCTGTGCCGTAGGCCAAAGCGGCTACGGCTTGTGCGCCGCCGATGGTGAAGACGCGGCTGACGCCGGCCACATACGCAGCAGCAAGCACCAATGGATTTTTCTCACCGCGCGAGGCGTTGGCCGAGCTTCTGTCTCTTGCTGGCGTAGGAACCACCATGATGATCTCTTGCACGCCCGCGACGTGCGCAGGAATGGCGTTCATCAACACGCTGGATGGATAAGCGGCTTTGCCACCGGGCACATAAATGCCCACGCGGTCGAGGGGTGTGACTTTTTGGCCCAGCAGCGTGCCATCGGCATCGCGGTAGGTCCAACTTTCGCCGCTGGCCTTTTTTTGCGCCTCGTGGTAACTGCGCACGCGTGCGGCGGCGGCTTGCAAAGCGTCGCGTTGCTCGGTGGGCAAGCCATCAAAAGCGGCCTTCAGTTCGGCTTGCGTCAGCTCCAAAGCGGCCATGTTGTCGGCCTTCAAGCCATCAAAGCGCTCGGTGTATTCGAGCACGGCGGCATCGCCGCGTTTTTGCACGTCGGCCACGATGTCGGCCACGCGCTGCTCGATGGCCGCGTCGGTGTCGGCAGACCAATGCAGACGCGCTTTGAAATCGGCTTCAAAGGTGGGACTGGTGGTCGAGAGACGAAGCGGTTTGGCCATCTTGTGTGCGGTAGTGGTGAGAGTTTATTTACTTGCTGATGAATACGCAGGAAGGGCTGCAGAGAAAGCGTCGATGATGCGGCGAATGTCGGCCTGCTTCATCTTCAGCGCGGCTTGGTTGACCACCAAGCGCGAGCTGATGTCCATGATGCGCTCGACTTCCACCAAGTGGTTGGCCTTGAGCGTATTGCCAGTGGACACCAAGTCCACGATGGCATCGGCCAAGCCGGTGAGCGGGGCCAACTCCATGGAGCCATAAAGTTTGACCAAATCCACGTGCACGCCTTTGGTGGCGAAGAAGTCACGCGCGATGGTGGTGTATTTGGTAGCGACCTTCAAGCGCGCGCCTTGTTTGACTTTGGTCTCGTAGTCGAAGCCTGAGCGCACCGCCACGCTCATGCGGCATTTGGCAATTTGTAAATCAAGCGGTTGGTACAAGCCCGTGGCAGCCACACCCGCTGCAACGCCACCGCCGTGTTCAATGAGGGTGTCAAGGCCAGTCACGCCCAAATCAGCGCCACCGTACTGCACATACGTGGGCACGTCAGACGCACGCACCAACACCACGCGCACGTTGGCGTGGTTGGTGGGCAAGATGAGCTTGCGAGACTTTTCTGGGTCCTCCAACACTTCAATGCCCGCGGCTTTAAGCAGCGGCATGGTTTCATCAAAAATGCGGCCTTTGGAAAGAGCGAGGGTAATCATGATTTGACCCTTTCAATGTCAGCGCCGATGGTGCGCAGCTTGGCTTCCATCTTGTCGTAGCCGCGGTCCAAGTGGTAGATGCGGTCCACCAAGGTTTCACCGTCGGCCACCAAGCCTGCAATCACCAGCGAGGCAGATGCGCGCAAATCGGTGGCCATCACGGTGGCGCCAGACAGCTTTTGCACACCTTCCAGCACTGCCACTTTGCCTTCAATTTGGATGTTTGCGCCCAAGCGCACCAACTCGTTGACGTGCATGAAGCGGTTTTCAAAAATGGTTTCTGTCACCTTGGACGTGCCCTTGGCAATCGCGTTCAAGACCATGAACTGCGCTTGCATGTCGGTAGGAAATCCTGGGTATTCGGTAGTGCGAAAGTTTTGCGCCTTCAGGTGCGCATACGCAGGCGCTGCGCCTTGGATGCGAATGCCGTCTTCATTGGCAGTGACCACAGCACCTGCGTCGCGCAGCTTGTCGATGACCGCATCCAAATGGTCGGCACGGGCGTGACGCAAAAACACATCACCGCCGGTGGCAGCCACGGCACACAAAAACGTGCCGGCTTCAATGCGATCGGCCACCACTTTGTGGGTGCAACCCTGCAAACGCTCAACGCCTTGAATGCGAATGCGGCTCGTGCCGTGGCCTTCAATCTTCGCGCCCATCGCGATCAGCATTTCGGCCAAGTCTGGGATTTCTGGCTCTTGCGCGGCGTTTTCGAGAACAGTTTCGCCTTCGGCCAAAGCCGCAGCCATCAGGAAGTTTTCTGTGCCAGTGACGGTAACCATGTCGGTAGCAATGCGCGCGCCCTTGAGGCGTGTGCGACCGCCGTTGAGTTTGGCAACCATGTAGCCGTGTTCGACTTCAATCTTGGCACCCATGGCTTGCAAGCCTTTGATGTGCTGATCCACAGGCCGTGAGCCAATGGCACAACCGCCGGGCAGCGACACCTTGGCGTGGCCAAAGCGAGCCAACAAAGGGCCAAGTGCTAGCACCGAGGCGCGCATGGTTTTCACCAGCTCATACGGGGCTGCGGGATTGTTCAACGCGCCGGCATCCAAACTGACCGTGCCGTCATCAGCGCGCTCGGCGGTGACGCCCATGTTGCGGATGAGTTTGAGCATGGTGGCCACATCTTGTAACTGCGGCACGTTGTGCAGAGTCACAGGCTGGTCAGTCAACAAGGCAGCGCACAGTTCGGGCAAGGCCGCGTTTTTAGCGCCCGAAATCAGCACCTCACCATTGAGGGTGCGACCGCCGCGAACGAGTAATTTATCCATAGTTTTCTTAGGCTTGAGGTGCAGCTTGCCACTCGGCAGGTGTGTAGGTTTTCATGGACAAAGCGTGAACTTCGTCTGTTTTAATTTTTTCACCCAAGGTGGCGTACACCTGTTGGTGGCGCTGGATGAGGCGCTTGCCTTCAAACTCGGCGGACACCAAGGTGGCATACCAATGACGGCCATCGCCCTCGACGTGTAAATGTTCGCAAGACAGACCTGCAGCGATGATGGCTTGTAATTGTTCGGCGGTCATTCTTATCCTCTAATTTTGTAACCCGTGCGCAGCAAGTGCAGCGCGATGGCCGACACCAACGTTGCGCACACACCCACCACACCTAAACTTAACCATGGCGACACATCGCTTTGGCCAAAAAAACCAAAACGAAAGCCGTCGATCATGTAGAAGAACGGGTTGAGATGGCTCACGCTTTGCCAAAAGCTGGGCAGTGAATGGATGGAATAAAACACACCGCTCAAAAACGTCATCGGCATGATGATGAAATTTTGGAAGGCCGCCATTTGGTCAAATTTATCGGCCCATAAGCCTGCAATCAAACCCATTGAGCCCAGCATGAGCGCCCCCGTCACTGCAAAAGTGATGGCCCACAAAGGCTGCGAGGGCAAGAGTGAAAAATCGAGCACCGACGATTGCCACACAAATAACACGCCCGCCAACAACACACCGGCACCCACCAACAAGCCGCGCACCATGGCCGACAGCGCATAGGCAAAAAACCAACTCCAGTGCGACAGCGGTGTGAGCAGCAAAAAGACCAAGTTGCCCATGATCTTGCTCTGCACCATGGACGACGAGCTGTTGGCAAATGCGTTTTGTAACACGCTCATCATCACAAGGCCAGGAATTAAAAACGCGGTGTAGCTCAGGCCCTCGTACACCTGCACGTGCTCTTCAAGCACATGGCCGAAGATCATCAAATACATCACCGCAGTAAGTACAGGTGCTGCCACCGTTTGGAAACCAACTTTCCAAAAACGCAGCACCTCTTTGTAAAACAGCATGGTCCAACCGGTCATCATGCTTGTCTTTCTGAATGTTGGTGCATCACGTCGAGGAACACATCTTCCAAGTCGGCTTTGCGAATTTCCACGTCTTGCGCGTTCAAGCCCGCCTCGCGAACAGCTGCGAGGTAGTGTTCGATTTCTAACGCGTCATTGGCTGGGAACTGCACGATGCGACCCGTCACACGCGCCTTGGCCGCGAGCAGCGGTGGCAACTCAGCATCAAGCTTGAAGCGCAGCACATTGCTCGACGCAGCTTTGAGCAACTCGGTGGTACTGTCAAGCGCCACCACTTTGCCGTTTTTCAACATGGCAATGCGGTTGCACAAGGCTTCGGCTTCTTCGAGGTAATGCGTGGTCAGCAACACGGTGCTGCCATCGCGGTTGAGCTTGGCGATGAACTGCCACAAGGTTTGGCGCAGCTCAACGTCTACCCCCGCCGTGGGCTCGTCGAGGACGATGACAGGCGGCTTGTGCACCAAAGCCTGCGCCACCAACATGCGGCGCTTCATGCCGCCAGAGAGTTGGCGCATATTGTGGCTGGCTTTGTCGGCAAGGCCAAGGCTGTGTAAGAGCTCGTCAATCCAGTCGTCGTTGCGCTTGACACCAAAATAGCCCGACTGAAACTTCAAGGCTTCGCGCACATTGAAGAACGGGTCAAACACCAATTCTTGCGGCACCACGCCCAGCATGCGGCGGGCTTTGGCAGATTGGGTGGCCACATCGACGCCGTGTACCAACACCGTGCCAGAGGTGGCCTTGGCTAAACCGGCCAAGATGCTGATGAGGGTGGTTTTGCCCGCGCCGTTGGGGCCTAAGAGCCCAAAGAATTCGCCTTTTTGGACATCAAATCGAACACCATCGAGCGCCTGAAACGGGCCTCGATCGGTAAGAAAAGTTTTGGAGACGGATTGGAAAGAAATAGCGGGCATAAGCAGCATTACATTTTAAGGCTTTACCAATGCCCTGAGCCTTGAAGGCGCCTAAACGACGCCGAAAGAACGCCTAAAAACCGTTTTAGTGGAGCAATGCGCTCAGGCCATAGACCTTGGCTAAGGTTTGGGCACGCTCTGGCAGGCCCGTGACACGCAACTGCGCACCTTTGGCCTGCACCGCACGATGGCAAGCCAAGATGACAGCCAAAGCTGAGGAGTCAAACTGGGATAAGGCCGATGCGTCCAACACCGCTTCGCCGCCTTTGGCCAACTGCGCAGTCAAAGATGCAACCAAACCATTGGCCACCGACTGAGCTTGGGCTTGCAACAAAACAGCGGGCAAAGCAATGGAGGCGGTCAAGGTGTTCATGTCTTATTTGGATGCCCGGGCATTGGCTTTGTTACGCTCGGCCAAACTGGCGATCAAACCATCAATACCTTTGGTGTTGATTTCTTGGGCAAACTGGCTTCGGTAGTTTTCAACTAACCAAATGCCCAGCACATTGAGGTTGTAAATACGCCAACCCGATGGTGCGTCATTTGATTTCTCAACGCGATAGTCCAGCTGAATGGGCTCACCTTTGCCACGAATCTCGGTGCGAACCACCACCTCTTTGTCGTCTGCAGCAGCACGTAAAGGCTTGACCACAATAGTCTGATCATTTAACTGGCTCACTGCGCCAGAATAGGTGCGTATCAGCAGAATTTTGAATTCTTCTTGCAAGCGTTTTTGCTGCTCTGGCGTGGCTTGACGCCAGCCCGGACCGACCGCCGAGGAGGTCATGCGTTGAAAGTTCACATGCGGCATCACGCGCTGGTCCACCAAAACAGAAATCTTGGTCACATCGCCAGACAAAATAGATTTGTCGGCTTTCACAATGTCCATCAACTCAGTTGTCAGGCGCTTGATAAAAAAATCTGGCTCTTCGTACGCTGCATGCGCGAGTTGCCCCGTCAGGGACAAGCCAAGAGCAAACCCAAGCGAAACAAGCTGACTCAGCCATGAACGGCGACTGGCAGCCAATGTTGAAAATCGAATACAACCCATAAAACCCAATTCCTTACCGTAGATCAATTAAAACGTACCGAGCACTTATTTGGATGACTGAGATGGCGCTTGGCTTTGATCGGGCAAGTCTTCTTCGGGTGGATTTCCATCAAAGATTTGTGAACGCCTGCGCTGCAAATAGGCATCGCGCAAGAAGGCGTATTTGTCAATCGACGCCTCATTCAACATATTGCCAGCCGCCAAAAACGATGTGCGCCTGTCGACGATGCGCAGAATCTGAGTTTCTGGACCAAAGCTAGCGATCCGTGCGTTGCTGACGGGATCCACCTGCCAATCCACAGGAAGGCCTGCGGTGTCTCGAACCGTCGAGGGGCCAAGCAAAGGCAGAACAAGGTAGGGGCCACTATGAACACCCCAATATCCCAAAGTCTGGCCAAAGTCTTCTGGGTAGCGCTCAAGCTTGATCGCAGTAGCCACGTCGAAAAGGCCATAGACACCCACGGTGGTGTTCACCACCACGCGCATCAATGACGACGCCGTTTGACGCCCCTTGAGTTGCAGGCCATTGTTCAAAACGGCAGACACATCAGAAAAATTATTGAACACATTGCGCACGCCGGTCTGAACCAGGGTTGGCGTGTAGTCACGGTAGCCGGTTGCGACAGGCTTGAGCACGTTTTCGTCTAAGGTGTCGTTGAAACGAAAAACGCTGCGGTTGAGTGGCTCAAGCGGGTCTGCGGGGTTTGTTTGTGGGCCCGAAGCGCAACCTGTCAAACACAAGATTGAACCCACAACGAGTAGGCCCTGAACTGATCGAGAGAAAAGCCGAGAGATCATTTGTCACCACCTTTCGTGGCGGGCTTGGCCGCAGAGTTGTACAAAAATTGGCTGATTAAATTCTCCAACACTACTGCGGATTGGGTGGACTGAATACGATCACCATTGGCTAAATTATCAGCCTCAGAACCCGCCTCAATGCCAATGTATTGCTCACCTAACAAACCGCTGGTGAGAATTTTCAAAGAACTGTCTTTGGGAAATTGGTAGCGTGTATTGATGCCCATGGTGACCGTGGCTTGGAAGGTTTTATCGTCAAACGTGACGGACTCCACACGCCCGACCACCACGCCTGCGCTCTTGACGGCGGCTTGGCGCTTCAAACCACCAATGTTGTCAAAGCGGCCCGTGACGGTGTAGTTGGATTGGAAATTCAAACTCAGCAAATTGGCTGACTTCAAAGCTAGAAACAAAATGGCCGCTGCGCCCAAGAGCACAAACAAGCCGACCCACACATCATTTTTGGAGCGTTGCATAGCTTCCTCGATTCATCAAATACTAAACATCATGGCGGTGAGGATGAAGTCCAACCCCAACACCGCCAACGAAGCGACCACCACCGTCTTGGTAGTGGCTCGCGAAACACCTTCAGGCGTGGGCTGGGCTTCATAGCCTTGCAACAGCGCCACAAACGTGACGGTCACACCGAACACGATGCTCTTGACCACGCCATTGCCCACATCTTTCCATACGTCCACGCCACCTTGCATCTGGCTCCAGAATGAGCCGGCGTCTACGCCGATCATCAACACACCGACCATCCAGCCACCCAAAATGCCCACAGCGCTGAACACCGCCGAGAGCAAAGGCAAAGCAATGATGCCGCCCCAAAAACGAGGGCCCAAGATACGTCGCACGGGGTCGACCGCCATCATGTCCATGGCGCTGAGCTGCTCGCCCGCTTTCATCAAACCAATTTCAGCAGTGAGCGATGTACCGGCTCGGCCTGCAAACAACAAGGCACTCACCACAGGACCCAGCTCGCGCACCAAACTCAAAGCCACCAACAGGCCCAAAGCCTCGGACGAGCCATAACGCTGCAAGGTGTAGTAGCCCTGCAAGCTGAGTACAAAGCCTACAAACAAACCCGACACCGCAATAATGGCAAGCGAGTAATTGCCCAAAAAATGCACTTGGTCACGCACCAAACCAAAGCGGCGCATATTGCTGCCAAACTCTGCAACGAGGCGCACAAACAAACGAGCGCCCATGCCCAAATCGGCCAAATAGCGGCGCACGGCAAAGCCTAGGTTGGCGATGAATGTCATGCTTGCGCCCCCATGCCAAAGTCTTGCGCAACAGAAGGGCCTGGGTAATGAAATTGCACAGGTCCATCAGGCGCAGCGGTGACAAACTGCTTCACCAGCGGATCAGTACTGTGGCGAACTTCGTCAGGTGTGCCTTGCGCGGCTATCTTGCCGTTGGCCAACACAATCACTTGGTCGGCAATATGGAAAGTCTCATCCAAATCGTGCGACACGATGATGCTGGTCAGGCCCAGTGTGTCGTTAAGTTGGCGAATCAAACGCGCTGCCGTGCCCAGAGAAATAGGGTCTAAGCCAGCAAACGGCTCGTCGTACATGATGAGTTCAGGGTCTAGCGCCATGGCACGGGCCAGGGCAACACGGCGTGCCATGCCGCCAGACACCTCGCTAGGCATCAAATCGCGTGCGCCACGCAGGCCCACGGCTTCGAGTTTCATCAAGACGATGTCACGAATCATGGACTCGCTCAGGTCAGTGTGTTCGCGCAGCGGAAAGGCCACGTTGTCAAAAACACTCAAATCGGTGAACAAGGCGCCAAACTGAAACAACATACCCATGCGACGCCGCACGGCGTACAAATCTGGGGCATTAAGTGCTGCCACTTCTTGACCATCAAAAGTGAGGCTGCCTGATTGGGCGCGGTATTGACCGCCAATCAAACGCAGCACCGTGGTTTTACCACCGCCGGACGCGCCCATGAGTGCCGTGACTTTGCCGCGCGGCACAGTCAGGGTGATGCCATCGAGAATCAGCCGTTCGCCATAGCCAAAGCAGACGTCACGCAATTCGACCAGCGCATCAGGGTTTGTGTTTAATGGGGAAGTGGTAGTCATAGAAACAAAAGCTGGCCTATTAATAGAACAGACCAGCTTTCGCTATTTTAGAGCCAAGCCGTAAAAGGCTTGTAAAGATGAGAAATTAACGCGGCAGATCGCTCGCGCCCATCAAAAACTCATCCACCGAGCGTGCCGCCTGCCGGCCTTCGCGAATGGCCCACACGACCAAAGATTGGCCGCGGCGGATGTCGCCTGCCGCAAACACTTTGGCCACATTGGTGGCGTAGCCGCCCGTGAAGTCTGTGGTTGCCTTGGCGTTGCCGCGTGCGTCTTTCTCAACGCCGAAGCCTTCCAAAATGGTGGCCACGGGGTTCACAAAGCCCATCGCCAACAACACGAGGTCGGCTTTGATAATTTCTTCGCTGCCCGCCACTTCAACCATCTTGCCGTCTTTCCATTCGACACGGACGGTTTTGACGCCAGTAACTTTGCCGTTTTCACCGACGAACTCTTTGGTCGAGATAGCAAATTCGCGTTTGAGCAAACCCTTCTCGGAACTCTCGTCGTGGCTGGAGCTGGTGCGCATCTTCAACGGCCAGTAAGGCCAAACCATCGGCTTATTTTCCTGCTCGGGCGGCATAGGCATCACCTCGAACTGAACCACGCCAGCAGCGCCGTGGCGTGTGCTGGTGCCCACGCAGTCAGAGCCAGTGTCGCCACCGCCGATGACCACCACGTGTTTGCCGTCAGCGCGCAATTGGTCCTTGACCTTGTCGCCGCCGTTAACCTTGTTTTGTTGGGGCAAAAACTCCATCGCGAAATGAATGCCTGCCAAGTCGCGGCCAGGGGCCGGCAAGTCGCGTGACTGCTCAGAACCGCCGGTTAACAACACCGCGTCAAAGTCTTTTTGCAATTGCGCAGGGGTGATGGTGTCTTTGGCCCAATTGGTGACCTTCGAACCTTTTGGCAATTCACCCACCATGACGTTGGTACGGAGGGTCACGCCTTCAGCTTCGAGCTGTTTGGCGCGGCGGTCGATGTGCGACTTTTCCATCTTGAAGTCGGGAATGCCGTAGCGCAGCAAGCCGCCGATGCGGTCGTTTTTCTCGAACAAGGTCACGTCGTGACCGACGCGGGCCAACTGCTGTGCAGCGGCCATACCAGCAGGGCCCGAACCCACCACTGCCACTTTTTTACCAGTCTTGTGTTTGGCGGGCTGAGCGACCACCCAACCTTCAGACCAAGCTTTGTCGATGATCGCGTGCTCGATGGACTTGATGCCCACCGCGTCACCATTGACGTTCACCACGCAAGCGGCTTCGCAAGGTGCAGGGCAGATGCGACCCGTGAACTCAGGGAAGTTGTTGGTGCTGTGCAGCACATCAATCGCGTTTTTCCAATCGTCTTGGTACACCAATTCGTTGAAGTCCGGAATGATGTTGTTGACGGGGCAGCCGCTGTTACAAAACGGTGTGCCGCAGTCCATGCAACGCGCCGCTTGTTGTTTGGCTTGGCCATCGTCCAAAGTGATCACAAATTCATCGTAGTTTTTCAGGCGTTCTTTGACGGGCTTGTAGCCCTCTTCGATACGCTCAATTTCCATAAAGCCAGTGACTTTTCCCATGATTCAAATCCTATTTAGGGGTACTTTGCAATACGTTGTGCGTTACTTAACGGCGACAGCTTTTTGGGCCGATGGAACTACCGCCTTGGCAGTCTTGGCTGCGTTTAACTCGCCCAAGGCGCGCTTGTATTCGTTGGGGAAGACTTTGACAAACTTGGTACGCGCGGTCGCCCAGTTGTCCAACAAGTCGCGAGCGCGTTTAGAGCCCGTCCAACGGTGGTGGTCTTCAAGCAACTTCTTGAGTTGCGCTTCATCGGTTTGATCACGGTGCCAAATGGCGCGTGGCAAGGTGTCTTCTTGCTGAGCAGCGGTCAAAACCTTTTCCATAGAGACCATGGCGGTGTTGCACTTCTTGTCAAACTGGCCGTCTTCGTCGTACACATAAGCCACACCGCCGCTCATGCCGGCTGCGAAGTTGCGGCCGGTTTTACCCAACACAGCCACCGTGCCACCGGTCATGTATTCGCAACCGTGGTCGCCTGTGCCTTCGACCACTGCGGTCGCGCCAGATAAACGCACAGCAAAACGCTCGCCAGCCACACCTGAGAAAAACGCTTCACCGCGTGTCGCTCCAATCATCACGGTGTTACCCACGATGATGTTGTTCACCGCGTCGCCACGAAAATCGATGCTGGGGCGCACCACCACGCGGCCACCTGAAAGACCTTTGCCGGTGTAGTCGTTGGCGTCACCAATCAGGTACAGCGTGATGCCCGCACACAAGAACGCGCCGAACGATTGACCGCCCGTGCCTTCTAGCTGAATGCGGATGCTGTCATCTGGCAAACCTTCTGGATGCACCTTGGTCAGAGCACCAGACAACATCGCACCGACTGAACGGTTGACGTTGCGGGCCACTTCCATGAACTGCACCTTCTCGCCGCGCTCAATGGCGGGCTTGGATTTCTCGATGAGTTTTTGGTCCAGTGCTTTTTCCAAGCCGTGGTCTTGCTTAGACACATGGAAGCGCGGCACTTCTGGGCCCACTTGAGGCACAGCCAACAAACGGGAAAAGTCGAGGCCCGAGGCTTTCCAGTGGTTGATACCAGCGCGCATGTCCAGTAAGTCGGCACGACCGATCATGTCGTCAAACTTCCGAACACCCAACTGCGCCATGATTTGACGCACTTCTTCTGCGATGAAGAAGAAGTAGTTGACGACGTGCTCAGGCTTGCCTGTGAACTTCTTGCGCAACTCTGGGTCTTGTGTGGCCACGCCCACGGGGCAGGTGTTCAAGTGGCACTTGCGCATCATGATGCAACCCTCAACCACCAGCGGTGCAGTGGCAAAGCCAAACTCGTCAGCGCCGAGCAAAGCACCCACAGCCACATCGCGACCCGTTTTCATTTGGCCGTCGGCTTGTACGCGCACGCGGCCACGCAAACCATTCAACACCAAAGTTTGTTGAGTTTCGGCCAAGCCGATTTCCCATGGTGAACCGCAATGCTTGATAGACGACCAAGGCGAGGCGCCTGTGCCGCCATCGTGACCCGCGATCACCACGTGATCGGCCTTGCACTTGGCAACGCCTGCGGCAATCGTGCCCACGCCGATTTCGGCCACCAACTTCACGCTGATGTCCGCGTGAGGAGCGACGTTCTTCAAGTCGTGGATCAGTTGAGCCAAGTCTTCGATGGAGTAAATGTCGTGGTGAGGCGGAGGAGAAATCAAGCCCACGCCTGGCACGCTGTAACGCAGCTTGCCAATGTACTCAGACACTTTTGCGCCTGGCAACTGACCGCCTTCACCAGGCTTAGCGCCTTGGGCCATCTTGATCTGAATTTGGTCAGACGAAGACAGGTATTCAGCCGTCACACCAAAGCGGCCCGAAGCTACTTGCTTGATGCGTGAACGCAAGCTGTCACCAGCAAGCAGAGGCATGTCCACCTCAACCACATCGGCACCGATGATGGACTTCAGGCTATCGCCTTGCTTGATGGGGATGCCTTTGAGTTCGTTGCGGTAACGCGCTGGATCTTCACCGCCCTCGCCCGTGTTGGACTTGCCGCCAATGCGGTTCATCGCTACGGCCAATGTGGCGTGTGCTTCGGTACTGATAGAGCCGAGAGACATTGCGCCTGTGGCGAAACGTTTGACGATTTCAGTGGCTGGCTCAACCTCATCCACCGAAATGGCTTTGCTAGGGTCAATTTTGAAATCAAACAAGCCGCGCAATGTGAGGTGGCGCTTGTTTTGGTCGTTGACGATTTGTGCGTACTCTTTGTACGTGTTGAAGTTGTTGGAGCGCGTGCTGTGTTGCAGCTTGGCAATCGCATCCGGCGTCCACATGTGCTCTTCGCCACGGGCGCGCCATGCGTATTCACCGCCAGCATCGAGCATATTGGCCAACACGGGTTTACCGCCAAACGCATCATGATGCATGCGAATGCCTTCTTCGGCCATTTCGAAGATGCCAATGCCTTCCACTCGGGTCGGTGTACCAGTGAAATACTTTTGTACGGTTTCGGTGTTGATGCCA
The DNA here is from genome assembly GCF_040401135.1 of Limnohabitans sp. Classification (GTDB taxonomy): domain Bacteria; phylum Pseudomonadota; class Gammaproteobacteria; order Burkholderiales; family Burkholderiaceae_C; genus Limnohabitans. The sequence continues at coordinate 47,444 of NZ_JBBAOV010000009.1, read as the reverse complement.
ATGGCTTCAAACAGCTGTGCACCGCAATAAGACATATAGGTAGACACGCCCATTTTGGACATGATCTTCGACAGGCCCTTGCCGATGGCTTTGATGTAGTTGTAGATGGCTTTGTCGGTCGACAAATCAGCTGGCAAATCTTTGTGCAAGTTGGCCAGTGTTTCAAGCGCGAGATAGGGGTGAACGGCTTCAGCGCCGTAGCCTGCCAACACTGCGAAGTGATGCACTTCGCGTGCGCTGCCAGTTTCCACCACCAAACCAGCGGTGGTACGCAAGCCTTCACGCACCAAATGTTGGTGAATGGCAGACAAGGCCAACACAGCTGGAATCGCCACTTGGGTGGCGCTTACAGCGCGGTCGCTGATGATCAAAATGTTGTGACCGCCTTTGATGGCGTCCACAGCTTCGGCACACAAAGAAGCCAACTTGGCTTCGACGCCTTCATGGCCCCATGCCAAGGGGTAAGTCATGTCCAGCGTGGCACTCTTGAACTTGCCGTTGGTGTACTGTTCGATATCACGCAACTTGGCCATGTCCGCAAAGTTCAGCACGGGCTGGCTGACTTCCAAACGCATGGGTGGATTGACTTGGTTGATGTCGAGCAAGTTGGGCTTAGGGCCCACGAACGACACCAGCGACATCACAATGGCTTCACGGATCGGGTCGATCGGTGGGTTGGTCACCTGCGCAAACAGTTGCTTGAAGTAGTTGTACAGCGGCTTGTTTTTGCTAGACAACACTGCCAGAGGGCTGTCATTGCCCATGGAGCCAATGCCCTCTTCGCCGTTGATGGCCATCGGAGCCATCAAGAACTTGATGTCTTCTTGGCTGTAGCCGAAGGCTTGTTGGCGGTCGAGCAACGACACATCGCTGGCCTTGGCGGTTTCGCCTTCGTGGCCTTTGACGTCATCGAGCTTGATGCGGACGTTCTCAATCCATTGCTTGTAAGGCTTGGTGTTGGTCAGGCCAGCTTTGAGTTCTTCGTCGTCGATCATGCGACCTTGTTCGAGGTCGATCAAGAACATCTTGCCGGGCTGCAGACGCCACTTGCGAACTATTTTGCTCTCAGGCACGGGCAACACGCCTGACTCAGAGCCCATGATGACCATGTCGTCGTCGGTGATGCAGTAGCGTGAAGGACGCAAACCGTTGCGGTCCAGTGTCGCGCCGATTTGGCGGCCGTCGGTGAACACAATAGATGCGGGGCCGTCCCATGGCTCCAACATCGCAGCGTGGTATTCGTAGAAAGCCTTGCGGCGCTCGTCCATCGTGGCATGGTTTTCCCATGGCTCAGGAATCATCATCATCACGGCTTGGCTGATGGGGTAGCCAGCCATCGTCATCAATTCAAGGCAGTTGTCGAAGGTGGCGGTGTCTGACTGGTCAGCGAAGCTGATGGGGTAGAGCTTTTTCAGGTCGTCGCCCAACACGGGGGAGGACATCACGCCTTCGCGGGCCTTCATCCAGTTGTAGTTACCTTTGACAGTGTTGATCTCACCGTTGTGCGCCACATAGCGGTAGGGGTGAGCCAATGGCCATTCTGGGAAGGTGTTAGTCGAGAAGCGCTGGTGCACCAAGCCGAGGGCGGACACGCAGCGCTCGTCGGTCAAATCGCGGTAATAAGTGCCCACTTGGTCGGCCAGCAACAAGCCTTTGTAAATGATGGTGCGGCTAGACATGCTAGGCACGTAATACTCTTTGCCGTGCTTGAGGTTCAGGTTTTGAATCGCGGCGCTGGCTGTTTTGCGGATGACATAAAGCTTGCGCTCGAGCGCGTCTTGAACGATCACGTCATTGCCGCGACCAATGAAGATTTGACGGATGACCGGCTCTTTTTCGCGCACGCGGGGCGACATGGGCATGTCAAGGTTAACCGGCACATCGCGCCAGCCCAACAGAACTTGGCCTTCGGCTTTGACAGCACGGTCGAGCTCTTGCTCGCAAGCCAAGCGCGACGCGCTTTCTTTGGGCAAGAACACCATACCCACGCCGTACTCGCCCATGGGCGGCAAATTGATGCCCTGCTTGGACATCTCTTCGCGATACAAAGCATCGGGCAGTTGAATCAAGATCCCTGCGCCGTCGCCCATGAGTGCGTCAGCACCCACAGCACCACGGTGGTCGAGGTTTTCCAAAATTTTGAGCGCTTGCCCCACGATGGCATGGCTCTTGTGACCCTTGATGTGAGCGACAAAGCCCACGCCACAGGCGTCATGTTCATTAGATGGGTCGTACAAACCCTGAGATTGCAGTTGTGCTTTATCGGCAGCCGTGGTCATGGCGCGCTCCTCAAAAAATCAGCGGGACGTTAAGAATACTGCATTGCAGCATGCATGCCAAGATAATTAATTGGGGTCAGAACCTAATTAATTGGGCTCAGATTTTCTTAATTATTTAATTGGGGACGGGTTTATCACCCCTGCTGTACGGTCGTCCCGCCTTGGTTTTAAACAAGCGTCGTTCGGTTTGGGCTTGTAAAGCGGTCACAAAATGCTCATCCCCCAGCGCCCAACCACTGAGCGTGGCGTTGGTCAATGCCCCCTGCTGGTCGGCGCTGATGCCTGCGCGCACCAACTCGGCGTAGGCCGCCTCACGCGCAAACGGCGTGTTGCCCAAGGACCAACAGAGGGCATGAGGCGTGATCAAACGATCGGCTCGAAGCCCCGCATAGTGACCGTAGCTAGACCAAGGGTAATCTTCAGGTTTAGCCACCATCTGCGCACGAACGGGGTTGAGGTCAATGTAAGCCATGCACGCCAACAAATAGCGGTCGGTTTGAATAAGCGTGGAGCGATAGCGCCCTTCCCACAACGTGCCCGTGCGTGCATGCACTTTGTTGAACACCTGCACATAACTGCGACCCACGGCCTGCATCATTTTGGGCAGGCCCTGATCTTCTTGCGGCGTGAGCAGCAAATGTAGATGGTTGCCCATCAACACATAGGCGTGAACGTCCACCTTGTGCGAACGGCTGTGCTCGAACAACAGATCGAGCATGCGCTGGTAATCAGCGGTGCCGCGAAAAATGTCTTGCCGGTTATTGCCCCGCAAAATGATGTGGTGCGGGTAACCAGTGACGGTGAGACGAGGGAGGCGTGCCATCTGCAGATGGTAATTCGAACCTGACCCCGATTAATTAAGCGGCAATTGTGAATCGCGTTTCAACTAACTCTTGCAAGCCGAACTCTTCCAGCAACGCCGTCAACCGCTCCCCCGCACTGCTCTTTTTCTGCCCCGTGTACTTGGCCAAGATGAGTTCGTTTTTCATGCTGTGCTCCCAGCCTACAAGCTCGGTCACGGTCACTTGGTAGCCCATCGCTTCTAGGTACAAACAGCGCAGCACGTTGGTCAGCTGGCTGCCCATCTCACGCGTGTGCAGCGGATGACGCCACAGCTCGGCCAGCGGCGTACGCTGCAAATTGATAGCCTTATTTTTATTCAGCGCACGCGCCAGCTCGGCTTGGCAGCACGGCACGAACACCATGTATTTGGCTTTCTTTTGCAAGCCAAACGCTATCGCATCGTCAGTGGCGGTGTCGCACGCATGCAGCGCGGTGACCACATCAATCTGGTCGGGCAAGGCATCGCTGTGTGCGGACTCGGCCACGCTGAGGTTGAGAAACTTCATGCGATCAAAGCCCAAGCGCTGCGCTAGTGCTTTGGACGATTCGACCAACTCGCTGCGCGTCTCGATGCCGTAAATACTGCCCTGCCCTAAAGCTTTGAAAAACAGGTCGTAAATGATGAAACCCAAATACGACTTGCCCGCGCCGTGGTCAGCCAAGGTGGGGCCTTGCTCGCTGGTGGGCAGTTCCTTCAATAGTTTTTCGATGAACTGGAACAGGTGATACACCTGCTTGAGCTTGCGGCGCGAATCTTGATTGAGCTTGCCTTCGCGGGTGAGGATGTGCAACTCTTTGAGCAACTCGATGGACTGACCGGGGCGTAGGTCGAGATGCGAACTAGGGTCTTGGGGCTTGGACGCTGCAGCTGGTTTGTGTTTGGACATGGGTTAATTGTGCAGTCGCGATGCGATACCCAACTTAGCCCACCCCGCGTGCCCCAGTTGATTCAACACCTCAATGTTGCGTTCAAAAATGAGCGACGCATCGGGATAGGCCTCCACCGCTTTGTCAATGCTGGCTTCACGCAGCAAGTGCAACGTGGGGTATGGCGTGCGGTTGGTGAAGTTCTCGATGTCATCCTCATCCGTGCCGCCAAATTGGTAGCGCGGATGAAAGTCGGCCACTTGCAGCACGCCTTCTAGCTCTAAGTCCATCAGCACGCTGTCGCAATCTTCGAGAAAGTCATTGAAGTCCAAAAAGTCGGGTAAGGCATTGGGCGCAATCAAGAGCGTGGTGTCTAGCGTGTCTGGGTCGGCCTCGGCCAAGTGTTGCAACTCGTCGCGCAGCATGGCCAGCACGTCGGAGGGCTCAGCAGATGCACAGACGCGGTAGCGCACCATGTCTTTGACGACCACCGCCTTGGCGAAGGGGCACAGGTTGAGGCCCACCACGGCTTCTAGCAGCCACTTTTGCGTGTCTTCGGTGGCGGTTTTTTCTAAGTCAGTCATTCGGTCAGTCTGTTGTGTTCACGCGTGGCAAAGCGGTCGGTCATGCCAGCCAAGTAATCGGCCACGGCACGCGGCACATCGCTGCGCTGGGCATAGGCGGCGGGCATTTCTTCGGGCTTGGCCAAGTAAATAGCAAACAGTTCTTGCACCATGGCGCGCGCAACATCGGTGGTTTGCATCACCTGCGGGTGACGGTACAAATTGCGGAATAAAAACGACTGAAGCGCTTTTGAGCTCTCACCCATCGCCTTGCTGAACTGAACCAACGGCGGGCATTCACGCGCTGCATCGACGCTGACGGGTGCGTGTTGTTGCAGCGCTGCGCGTGTGGCGTTGATCACGTCGTACACCTGGTCGCTGAGCATGCGGCGTATGGTTTCGTACAGCACCCGACGGCCTTGAAGGCTTGGATACTCGGCCAAAGTTTGCGCTTGGTATTGGGCAAACAACGACACGTCTTGCAACTGGTCGAGCGTGAGCAAGCCCGACCGCACACCGTCGTCAATGTCGTGGGCGTTGTAGGCGATAGCGTCGGCCAGGTTGCACAGCTGCGCTTCTAGGCTGGGCTGTGTGCCGTTCAAAAAACGGGCAGCAATGCCACCCGGCTCTTGTGCGTTGAGGAGTTCTGCATTGCGACGCGCGCAGTGCTTCAAGATGCCTTCGCGGGTTTCGAAACTCAGGTTCAAGCCGTTGAAGGCGGGGTAGCGTTCTTCCAGTTCATCGACCACGCGCAGGCTTTGCAGGTTGTGCTCGAAGCCGCCATACGCGGCCATGCACTCGTTCAGCGCGTCTTGACCAGCGTGGCCGAAAGGCGTGTGGCCAAGGTCGTGGGCCAAGGCGATAGCCTCGACCAAATCTTCGTTCAACCCCAATGCGCGTGCGATGGAACGGCCCAACTGCGCTACCTCAAGCGAGTGCGTCATGCGCGTGCGAAACAAGTCGCCTTCGTGATTCAAGAAGACTTGGGTTTTGTAAACCAGGCGTCGGAACGCGGTGGAATGAACGATGCGATCGCGGTCGCGCTGATGCGGGTTGCGAAAGCTGGGTGCGTGTGCCGGAGTCTCAGGCTCAGCGTGGCGGCGACCACGGGAGAGCTCGGGCAAGCAGGCGTAGGGGGCGAGATGAGTCATTGCTTTTGTTTTCTGTGCTCGCTGGCGATATGGGGGATGTGCCGCTTCTTCATGCTGGTCCAGAAATCATCAGCGGCACATCCCCCATACCGCCAGACTGCGAACGGCGTTGTTTCACTCGTCTAGCTTCGCCACTTTTATTTTTCACAGCAATCGTCGATGACTTGGGCCACCAAGGCGTCAGGCGCACCACGCACGATGGCGCTGCCAGGTTGTTCGATCAACACAAATTTAATTTCGCCGGCTTCGGCTTTTTTGTCCACACGCATGTGGTGCAGGTATTCGTCTGCGCCCAGCTTAGGCCCAACGATGGGTAAACCTGCGCGCTCAATGAGGGCTGTGAAGCGCGTCACAAACGCCTCATCCACCAAACCCAAACGTTGTGAGAGATGTGAGGCCATGACCATGCCGCAACCCACGGCTTCGCCGTGCAGCCATTCGCCAAAGCCCAAGCCCGCTTCGATCGCGTGGCCAAAGGTGTGGCCAAAATTCAGAATGGCGCGGATGCCGGATTCACGCTCGTCTTGGCCGACGACCCAGGCTTTGATTTCACAGCTGCGCTTGACCGCATGCGCCAAGGCTTTAGGGTCGCGTGCCAAGAGGGCGTCGAGATGGGTGTCAATCCAATCTAAAAACTGCATGTCGGCAATGGGCCCGTATTTAATGATTTCGGCCAAGCCCGCGCTCATTTCACGCTGGGGCAAGGTTTGCAAAGTGTCGAGGTCGCACACCACGCGTTGCGGTTGGTAGAACGCGCCAATCATGTTTTTGCCGATGGGGTGGTTGATGGCGGTCTTGCCGCCCACCGATGAATCGACCTGCGCCAGCAAGGTCGTGGGCACTTGTACAAACGGCACGCCACGCATGTAGCAAGCGGCGGCAAAGCCTGTCATGTCGCCCACCACGCCGCCGCCCAAAGCAAAAAGCACGGTTTTGCGGTCTGCGCCTTTGCCCAAGAGTTCGTCAAAAATCAGGTTCAGCGTTTGCCAGTCTTTGTAGCTTTCGCCATCGGGCAAGGCAACGGTGTGCACGGTTTTGTAAAGCGGCGCGAGGGCCGTCTGCAAACGCGCGGCGTAGATAGGGCCCACGGTTTCGTTGGTGACGATGAGGGCTGCTGACGCTTTGGGCAAGTCGGCCCAAGTGCTGGCAGCGTCAAGCAACTGCTCGCCAATCAGAATTTGATAGCTGCGGTCACCCAAGTCAATGGCAACGCGTTCGGGGTGAGGTGTGTTTGACATGGGTCAGATTCTGTGTGGGGGCGACACGCGGGGGCGGTCTGCAGGTGCAGGGGGCGAAACGGGTTTGATGTGACCAGCGAGTTCGAGCTGCGACACGATCATATTGACCAAGGCAGCCACGTTGGGGCGGCCAGTTTCGATAATGTAGTGGGCAGCGGAACGGTAAAGCGGGTCACGCACCTCGAACAGCTCGCGCAAACGCGATTGCGGGTCGGCCACTTGCAGCAAGGGTCGATTTTGATCGTTGCGCAAACGGCGAAACACTTCTTCGGCACTCGAGCGCAAATAAAACACTTGGCCGTGTTGTCGCAGGCGATCGCGGTTGATGGGGCGCAGCACCGAACCGCCGCCGGTAGACAGCACACCTTGGTGGTTTTGGCACAAGTCGGCGAGCACTTCAGATTCGAGGTCGCGAAATCGGTCTTCCCCTTCGCGTTCAAAATATTCGCGCACCGAGCAACCTAGACGGTGCTCAATCGCTTGATCCGAATCAACAAAGGGGAGGTGAAGTCGTCGCGCCAATTGACGCCCAACGGTTGTTTTACCGGAACCCGGCAGACCCACCAAAACCAACAACATATGCTTTCTTAACGTGCGACGGCACTGTGATCCAACATTTTAGGGGTTATGAAGACCAACAGCTCTTGCTTGGCTTGGGCGGTGCGGCGGTTTTTAAACAAATAGCCCAGCACGGGAATGTCGCCCAAGAAGGGTACTTTGTACTCGTCGTCTTGCTCGCTGGTCTCGTAAATGCCGCCAATCATGACCGTACCGCCGTTTTCCACCAGCACTTGGGTCTTGATGTGTTTGGTGTCAATGGCAAACCCAGCGGGGGTGATTTGGCCCACGTTGTCCTTTGAAATATCCAAGTCCAACACAATCCCTCCTTCGGGCGTGATTTGCGGCGTGACTTCGAGCTTGAGGTTGGCCTTGCGAAACGCCAAGGTGGATGCACCGCTGGCCGCTGCAACTTGGTAAGGCAACTCAGTGCCTTGCTCAATCACGGCTTTGGCTTGATCGGCCGTGACTACGCGCGGACTGGACACCACCTTGCCTTTGCCATCGGCCTCAAGCGCTGACAACTCAAGGTTTAGAAAACGGTTCTTAGCCGAGTTGAAGATGGACACCGCAAAGCTGGCCGATGCAAAACCATTGAGGCCGGCAGCGGGCAGATTGACAAAGCTGCCCGAGGTGTCCAGCACTTTGTCCGCGATGTTGAAACTTGTGGCTTGCTGCGCCGTGGGATTGGCATTGGCGATCGCATTGACATTGGTCGGGCCCCACACACTTTGTGACCCACCCTGCCCCATGCCGCCCAAGCGCACGCCGAGGGTTTGGCCAAAGGTGTCGCTGGCTTGAACGATGCGTGCTTCGATCATCACTTGCCGCAAAGGAATGTCGATCTTGGCAATCATTTTTGCCACCTGAGCCATGCGTTCGGCAATGTCGGTCACAAAGAGTTGGTTGGTGCGCGACTCGGCCATGGCGCTGCCGCGTGTGCTGAGAATGCGCGAACCGCCACCCATAGAGGGGAGGCCAAAAGGAGCAGAGCCAGCAGGCGGTGCATAGCCTAGGCCCGCATTGCCAAATCCTCCGTAACCGCTCACAGCAGGCATGGCCGGCAACACTGTGCCGCCTTGAATTTGCGTGAGCACATCTACCGCCTTGGCGTAATTGAGGGCGAAGCCTTGCGTTTGCATGGGCTCTAGGTTTTGCGCAGCGAGTTTGCTTTCGTATTCCAACTTTTCACGCGCAGCCACTTCAGCACGCGGGGCCACCCAAACCACGTTGCCTTGCCGCCGCACACTCAAACCCTTGGCTTGCGCCATGATGTCCAGCACTTGGTCCCACGGCACTTTGTGCAGTCTTAAAGTGAGCGCACCTGTCACGCTGTCTGACGTGATGATGTTGAGCCCCGTGAAATCAGCCAAGATCTGTAAGGCTGTGCGCACCTCGATGTTTTGAAAATTCATCGACATAGGTGCGCCAGTGAATGTGGGTTTGATCTCTTGGCTACGCAACGGTAACGTGAACGCAAACATGCAGAGCAAAACCCACCCGATAGACACAGTCACACGTCGCACCGCCACCGGCAATGGACGGCTCAGAGGTAGACCGCGCGCAAACCCGCCGCTCATGGCGTAGCCTCCTGCAGTGGCAAACGTACTTCACGGGTTTGCCATTCACCTGTAGGCGTCAGCGCCAGTTCTTGCACCAGCAACTGATCTGGCTGAACAGTCATGACTTTGCCAAAGTCCTGCCCTAAACGCTGTCCCAAACGCACGCGGTAAACACTGGTCATTTGCACATCCTTCTTCTCGCCATTCGGCGGCAACACTTTGACCAAAGCCTCCAACGCTGCACCCGATGCCATGTGCCCCACGTATTGCAAACGCTCGCGTGGAAAGGCCTCCAACGCATCACGCGGACGCATCAGTTCGGGCAGAACCAGACGCGTGTAACTGGGGTGCAGCTCGGCGTGCGCTCGCTGCGAAGTGGTCCAACCTTGCGCATTGAATGGGTCTGCCGATGCTGCACCCTCTGAGTTGACACTGGACAACTCAAAGGCTGATTCGCCCGTCATGGGCTGCACAACCACAGCCACCACCTGCGCAGAGATACCGCCACGCGGCTCGGCCTTGAGCTCTAGCAATGCCACCGTGACACCCGGCGCAGCGGTGGGCCATTGCGCCAGCCAATTGAGCCAATCGTCCCACGCACCTTGTACCTTCAAGTGCACAGGCAACTGATGAAAATGGAGTGCACTCAAGGCCGCGTTTTGCTGCGGCTTGTCAAGCCCCAACTGCGACAGCTGCAAGCCTTGCTGCTGCGCCAACCGAGTCAGCACGGCGGCGTCTGCCAACAACAAAGCTGGCTGGTTTTGCGTTTGCAATAGTTGAGCCGTTTGTGCATGCAGCGTTTGCGTGGCGTCTTGCTGCGCCTGCAATTTGGCTTGCGCTGCGTTCGCCTCATCCCACGCTTGCCAGCTTTGCAGCCACCAAGGGCTGACTAACAACACACCCAAAACACCTGCGCCCACAAACAAAACGTTCTGAAACGCCCGAGGCCAACGCCAAGGTTGACGCCAATCCAACTGCTGCAAAGACATCACACACCCTCTTTCAAATCAGCCTCGATGCGAAACTGCCACACAGGCAAGCCCGTGGTTGGCACAGCAGGCATCACTTGCAGTTGCGGCAACTCGGGGGCTTGCGCCCAGATGTCAAGCGCCTTGAGCTGTTGAACCAATTGCTGCGCATGGCTGGATGACAAGGCTTCGCCCTGCACCGTCCAGTGCGTGCCTTGCTGCTTCACGCTGTATACCCACACGCCTTGGGCTGCCTGACTAAGCACACGGCTCCATTGAAGGCTTTGTGATTGCACGTCTTGGCGGGTCTTGAACCAACGGCCCTGCGCTGCACGACGCTCATCCATCGCCTTGGCTTGCGCGTGTGCTTTTTGCGCATCATCCAATGCACGGGACAAAGCGACGGCATCGTCCAAATGGTGGTGCTGGGTTTCAGCGGCAGAAGCAATCACTAGCGCAAACCCTGCTGCCAAAAAAGCACCGCCTATGGCACACACGGCCACACCCAGCAACCAAGTGCGGCGCAACCTCTGCTGCGCATTCTCGCGGTATGGCAAAAAGTTGGTCCCCTCGTCATGCCACGCACGGAGGGCCAAGCCAAAGGCCTCGCTGTAGTGCAGCGCCATGGCCGCACTGACCGACGGTAGGGCAGCCAGGGCATGGTTTTGCTCAGTGCGACGAACGGCATCGTGTCGCGGCTCAACCGCACACGCTTTTAAACCTGCGGCCTGGGCCACTTGCTGCAAAGCATCTACTTTCGATCGGGGCGCTGCTTGTACCGAATAGCATTGATCGCCAGAAGATGCAGGATCGGGGCCGACGGAGAAGTCGATGCAGACCTCGGCAGCATGTTCGGGCAACACCGACTGCACCTCGGCTTGCAGTTGAAACGCCACATCGTCTATCGCCAAGCCAGCGACTAAGGTGACGGCGTGGTGAGACACGCAAGCGCCATCTAGCCCGATGTAGGCCTCACGGGGCTGATAGTCGCAAGCATCCAAATAGTTACGCAGCCACAGCCCCAAGGCCACCGACTGCAGCACCTCGCCATGAACCACCATGCCGTCTGGCAGCACCAAACGTTCAGCACAGTTCAGCGTGTCAGGCTGGCTAGCCGAGCCGGTAAGCACCACCAAACTGCATGACTCTGGGCCCATATCCAGACCCAGCACGCTGAAGCGGCGCGAGCGTGAACGTGGTAGCCATAAAGTCCAGCGCATAAAAACATCCTTTGATCCCAATGGGAATGCTTTGCATTTCAACGCGTTGACAAACGATTGCGGCGGTGTTTGACTCGTGACTTTTGTGATGTCAGCATGGTTTTTATAATCCTCATCACTTATGGCCAAAAACCACACCCCTGAAGGTTCGAAAGAACACGCCGCCGCACCTGCCGCGCCCCGCTCTTTATTGGGCTATGTCTTGCTGTGGGCTTTCGGGCTGGCGGCGGCTGGCGCCCTTATCGTCGGTCTGCTGGTGGCCGTGGCGCTGGCCATGGCCTACCCTCAATTACCCGACATCTCTGACTTGGCCGATTACCGCCCCAAGCTGTCGATGCGGGTGTACTCGGTAGAAGGCACACAGATTGGCGAGTTCGGCGAAGAGCGCCGCAACCTCACACCTTTCAAAGACATTCCCAAGGTCATGAAAGACGCGGTGCTGGCCATTGAAGATGCGCGTTTTTATCAACACGGGGGCGTGGACTACATCGGTTTGGCACGCGCAGCCTTAGCCAACTTGGGACGCGCCAAAAGCCAAGGTGCTTCGACCATCACCATGCAGGTGGCACGAAACGTGTACCTGTCATCAGAAAAAACATTCACTCGCAAAATTTATGAAATCTTGCTGACCAGCAAGCTTGAGCACTTGCTCAGCAAAGACCAGATTTTTGAAATCTATCTGAACCAAATTTATTTAGGCAACCGCGCCTACGGCTTTGCCGCCGCGTCCGAAGCCTACTTTGGCAAGCCACTGAAAAACATCAGCATTGCCGAAGCCGCCATGTTGGCGGGTCTGCCCAAAGCGCCGTCAGCCTACAACCCCATCGTGAACCCCAAGCGCGCTCGTTCGCGCCAGCTCTACATCATTGAGCGAATGGAAGAAAACGGCTTCATCACCAAAGAACAAGCTGTTGCTGCCAAGCAAGAAGAACTGAAGATTCGCACGGCCACCAGTAACCTCAACACGCACGCCGACTTCGTAGCCGAAATGGCTCGTCAACTGATGTTTGCGCAGTACGGCCCCGAAATTTATACACGCGGCTTGAACGTCTACACCACCGTTCGCGCAAGCGACCAACAAGCGGCGTACTTTGCGCTGCGCCGCGGCATCATGGACTTTGAGCGCCGCCAACACTATCGCGGCCCAGAGCGTTTCATTACTTTGCCCGCCAAGCCATCCGAACTAGAAGACGTGATTGACGACGCCTTGATCGAACAAGGCGACAAAGGAGATTTACTGGCCGCCGTGGTGCTAGACGCCACGCCAAAAAAAGTGCGCGTGATGCGCCAAAACAGCGAAGTGCTAGAAATCACGGGCGAAGGTTTGCAACCTGTGCAATCGGGCTTGTCTGACAAAGCTGCACCCAACATTAAGTTGCGCCCAGGCGCACTGGTACGCATCACCAAAACTGCCAAAGGCGGCTGGGAAATTACCCAACTGCCCGAAGTGGAAGGCGCATTTGTGTCCATCGACCCTCGCGACGGCGCCATTCACGCGCTGGTGGGTGGCTTTGACTTCAACAAAAACAAGTTCAACCACGTGACACAAGCGTGGCGGCAGCCTGGCTCTAGCTTCAAGCCTTTTATCTATTCAGCCGCTCTGGAAAAAGGCTTAACGCCCATGACGGTGGTGAATGATGCACCTCTGTTCTTTGATGCCAGCGTGACAGGCGGCCAGCCTTGGGAGCCCAAAAACTATGACGGCACGTTTGAAGGCCCCATGACTTTACGCAAAGGTTTGGCTAAATCGAAAAACATGATTTCGATTCGCGTGCTGCAAACCGTGGGCGCACAAAACGCGCAAGACTGGATTGCCCAGTTTGGCTTTGACGCTGAAAAACACCCGCCTTACCTGACCATGGCGCTAGGTGCTGGCTCGGTCACGCCGCTGCAAATGGCCTCCGGCTATTCGGTGTTTGCCAACGGCGGCTACCGCGTCAACCCCTACCTCGTGACGAAGGTGACCGACCAAATGGGCAAGGTCTTGTCAGAGTTCACACCGCCCCCACTAGAAGAGTCGGCCCGCGCCATCGACGCACGCAACGCCTTTGTGATGACCAGCTTGCTGCAAGAAGTCACCCGATCAGGCACGGCTGCACGCGCGCAAGCCACCTTAAAGCGCAACGACATTTATGGCAAAACTGGTACCACCAACGATTCGATGGACGCTTGGTTTGCCGGCTACCACCCCACGCTCACAGCCGTTACCTGGATTGGCTACGACACACCGCGCAAACTAGGTGACCGTGAAACCGGTGGCGGCTTAAGCTTGCCCGTGTGGATCAGTTACATGCAGCACGCCTTGCAAAACGTGCCAGTGGCTGAACCTTTGCCCCCTGCAGGCCTGAGTCATGACGGTGGCGACTGGGCGTATTCCGAATTCAGCCGTGGCGGCGGTATAGGGAGCCTGGGACTAGAAAGCCGCTCAGGCAACAACAGCGAACCCCTGCCAGCCAACGACGAGAAGAAAAAGATTCTCGATTTGTTTAGAAACTAAAAACAAGGGCGCTCATGGCGCCCTTGTTTTTTGTGAAATTCTGAAGTCAAGCTTGAAAGCCAAGCGCTTGCCCCGTCTGGGTGCTGGCGTCTTGGGTGAGGCGTTCAAAAAACTCACCTTGGCCTTTGGTGTCGACCCATTGCAAGCCGTCAAACTTGAAGTGATAGCCGCCCGAGCGAGCTGCCAACCAGACCTCGTGTAAGGGCTTTTGCAAATTAATGATGATCTGGCTTTTATTCTCAAACGACAGGGTGATCATGCCGCCCGAGCGCTGGTTGTCGATGTCGGCCTGACCCTCGTCGTTGATGCGGTCACACGCCAATTCAACGGCTTTGAGCAGAAGTTCTGCGTGGTCTAAGAATTCGGGATCGGTCATACAATTTGCGCCATGGATATTAAGAAAATGATTCTAGTCAGAGGTGCTAGCCATGTTGCGGCTGTGGCCTCTGCCGTGTGCGTGGCGGTTGCTTTGTCAGCCTGCGGCCAAAAGGGCGCGCTCTACATGCCCAACGACCCCGAGTTCAAACAACGCGCCACATTGCCCGACATTGTGCGCCGTCAAATCCCTGGCAACACCACCGCCCCTGTTGCCACATCTCCCGCCAGCGCTGCGTCTGCCGCTACGGGTCGTTAATTTTTCAAGAGCCGTCAGATGACCCACACCACGCTTGCCGGTGCGCCCTTTGTGGCCACACAGAACAACGATTTGTATTTAGAAAGCGTCAAGCTCGCTGATCTCGCGCACGCGCACGGCACGCCACTGTTTGTGTACTCCAAAGCCGCCATGCTCAGCGCGCTAGCCGCTTACCAACGCGGGTTTGCCGGCCGCAACGCCCGCATTTGTTATGCCATGAAAGCCAACTCCTCACTCGCGGTGCTACAAGTTTTCGCACAAGCCGGCTGCGGCTTTGACATCGTGTCGGGGGGTGAGCTCGACCGCGTCATTGCTGCAGGTGGCGACGTCTCTAAGGTCATCTTCTCAGGCGTGGGCAAAACACGCGCTGAAATGATCAAGGCCTTAGACGCTGGCATTGCTTGCTTCAACGTCGAGAGCGAAGCTGAACTCGAAGTGCTCAGCGATGTGGCCCAAAGCATGGGCAAACGGGCGCCCATCAGCATTCGCGTCAACCCCAACGTGGACGCTAAAACCCACCCCTACATTTCCACGGGCCTGAAAGGCAATAAATTTGGCGTGGCACACGAACGCGCCTTGGCCACTTACCAACGCGCCGCCAGCTTGCCAGGCCTGCATGTGAAGGGCATTGACTGCCACATCGGCTCGCAAATCACCGAGTCCACGCCCTACCTCGACGCGATGGACCGCGTATTGGATTTGGTCGATGCCATTGAAGCCGCAGGCATTGCCATTCACCACATCGACTTTGGTGGTGGCCTAGGCATCAACTACAACGGCGACACGCCGCCAGCTGCAGACGCGCTCTGGGCACAACTCTTGGCCAAGCTCGATGCACGCGGCTACGGCCAGCGCCAGCTGATGATCGAACCCGGTCGCTCACTCGTAGGTAACGCAGGTGTGTGCTTGACCGAGGTGCTGTATTTGAAGCCCGGCGAGCAAAAGAACTTCTGCATCGTCGATGCAGCGATGAACGATCTGCCTCGCCCAGCTATGTATGAAGCCTTCCACCAAATCGTGCCTGTGACGGAGCGTTCGGGTGAGGCTGTGATGTATGACGTAGTCGGCCCGGTGTGCGAAAGCGGTGACTGGCTGGGTCGTGACCGTGCGCTGACGGTGCAGTCGGGTGACTTGTTGGCTGTGTTGTCAACCGGCGCGTATTGCGTGGCGATGTCTAGCAACTACAACACGCGTGGGCGGGCGGCTGAGATTTTGGTGGACGGAACCAAAGCGCATGTGATTCGTCGTCGTGAAACAGTGGCGGATCAGATGGCTTGTGAGTCGTTGGTTCGTTAATCAGGCGTTGACTGGCGCACAACTCCGATGCGGCTAAGGGTGTGCGGCCCCTGACGATTTCTGGTACTCCAGCATGAGGAAGGGGCCGCACACCCTTAGCCGCATCAGCGAATGACGCCAACCGAGCGCAACAAATGACGCCAAGCAGAAGAGTGGACAACCCGCCAAGCCAGCAAAGCAAACAAAACAGCGGCATACACAAACACCTCTGCAAAGTCACTCTTCCCCGCCCGCATCCAAAAAAAGTGCAACACCGCCAGCACCGCCACCGCATACACAAGGCGGTGCAACCATTGCCAGCGCTTGACACCTAGCCAACGAATAGCACGGTTGAACGAGGTCAAGGCCAAAGGCGTGAGCAGCACAAATGCACCAAAGCCCACCAAAATAAATGTGCGCTTGGCGATATCCGCAGCAATGTCGCCCCACTCAAACCCCATGTCGAGCCAGCTGTAACACAGCAAATGCAGCGCCACATAAAAGTAGGTAAACAAGCCCAGCACGCGCCGAAAGCGCAGCAACTCTGGCAAGCCCAACGTCACACGCAACGGGGTCACAGCCAAGGTGATGCACAACAGGCGCAGCGTCCAATCGCCAGTGGCGCGAATCAAATACTCTGCGGGGTTAGCACCCAAGGCGTCGTTAGCAGCACCCCACACCAGCCATGCAAAAGGCGCTAGCCCCAACAGCCACAGTACGGGCTTGGCGTTGCTGTGTTGCAGTGCTGTGCGTAAGGCGACATTCACTTCAATAGAACTTGCTCAGGTCCATGCCTGCGTAAAGTTGGCCCACTTGGGGCTCGTAACCGTTGAACATCAAGGTCTTGCGCTTTTTGGCAAACAAGCCGTCTTCGCCAATGCGACGCTCGGTGGCTTGGCTCCAGCGCGGGTGGCTCACAC
This sequence comes from Limnohabitans sp., assembly GCF_040401135.1. GTDB lineage: Bacteria > Pseudomonadota > Gammaproteobacteria > Burkholderiales > Burkholderiaceae_C > Limnohabitans. The sequence continues at coordinate 30,869 of NZ_JBBAOV010000009.1, read as the reverse complement.
TTGGGTTGACGTTTGAAAAGAAGCCATACTCTTGCGGCGCTGAGCGGCCCCAAGAGTTGATGGGTTGCTTTTCGACAAAGCGGATCTTTACCAAACTCTTGGCGCTTTTGAAACCGTATTTCCACGGCACGACCAAGCGCACAGGCGCACCGTTTTGGTTGGGCATTACCTCGCCGTACATGCCAAAACTCAGCAGGGTAAGCGGGTGCAGGGCCTCGTCCATGCGCAGGCCTTCCACATACGGCCAGTCGAGAACGCGCGAGCGCACACCGGGCATATTTTTGGGGTCGACTTGAGTGAAGAATTCCAAATACTTGGCGCTGCCCAAAGGCTCCACCCGTTTGATAAGCTCGGCCAGCGAATAGCCCACCCACGGAATCACCATCGACCAGCCTTCGACACAACGCATGCGGTAAATACGCTCTTCCATCGGGCTGAGTTTGAGCAAAGCGTCTAAGTCGAAACGACCTGGTTTCTTCACCAGACCTTCAACTTCTACTGTCCAAGGTTTGGTCTGCAAGGTGTGTGCGTATTTCGCAGGGTCTGACTTGTCAGTGCCAAATTCGTAATAGTTGTTGTAGGTGCTAGCATCAGCATAGTCGGTGATTTTTTCCATGGTGTTGGCACCACTCACGCGGCTCACGGCTCCTATCAACGGGGCCAACTTACCTGGGCGCATCACCACTTCGCTGGGCGTTTGGGCCAAGGCCTCACGCGAACCCCAAGCGGCCATTGATAAACCGGCAGCACCTGCGGCCATGTGCTTGAGCCAGTCGCGACGCTGCGCATAGGCCAACTCTGGCGTGATGTCGCTGCTCAAAGGGTGCACAAAGCCCGAGTCACTGCTGTTCGAAAATTGCTTGATTCGCACGACGACTCTCCTTGAACTAAAAAGACTTTTAATTGTGAGGCAAAGTTAATAACCTCGGGCTCCGTTCCAAACCCTTGATAGAGACAACAAAAAAGCTGGCACAGGGCCAGCTTTTAAATGGAAACGCAATGGTTTTGAATTAACGCAGACCAGAGATGTAATCAGACACAGCTTTGATTTCGCGGTCGTTCAATTTGGAAGCCACACCACTCATTTGAGCGCTGTTACCACGGCCTACGTTTTGATCTGGGCCTTTGTTGCCGTGTTCACGGAAGGAATTCAACTGTGACACGGTGTAGTCGGCATGTTGGCCAGACAAACGTGGATACTGAGAAGGGATGCCTGCGCCAGTTGGGCTGTGGCAGCCTGCACAAGCAGCGATTTGACGCTCAGCCACACCACCGCGGTAAATGCGCTCACCCAACACAACCAAGTCTTTTTCTTTGGCAAAGTTTGGCTTGGCTTCTTTGGATGCCAACCATGCAGCCACGTTCTTCATGTCCGATTCAGACAAGCCTGCAGCCATACCGCTCATGATGGCGTTGGCGCGCTTGCCCGATTTGAATTCTTGCAATTGCTTGACCAAGTAACCCGGATGCTGCTGTGCCAGCTTAGGGTTGGCAGGCGAGCCAGAGTTGCCGTCTGCGCCATGGCAAGACGCGCAAATCGCCGTGTAAGTGGCTTCGCCTTTGGCTAAATCAGCCTTAACAGCAGGGGCCGCAGGTTGAGCAGCGATGGAGAGGGTGGGGGCTACCAAGGCAGTAGCAATGAGCAAAGATGCAATCAGCTTCATAAGTGTTCTTTGGTTAATGTGTCTCAAAGACGTCGAAAAACTTGCGTGATTCTACAATGCTGCATGAACCTGCCTGACCCACATGACACCCAAGTCCCTAATGACAACTCTGAGGTTCCCGAAATAGCGGTCTTGAACGCTGAATTTGAAGCCCAGCGCGAAGCTGAACGCGCGGCGGCCAAAGCTGCATTTGAGCTTTTAAGCCCGGCCGACCAAGCCAAATACGCCATGGGATGGTTGCACACCGCGCGGTTTTTGACCACAGCCGCCCAACTCCACCACCTGCCCACCTACGACTTGTCCGAAATTGCTTTTGTCGGCCGCTCGAACGCCGGCAAATCCACTTGCATCAACGTTTTGACTCAGCAAAAACGCTTGGCTTACGCATCCAAAACACCAGGCCGCACGCAACACATCAACTTGTTTGCCATGGGCCGACATGGCAAAACCGATGCGGTACTAGCCGACTTACCCGGCTACGGCTACGCTGCTGTGCCCAAGCAGGACAAGATCCGCTGGCAGCAAGTGATGGCCAACTATTTGCTCACCCGACCCAACCTGCGTGCAGTGGTGCTGATGTGTGATCCGCGTCATGGCTTGACCGAGCTGGACGAGATTTTGTTGGACGTCATTCGCCCACGCGTGGCAGAAGGCATGAAGTTTTTGGTGTTGCTCACCAAGGCTGACAAGCTCAACAAGACCGATGGCGCAAAAGCTCTACAAATCACCAAACTGCAAGCGGGCGGTGGTGAAGTGCGCTTGTTCTCTGCGCTGAAAAAACAAGGTGTGGATGAAGTGGCTGCCACCTTGTACAAGTGGATGCACCCCTGATTGAATTGGGGGCTTGACCTTAGTTAGTAAAGCTCTGCCGCATCCAAGGGGCGGGTTTTGAAGCGTTTGTGCACCCAAAAGTATTGAGCAGGCATGGTGTTGATCAGTGCCTCTAAACGTTGGTTCATGGTGGCCGTGTCGGCCTGAGCGTCGTCTGTTGGAAAGTCACTCCAAGCGGGATGCACCACTACCTCGTAGCCGGCATCCGTCATGCGCGTGATGACGGGCACCACGCGGGCTCGGCCTAGCTTGGCAAAGCGTGACAAAGAAGGCACCGTGGCCGCTGGCTCGCCGAAGAACGACACAAATATAGACTCGCTTGCACCAAAGTTCATGTCGGGCAAAAGGTACAGCAGCTCATGTTGGCGCAGGGCGGCAATGATGGGCTTGACGCCATCCTCGCGACGAAACAAACGCACTTGCCCAAAGCGTTCTCGGCCCTTGGCTACCCAGGCATCCACTGCGGCATTCGACTGCGGCGTAAAGATGGTGGTGAAGTGCAATGGCAGCTGCAGGGTGAGCGCAGTCCACCCCACATCCAAGCCCACGAAATGCGGCGCAAAAAGCACCGTGGGTGTGGCCTCTGACAAAGCGGCTACGGCGCCCGACAACTGCACGCGCGACTGAATGCAAGCCGCACTGCGATGCCACAGCCAGCTGCGGTCCAACCAGGCTTGCGCGAAATACACAAAGGTTTGGCGTGTGAGGGCATCACGCTCCGAAATACTCAAATGCGGAAAGCACACACGCAAATTGGTTTGCACCACGCGGCGACGAGATGGAATCACCACCCACAGCAAGGCGCCTAAGCCGGCACCCAAAGCACGCAACCCTGACAAAGGCAAATAGCCTAAAGCGCGCAACAACAACAAACCCAATTGGCTGAACATGCTTAACCCTCAGCTCGCGGTTGCTTGTCGCGCGCGTAGCCCCACAAGTATTGGCCGGGTGCATGACGCACCATAGCCTCAACGCCACGGTTGACCGCAGCAGCAGCCACCTCTGGCGACACCGCTGTGTCTTGCATTTCAGGCGCATCAAAAGGTCGCATGTGCATGCAAAAACCTTGGCCTGCGGGCAAGCGCTCGCACCACGTCATGATGATGTGTGCGCCGGTTTGCTGGGCCAATTTAGCGAGCAAAGTCATGGTGTAAACATCGCGGCCAAAAAACGGCGCCCACACACCTTGACCCAGCGGCGGCACTTGGTCGGGCAAGATGGCTGTGTAGCCCCCTTTGCGTAGCGTGCGAATAAGCGTGCGCACACCCGCAAGTGAAGTGGGCGCGGAGTCTAAATAAGGACGGGTCCGGGCATTGGCCACCAAGGGCTCTAGCCACGCTTTGCGTGCAGGTCGAAACAATGCGACCAACGGGCCATGCGCAGGGCCAAATTTTTCGGCAATCGCTTGTGCGCCGATCTCCCATGAACCCAAATGCGGCGACATGATGATGACGCCCTTGCCCGCTTTCATGGCTGCTTCAAAGTGCGCAGCACCGTCCCACGTCACCAAGCTTTCAAGCGTGGCGCTATGAGGACGCATCCACACCCAAGGCAACTCGGCCACCATCGCTCCAATGGCGGCCACTGCTGGGCGAGCGTCATGCCAAGCCACACCGGCCGCTTGCACATTGGCTTTGAAATGACGACGATAGGCCGGCGACAGCCACCACACCAACCATCCCAAACCAGCGCCCAGCCGCTGCATCCAAGGCAAGGGTATGCGCGCAAGAAACTGAAAAATATGGGAAACGACAGACATGAACTTTTTACTAACTTTGATAAATCCACTAGAATTCTGATTGTCGCTGAGTTACAGAACAACTTGCAGGGCGACAACACACCAAGGTGTGACGGCTAAGAGCAATCTGGGCCACTCTGCTAAAGCGTTCGCTAGGCTCCAAGTTTTCAGGGTCGGCAACGCCGAACAACCCAACGAAAACAAGGAGCTTTTTTTATGTCAAGCAATTACCTCTTCACTTCTGAATCCGTTTCAGAAGGCCACCCCGACAAAGTCGCGGATCAAATTTCTGATGCGATTTTGGATGCCATCTTCACGCAAGACCCGCTCTCACGCGTGGCTGCCGAAACGTTGACCAACACCGGCTTGGTCGTGTTGGCGGGTGAGATCACCACCAACGCGCACGTCGACTACATCCAAGTCGCACGCGACACCATCAAACGCATCGGCTACGACAACACCGAGTACGGCATCGACTACAAAGGCTGCGCCGTCATGGTTTGCTACGACAAGCAATCCAACGACATTGCCCAAGGCGTGGACCACGCGTCTGACGACCACCTCAACATCGGCGCGGGCGACCAAGGCCTGATGTTTGGCTACGCTTGCAGCGAAACGCCAGAACTGATGCCTGCCCCCATCCACTACGCCCACCGTTTGGTCGAGCGCCAAGCCCAGTTGCGCAAAGATGGGCGCCTGCCTTTCCTTCGCCCTGACGCCAAGAGCCAAGTGACCATGCGCTACGTGGACGGCAAGCCTCACAGCATTGACACCGTGGTGTTGTCGACCCAACACAGCCCTGACCAAAGCGAGTCAGCCACCAAGATGAAGGCCAGCTTCAATGAAGCCATCATCGAAGAACTCATCAAGCCTGTGTTGCCCAAAGAGTGGTTAAAAGACACCACGTATTTGATCAACCCCACAGGCCGTTTCGTCATTGGCGGCCCTCAAGGCGACTGCGGTTTGACGGGCCGCAAAATCATTGTGGACACCTACGGCGGCGCATGCCCGCACGGCGGTGGCGCTTTCTCAGGCAAAGACCCATCCAAGGTAGACCGCTCTGCCGCTTACGCTGCACGTTACGTCGCCAAGAACATCGTGGCCGCAGGCTTGGCCACGAAGTGCCAAATTCAAGTGGCGTACGCCATCGGCGTGGCTCGCCCCATGAACATCACGGTGAACACCGAAGGCACAGGCGTGATCGCTGACGACAAAATCGCCGCTTTGGTCGCCGAGCACTTTGACCTGCGCCCCAAAGGCATCATCCAGATGCTCGACTTGCTGCGCCCGATCTACACCAAGACAGCGGCCTACGGCCACTTTGGTCGTGAAGAGCCCGAGTTCACATGGGAAAGAACAGACAAGGCCGCTGCATTGAAGGCGGCTGCTGGCGTGAAGTAAACGCTTCTGCGCTTATTTGGCTTTGAGGGTCTCTTGTTTTTACGAGAGGCCCTTTTTGTTTGCTTCTTCGATTCTGGGGGATGCGAGTTGGGGTAGAAAGACGCGGCTTACATCGCTTCGCGACGAATGGCGCCGCATCTGCCTACCCCAACCCGCATGTTGTTGTTCGGAAAAGTTCAAGCTCAAAGTGATTGCGTTTAACTGCGCTCGCCCATAGAAGCTTGGGTGGCGCGCTCCAATAAGGCGCCATTCGTCGCGTAGCGATGTAAGCCGTTTGGGGTGCGCCACCCAAGCTTCGCTTCAGCCAACAACGCACAAAACTAGAGCAGAAGCGTCAAACCTCCGAAGACTGCTGCAACGCCCACATCTGCGCATAACGACCGTTCATAGCGAGCAAAGCCAAATGACTCCCGCGCTCCACAATGCGCCCCGCATCGAGCACCAAGATCTCATGCGCATCCACGACCGTCGACAAACGGTGTGCAATCACCAAGGTGGTTTTGTTCTGCGCAGCGCTTTGCAGCTCAGCCTGAATCGCTCGCTCATTGGCGCTATCCAAAGCTGACGTCGCCTCGTCAAAAATCACAATCGGCGGGTTCTTCAACAAGGTGCGTGCAATCGCGACGCGCTGTTTCTCGCCACCCGACAACTTCAAGCCACGCTCGCCCACCATGGTGTCGTAGCCCTTGGGTGTAGAAGAGATGAAATCGTGAATGTGCGCGGCGCGTGCGGCTTCCTCCACCTCAGCCACAGACGCATCGGTGCGGCCATAGGCGATGTTGTAACGCACGGTGTCGTTGAACAGCACCGTATCTTGCGGCACGATGCCCATGGCGCGGCGCACGCTGCTTTGAGTGACTTGGCGTATGTCTTGACCGTCGATGGTGATTGCGCCAGAGCCTACGTCGTAGAAGCGAAACAACAAGCGCGCCAATGTGGACTTGCCAGATCCCGATGGCCCAACCACCGCCACGGTTTTGCCGGCAGGGATCTCGAAGCTAATGCCGTGCAGAATAGGTCGCGCGGCTTCATAGGCAAACACCACCGACTCAAACTTCACCGTGGGTGGCCCGCTCAACACAAGCACGGACGCATGGGGCGAATCAGCCACCTCACGCTCTTTTTCAAGCAGCGTGAACATGCGGTCTAAATCAGTCAAGCTTTGCTTGATCTCTCGGTACAGCACGCCCAAGAAATTGAGCGGAATATAAAGTTGAATCATGAAAGCGTTGATCATCACCAAGTCGCCCAAGGTCATTCGACCCTCGACCACGCCTTGTGTGGCTCGCCACAGCATGCCCACCAAGGCCACGGCGATGATGAGCTGCTGCCCCGTGTTGAGCAACGACAACGACGTTTGCGCTTTCAAGCGCGCACGACGCAAAGCCTCTAGGCTTTTGTCATAACGGGCTGCTTCGAAGGCCTCGTTGTTGAAATACTTCACCGTTTCGTAGTTGAGCAACGAGTCCACGGCTTTGGTGTGCGCTGCTGAATCAAACTCATTGGCTTGACGGCGGTACTGCGTGCGCCACTCGGTCACGCTGATGGTGAACACGATGTACAGCGCCAGCGCCGCCAAGGTGATGCCGGCAAACCACACATCAAACTTCACCGCCAAGATGCTGAGCACCAAGGCCACTTCAATCAACGTGGGCACCACGCTGTAAAGCGAATAGGAAATGAGCGACTCAATGCCGCGCACGCCGCGTTCGATGTCGCGTGTCATGCCGCCAGTTTGACGCTCTAGGTGAAAGCGCAGGCTTAGGCCATGCAAATGCTGAAAGGTTTCCAATGCAATTTGCCTGGCCGCACCTTGCGTGGCTTTGGAAAATACCAGCTCTCGCAACTCGGTGAATGCCGACACCGACAACCGAAGCACACCATAGACAAACAGCAAGGACACAGGCACCACGATGACGGCCATCGGGTCGTTGGGCTTGAACGACATGGCATCGATCAACTCTTTGAGCAACAAAGGCACGCTCACGTTCGCCAATTTAGCGCCCACCATGAAACTGAGCGCAGCAACCACCCGCCATTTGTATTGCCACAAATAAGGGAACAGACGCTTGATGGTTTCACTGTCAGGCCGTTGTTGGTGAGGCTGCCCAGCAGGTGTGGACTCAGAAGAAAGGGCGTGATGACGCATATTGCACAATGCCTAAAAATAATTCTTCGATTGTGCCTATGTCCACCCCCCTGAATCCACACGCTGTCCCCTTGCCCACCGATCAAGAGCTGGTTTTAAAGGTCATTCCCATGCCCGCCGACTGCAATCAAAACGGCGATATTTTTGGCGGCTGGGTCATGGCGCAGGTCGACTTGGCGGGGGCGGTGCTACCGGCCCGTTATGTGCGAGGACGCATGGCGACTGTGGCGGTGAATGAATTTATTTTCAAACACCCCGTCAAGGTGGGTGACATCTTGAGTTTTTTCTCGCGCGTACAGCGCATTGGCAATACCTCCATCAGCGTGAAGGTCGAAGTGTTTGCCGAGCGTTTCAGTTCGCAGGGTGAGTACATGAAAGTGACCGAAGCCACCCTTACCTACGTGGCCATTGACGAAGTGGGCAAGCCACGCGTCATCCCCAAAGACTGAACTTCAAGAGACGATGTAGGCGCCCGTGCCGGTGGACATCAGTGTGCCATCTGGCCCGCGAAACTCCATGCGCGAAGTGCCCACGCGCGAGCCCACACGCAGGGCGTGCGCATGGATGGTGAAGTACTCCCCAATGCCAGGGCGCAAATAGTCCACCCGCAAATCAATCGTGCCCAACTTAGCAAAGCGCTCAAGGCGCTCGGCGGGTTTTTCTTTCATGTGTTTGGCGGCAAAGCAGGCCATGACTGCCGCACTGCCAATGGCATCCAGCACCGCACTGATAACGCCGCCATGAATGCGGTTGTAAGCATAATGCCCCACCAACTCTGGGCGCATATCAATACGCGCCACCACTTCGTCAGGGGTGATGCTCACCAGTTTCAAGCCGAGTGTTTTGTTGAAAACAATTTTTTCTTCGTAGATGTCGCGAAAGCCTTCGAGGTAGTCAGGCTCAAACACAACAGGACTAGCAATGGTTTGCGTCATGCCTTATCGCGATCAGAGCTTAGAGAAATCCGGCTTACGCTTTTCCATGAACGCACCAAATGCCTCCTTAGCTGCAGGCTCGGTCAGCATGCGTCCAAACGATGCAGCTTCTTCGTTCATTTGCTTTTGTACCAACGCGGCTTGACCGCATTTCATCAAACGCTTGGTTTCTAGCAAGGACGACAAAGGCTTGGCGGCCAGCTTGCGCGCTTGCACTTGCACGTAGCTGTTCACCTCGGTGGGAGGCAACACGCGGTTGACCAAGCCAATTTCCAAAGCCGCTTCAGCCATGAAGGGCTCGCCCAGCAACAGCGCTTCTGCTGCGCGGTGGTAGCCCATCATTTGCGGCGCCAACAAACTCGATGCGGCCTCGGGGCACACACCAAGGTTGACAAACGGCATGGCAAACGCGGCGTTGTCACCCGCATAAACCAAGTCGCAATGAAACAACAGCGTAGTGCCAATGCCCACGGCTGGGCCAGCCACCGCAGCTAAAACGGGCTTGGGAAATGCTGCAATGCTGCGCAGCAAACGAAACACGGGCGCATCTGGCGAAGAGGGCGGGTGATGCAAAAAATCAGCAATGTCGTTGCCCGCACAAAACACAGTTTCGTGGCCCTGGAACACCAACACGCGCACCTCTGGGTTGTGCTCAGCCTGCGCCACGGCATCGGCTAGCGCGGTGTACATCGCCGCGGTGAGAGAGTTCTTTTTGTCGACGCGGTTGAACGTCAAGGTCATCACACCGGCGTCGATGTGGCTCAATAATTCTGTCATGACGGTCCTAATTACTGGGCACGCAGCCAAGTTTGTGTGCGGTAAAACGGGCCAATGTAGCCGCGCACTTGCAGCTTTTTACCGCCCTCTTGCGGCACCATTTTGACGGTGTAGTCCTTGCCGTTTTCTGGATCCAAAATTTTGCCGCCACTGGCCCATAGGTTTTCACCCGAGGCATCAGGCTTTACACCGCGCACAATTTCCATGCCAATGATGGCTTGTCCCTTGCGGTCGTCTTTGCATTCGTCACAAGTTTTCTTGGCGTTGGGGTCGTTACGCAACGACTTGACCACGCGGCCGCTGAGCGCACCGTCTTTGTCGACAATTTGTATTTCGGCTTTGGCTTCACCCGTTTTGTCGTCAATCGAATGCCAAGTGCCCACAGGCGTCATTTGGGCAAAGCTGCTGCCAGCAGCCAACAGGGCCAAGCCCACAAGAGTTTTAAAAAAGTGTGTGTGTGTCATGGTTTGAATTTACTCGAATTAATCAACAGTGCAATTCAGGCAAACACTGCCTCTGTCTCCATCAGCACAGCTGAGCCGGCACGCGCAGTGAGCATCAGCGACGCGGTTTCGGGAAACAGCTTGGCAAAGTAAAAGCGTGCGGTTTGCACCTTGGCTTGATAGAACGGGTCGCGATTGCCCTCTGCAATTTTTTGCAATGCCACTTTGGCCATGCGCGCCCAAAAATAGCCAAACACCAAATGGCCCGCCACGCGCAAATAGTCCACGGCCGCAGCGCCCACTTCGTCTGCATTTTCTAAGGCTTTGTAGCCAATCTCGCCAGTGAACTGCGTCATCTGCTGGCCCAACTTGGCCAGCGGGTTGACGAACTCGGCCATGTCCTCGTCGCCCTGCGCCTCGGCCACCAGTTCAGCAATGAGTTTGCCAAACTTCTTGAGCGACGCACCTTGGTTGCCCAGCACCTTGCGACCCAGCAAGTCCAAGCTTTGGATGGTGTTGGTGCCTTCGTAAATCATGTTGATGCGCGCATCACGCACGTATTGCTCCATGCCCCATTCGCGAATGAAGCCATGGCCACCAAACACCTGCATGCACGACGAGGTGGCCGTCCACGCGTTGTCGGTGATAAAAGCTTTCACGATGGGCGTGAGCAAAGCCACTTGTTCAGCCGATTCGGCACGCACCGCTTCGTCGGGGTGGCTCAGTTCGCGGTCAATCAGCAGGGCGCAATGCAACGCCAGCGCTCGACCGCCTTCGGCGTAGGCCTTGGCTGTAAGCAACATCTTGCGCACATCGGGGTGCACCAAAATGCTGTCAGCCGGTTTGCTTGGGTCTTTGGCGCCCGTCAGGCTGCGCGACTGAATGCGGTCTTTGGCATAGGCCACCGCGTTTTGATAGGCCACTTCGGTCAAACCCAGTGACTGCATGCCCACGCCCACGCGGGCGGCGTTCATCATCACAAACATGGCCGCCAAACCTTTGTTGGCTTGACCCACCATTGAGCCCACTGCGCCGTCCAACACCATTTGGCAGGTGGCGTTGCCGTGAATGCCCATCTTGTGCTCTAAGCCACCACAGAAAATACCGTTGCGCTCGCCCACGCTGCCGTCGGCATTGACATGAAACTTGGGCACCACAAACAAGCTGATTCCTTTGCTGCCCGCAGGCGCATCGGGCAAACGTGCCAACACCAAGTGCACGATGTTGCTCACTAGGTCGTGTTCGCCCGCGCTGATAAAAATTTTGTTGCCCGTGATGCGGTAGGTGCCATCCGCTTGTGGCTCGGCCTTGGTGCGCAACAGACCCAGATCGGTGCCGCAATGCGGCTCGGTCAAACACATGGTGCCCGTCCATTCGCCACTGGTGAGCTTGGGTAAGTACAGCGCTTTTTGCGCATCGCTGCCGTGTGCGTGCAACGCCTCATAAGCGCCGTGCGTGAGGCCGGGGTACATGGTCCACGCTTGGTTGGCGCTGTTGAGCATTTCATAAAAGCACTGGTTCACCACGATGGGCAAACCTTGGCCACCGTACTCGGGATCGGCACTCAAAGCGGGCCAGCCGCCTTGCACGTATTGCTCATAGGCAGCTTTGAAACCATCAGGCGTTTTGACGTCGTGCGTGTCGCGGTTGAGCGTGCAGCCTTGTTCATCGCCCACTTGGTTGAGCGGAAAAATCACTTCCGACGCAAACTTGCCGCCCTCTTCCAACACGGCCGAAATTGTGTCAGCATCCATGTCGGCATGCTTGGGCATTTGCTTTAAGTCATCGGTCACGTGCAGCACTTCGTGAAGCACAAATTGCATATCGCGCAAAGGCGGGGTGTAGCTGGGCATGGTGGTGTCTCCTTACTTTTTGGTTGAGGTGGTGCGCTTGGCACTTGTTTTAATGACGGGGTCAACATCGTTCGCGCCATAGCGCAGCAAGATGTTTTCAAATCCTTTGAGGGTGCGTGCCAACGATTTGGACGAACGCAAAAAACGGGCTTCGTATTGCAAAGCCAAGATGAGGCCGTGCAACTCAAACACCATTTGCTCGGCATCCATGCCAGCGGCCAAGTGCCCTTCTTCACGCGCTTGTGCCACGGTGCGATGCACGGCGGCCAACCAAGTTTTTACCGAGCTGGCCAGTGCGTCGCGCACGGGGCCGGGGCGGTCATCAAACTCGGCTGCGCCGCTGATGTACAGGCAGCCCGAATCAATCTCGGCAGAGGTGCGCTTGGTCCAGTTGGCAAACAACTGGCGCAAACGTGGCAAGCCGCGATCGGCTTGCAAAATGGGCAAAAACACCTCGGCTTCAAAGCGCGTGTGGTATTCGCGCACCACCGAAATTTGCAACTCCTCACGTGAACCAAAGTGCGCAAACACGCCCGACTTGCTCATGCGCGCCACTTCGGCCAAGGCGCCAATGCTCAAGCCTTCTAAGCCAATTTGCGTGGCCAAGCCCAAAGCGGCGTCAACGATGGCGGCCTTGGTTTGCTGGCCTTTTAAAAGAGCCTTGCTTTCGGGGGCGTCGGTTTTGCGAGTGGCGGTCATGCGTGACTTGCGAGGAAGATCTATAAAAGAACGATCGTGCTATTTTGCACGATTTTGAATCTTTAAAATAAACCCCTATGCAAGCCACAAGAATTCTCGCCATCCGTCACGGAGAAACCCCATGGAATGTGGACACCCGCATCCAAGGGCACATCAACATTGACCTGAACGAGACAGGCCGCTGGCAAGCCGAGCGCGTGGGACATGCCTTGGCAGAAGAACCGATTCACGCCATTTACAGTAGCGACTTGCGCCGTGCGTTTGAGACCGCGCAAGCCATTGCAACCGCACCCGCACGATTAACTGCCCGCACACCGACACCCGCGCAAGTGACGCCGCACTTGCAATTGCGCGAGCGCCACTTTGGCCACTTACAAGGCAAGACTTGGGCGGAAATAGAAACCGAACACGCCCAAGAGTGCAAACTGTGGCGCGATCGAGACCCGCACTGGGCCCCCTCTGGCGGCGAGTCACTGACGGTCTTGCGCGAACGCATTAGCCAGTGCGTGACCGAGTTGGCCAGCCAACACCTGGGCGAACAAATTGTGCTGGTCGCACACGGCGGTGTGATGGATGCGCTGTATCGCTTGGCCACCAACCAATCGGTGGAAGCGTCACGCACTTGGCACTTGGGCAATGCCGCTATTAACCGATTGCTGTGGACGCCTCAAGGCTTGAGTTTGGTGGGCTGGGGCGATGTATCGCACTTTGATGAGGCGTTTGGTGCGCCACTCGAAGAGACCACCAC
>NZ_JBBAOV010000009.1:1972-17531 GCF_040401135.1 Limnohabitans sp. | reverse complement strand
TTCGCCAATCGCCTTAGGCGGCGTCACACCCAAGTGGCGATACGCTGCCAAGGTAGCGATGCGGCCACGCGGGGTGCGTTGCAAGAAACCTTGCTGAATCAAATACGGCTCAATCACGTCTTCAATCGTGTCGCGCTCTTCGCCGATGCTGGCGGCAATGTTGTCTAGGCCCACGGGGCCGCCGTCAAAGCGGTGAATGACCGCTTCCAACAATTTGCGGTCCATCAAGTCAAAGCCTTGCGGGTCCACGTCAAGCATAGCCAGCGCCTTATTGGCCATGTCTAAAGTAATGCGGCCATTGCCCTTCACATCCGCATAGTCGCGCACGCGGCGTAGCAAGCGGTTGGCAATGCGCGGCGTGCCGCGTGAGCGGCGGGCAATCTCAAAACCGCCCTCCACATCCATGGGCGTGTTCAACAGGCCAGCACTGCGCACCACGATGCGCTGCAGTTCTTCAGCGGTATAAAACTCTAGGCGCGACACAATGCCAAAGCGGTCACGCAGCGGGTTGGTCAACATGCCTGCGCGGGTGGTGGCGCCCACCAGGGTGAAGGGCTGCAAGTCGAGCTTAATGCTTCGGGCCGCTGGGCCTTCGCCAATCATGATGTCGATTTGGTAGTCCTCTAGCGCGGGGTACAAAATTTCTTCCACCACGGGTGACAAGCGGTGAATCTCGTCGATGAACAACACGTCGTTTTTTTCAAGGCCCGTTAGAAGCGCAGCCAAGTCTTTAGGCTTTTCCAACACGGGGCCGCTGGTGGAACGTAGGTTGACTCCCAGCTCTTGCGCAATGATGTGGCTGAGTGTGGTTTTGCCCAAACCGGGCGGGCCAAACAGCAGCACATGGTCGAGGGCTTCGTTGCGCATCTTGGCGGCGCCAATGAAGATTTCTAACTGCTCGCGCACCTTCAACTGGCCCACGTACTCTTGCAACAGTTTGGGGCGCAAGGCGCGTTCAATGGCTTCTTCGTTGGGCGACACGGGGGCGGAAGACACCACGCGCGATGGCACGGGTGAAGGCGCGAAATCGTCAGTCTGGATGCTCATGTTTTATTTGGCCAAAGATTTCAGCGCCAGCTTGATGCCGTCGCTCACGCCCACATCAGCAGGCAGCGCTTTCAGTGCGGCAGCGGCTTCTTTGTCGTTGTAGCCCAGCGCCAGCAGCGCTTGCAAGATGTCGGTTTGGTGGTCGGGGGTGGCAAACAGGTTGGGGCCAAGGTCTGCGCCCAGCTTGCCTTTGAGTTCTAACAACAAGCGCTCAGCTGTTTTCTTGCCAATGCCCGGCACTTTGGTGAGACGGCCAGCATCTTGGTCCGACACGGCACGCGCTAGCTCGTCGGCACTTAAGCCACTCAAAATACCCAGCGCCATGCGCGGGCCAACGCCAGAAATTTTGATGAGCAAACGAAAGGTGGTTCGCTCTGAAGCAGTGCCAAAACCAAACAAAATTTGCGCGTCTTCGCGTACCACAAAGTGTGTGAGCAAGGACGCTTTTTCGCCAATGGCGGGCAAGTTATAAAACGTGCTCATGGGCACATCGACCTCGTAGCCCACGCCATTGCAGTCCACCAAAACTTGGGGTGGATTTTTCTCGCTCAGAATGCCGCTTAATTTGCCAATCACATCTTGCCTATCATTGGGGGTACTTTTGAGAGATTATCGACTTGATTCTTCGCCACACCTTCACCCCGCATAACAACACCCGTCTGTCGCATTTGTGCGGCCCTATCGACGAACACCTGCGCACCATCGAGCTGGCTTTGGACGTGAAAATTGCCCACCGCCACGAGCAGTTCAAAGTGGAAGGCCACAAGGCCAAGGCCACCCGCGCCATGGAGGTGTTGCAAGCTTTGTATGAACGGGCGGCCAAAGCCATTCCCCCTGAGCAAGTGCAGCTGATGCTGGCGGGCGATAGCGCTGGAGAAGACGGTACCCATTTGCTACAAACCCGCCGCACCGACCTGCGGCCTCGCACCCCTACGCAAGCGGCGTACCTCGACAACATTGCCGCACACGACATCAGCTTTGGCATTGGCCCCGCGGGCACGGGCAAAACTTATTTGGCCGTGGCCTGTGCGGTGGATGCGCTGGAGCGCAGCGCTGTGCAACGCATTGTGCTGACGCGCCCAGCGGTAGAGGCGGGTGAAAAGCTGGGCTTTTTGCCCGGCGATTTGAGCCAAAAAGTAGACCCGTATTTGCGCCCGTTGTACGACGCGTTGTATGACCTGATGGGCTACGACCGCGTGCAAAAAGCGTTTGAACGCAACGCGATTGAAATTGCGCCGCTGGCCTTCATGCGCGGCCGCACACTGAACAACGCCTTTGTCATCTTGGATGAAGCGCAAAACACCACGCCCGAACAAATGAAGATGTTTCTCACCCGCATTGGCTTTGGTGCCAAAGCCGTGGTGACGGGTGATGTGAGCCAAATTGATTTGCCCAAGGACCAGCTGAGCGGATTGATTGATGCTGAGCGCGTGTTGAAACGCGTCAAAGGCATTTCAGTCACGCGCTTCACCAGTGCCGACGTGGTGCGCCACCCGCTGGTGGCGCGTATCGTGGATGCCTATGACGCCCAACGCACCACCACGACGGGCGCATCTTCACGCAAACAATCATAAAAATATGGCACTGCCCACCTTAGACCTCACCCTGCAATTTGGCGACGTGCCTGACAAGGCGCGTCACCGCGCTGCGCTGCCACGCGCGTTTGTGAACCGCTGCATGCGCAGTGCATTAGCCCACGACGCCGAAATGACGGTGCGCATCGTCGATGCCGCAGAAGGCCAAGCACTCAACAGCAGCTACCGCAAAAAAAACTACGCCACCAATGTGCTGACGTTTGACTACGCGCAAGCCCCAATGGTGATGGCCGACCTCGTGCTGTGTGCGCCAGTGGTGGTGGCAGAGGCCAAAGAGCAAGGCAAGTCGCTGCAAGCGCACTACGCGCATTTGCTGATTCACGGTGCTCTGCACGCTCAAGGCTACGACCACGAAACTTCAGAAGCGGATGCCATCGAGATGGAAACGCTAGAGATGTTCATCATGGCCAGCCTTGGCTTGCCTTGCCCTTATTGAGGCAGAGCAAGGCCACTTTTTGATCTAAGAAAAACGCAGCATTTTTGGGCTGCTTCAGCATCTGGCGGTCAACGCCCTAGCGCGTCTTCCAGCAACCGCACTTTGACCGTCTTGCCTTTGACGCGCCCCGCGCTCAAACGCTGCACGGCTTCACGTGCAATGCTGCGCTCCACCGCCACGTAAGTGGAAAACTCGTTCACGTTGATCTTGCCCACTTGCTCTTTGGTAAAGCCCGCGTCACCGGTCAATGCGCCCAACACATCGCCCGCACGAATCTTTTCTTTGCGACCGCCCACAATTTGCAGCGTCGCCATCGGTGGCTGCAAGATACCGCCTGCGGCTGGTGTGAGGCTGCTGAGCGGGGCCCAGGTGGACTCACGGTTTTGCAAGAGCTCAATCTTGCCGACGTTGCCCATCTCGTCCATGCTGGCGAGTGACAAGGCCAAGCCTTCCGCATCACCGCGGCCTGTGCGGCCAATGCGGTGAATGTGAATTTCGGAATCGGGCGTCACGTCCACGTTGATCACAGCTTCTAAGTTAGCCACATCCAAACCACGCGCCGCCACATCGGTGGCCACCAATACCGAGCAACTGCGGTTAGAAAATTGCACCAGCACTTGGTCGCGCTCGCGTTGCTCCAACTCGCCAAACAAAGCCAAAGCACTGAAGCCTTGGGCTTGTAGCACGGTCACCAAATCGCGGCATTGTTGTTTGGTGTTGCAAAACGCCAAAGTGGATTCAGGGCGAAAGTGGTTGAGCAGTTGCGACACGGCGTGCAAACGTTCGTTGTTGCTCACCTCGTAAAAAATCTGTTTAATTTTTTGCGCGTCGTGCTGCGCTTGCACCTTCACCGTTTGAGGCTCGCGCATAAACTGCGACGCCAGCTTGGCAATGCCTTCGGGATACGTGGCCGAGAACAACAAGGTTTGACGGTCTTTGGGGCACTGACGCGCCACCTTGGCGATGTCGTCAAAAAAGCCCATGTCCAACATGCGGTCGGCTTCGTCAAGCACCAACATTTTCAAGCCTTGCAAGCTGAGAGAGCCGCGCTCTAAGTGGTCCATGATGCGGCCGGGCGTGCCCACCACCACATGTGCGCCGTGCTCTAGGCTGACGGTTTGACCGCGCAAGGCCACACCGCCACACAAGGTGACCACTTTGATGTTGCCCACCGCGCGGGCCAAGCGGCGTATTTCTTGCGTCACTTGGTCTGCCAATTCGCGGGTGGGGCAAAGAATCATGGCTTGCGCATCAAACAGCGCGGCGTCCAGTTTTTCAACCAAGGGAATGCCAAAGGCGGCTGTTTTGCCGCTACCGGTACTGGCTTGGGCGATCAGATCGCGCCCTGCCAAAGTCAGGGGCAAGCTGGCGGCTTGAATGGGGGTCATCTGGGTGTAGCCCAGCTGCGTCAAGTTATCCAGAGAAGAGGCCGCGAGGCTCAGGGAAGCAAAGGTCGTAGCGGTATTTTTTGTTTCGGTCATGCACCGATTATCGTGATTGAGATGGCCACGTATCCGTCGTTGACCCAATGCAGCAATTTGGCCTGCACCATCACGCGGTCAACGTCACACGCGCAAATTTACGCTTGCCCACTTGCACCACAAACGTTCCCGCGTCGAGCTTCAAGCCTTTGTCGCTCACCACACTCGAATCCACACGCACGCCGCCGCCATCGATCAAACGGTTGGCCTCACTGCTGGACGGCGCCAGGCCTGCGGCTTTGAGCAATGCGCCAATGCCCATGGGTGCGCCACTGAGCGACACCTCTGTAATTTCATCAGGCACACCGCCTTTGCTGCGATTGATAAAGTCTTGCTCCGCGGCTTCAGCTGCCGCAGCGCCGTGAAAGCGTGCGGTAATTTCTTTGGCCAACGCCACCTTGGCGTCTTTGGGATTGCGTCCGCCTTCGATTTCTTTTTTCAACGCGTCGATGTCTGCCATCGACTGGAACGACAACAAGGTGTACCAGCGCCACATGAGCACATCCGAGATCGACAACACCTTGGCAAACATGGTGTTGGGCTCTTCGCTGATGCCGATGTAGTTGTTTTTGGACTTGGACATTTTTTCAACGCCATCCAAACCTTCGAGCAGTGGCATCGTCAAAATGCACTGCGCATCTTGGCCATATTCGGCTTGCAAGTGGCGGCCCATAAGCAAGTTGAATTTTTGGTCGGTTCCGCCCAATTCCAAATCCGACTTCAACGCCACCGAGTCGTAGCCCTGCATCAGCGGGTACAAAAACTCGTGCACGCTGATGGGCGTGTTGGCGTGAAAGCGGTCATGAAAGTCATTGCGCTCCATCATGCGGGCCACGGTGTACTTGGACGCGAGCTGAATCATGCCCATCGCACCCAGCGGATTGCACCACTCGCTGTTGTAGCGAATTTCGGTTTTGGCAGGATCGAGCACCAACGAGGCTTGCTTGTAATACGTCTCGGCGTTTACCTTGATTTGCTCAGGTGTGAGCGGTGGACGTGTGCTGTTGCGGCCCGATGGGTCGCCAATCAAGCTGGTGAAATCGCCAATTAAGAAGATCACTTGGTGGCCCAAGTCCTGCAACTGGCGCATCTTGTTCAGCACCACGGTGTGGCCGATGTGAATGTCGGGCGCTGTGGGATCGAGGCCGAGCTTGATGCGCAACGGCTGACCGGTGGCTTCTGAGCGGGCGAGCTTTTTTACCCATGCGTCCGCTGGAATGAGTTCTTCGCAGCCCCGCTGGGTCACAGCCAAGGATTCGAGGACACGGTCGGTCACTGGATGAGCAACAGGGAGGTTTTGTAAAGATGCTTGATTCATAAGGAGTTTTTACCGTCAAAGGTATAATCACCGTTTTGGTGTTTGAGTCTGATTTTAGAGGCCTCAAACCTTGAGGCCTTGGGCACGTCCCTGGCCATCTACCAACTGCCGGAGATCAACCCTTGCAGACATCTTTTTCTTTGTGGGCCTCGCGCCTGCAAAACAGCCTTCATACACACCACCGCCGGGTCTTGGCGGGTGTGGCTGTGGCGCTCACGGTTCTCGGAGGTGGTGCGTTTGCGGTGGCCAACTTAGACGACGGCGCATCCAAACTTCCTTTGCGCCAAGTGGTGGAAAGTGTCACCACCCTATCGCTGCCTAGCTTGTGGACCCAGAAATCTCTGCAACTGTTTCGCTCGGACGTCACCCGTTCTAGCGACTCGGCTGACAGTTTGCTGTCTCGCCTTGGCTTGAGCGACCCCGAGGCCGCCGCCTATTTACGCAGTGCCCGCACGGCACGCCAGTTCGTTGGCCGCGCTGGCCGCTTGGTGAGCGTGGAAGGCGACGCTGAGCACCGCCTCACACGCCTAACCGCCCGTTGGGCCAACGATGATGGTGAGACCTTCACCCGCTGGGTGATGGAGCGCAAAGCTGAAGGCTTTGTGGAACGCCAAGACATTGCAGCCCTCGCCATCAGCGCTCGCATGGGCAACGGCACAATTCAAAGCTCGCTGTTTGCGGCCACAGACGAGGCCAACATTCCCGACAGCGTGGCTAGTCAGTTGGCCGACATTTTTGCGGGCGACATCGACTTTCACCGCGCCCTGCGCAAAGGTGACCGCTTTGCGGTGGTGTATGAATCGCTCGAAGCTGACGGTGAAGTGCTTCGCACAGGCCGCGTGATCTCGGCTGAATTTGTGAACAACGGTAAAACACACCAAGCGTTTTGGTTCAAAGAGGCCAACGCAAAAGAAGGTGGCTATTTCAATGCAGAAGGCGTCAACCTGCGCCGCGCTTATCTTGCATCGCCCCTCGCTTTCTCGCGCATGACCAGCGGTTTCAAAATACGCTTTCACCCCATCTTGCAAACTTGGCGCGCCCACTTGGGCGTGGACTACGCAGCACCCACCGGCACCCCCGTGCGCAGCGTGGGGCAAGGCATTGTCGATGTGGCTGGCTCGCAAGGCGGCTTTGGCAATGTGGTGATGGTGAAGCACGCCAGCGGGCAAACCACGGTTTACGCCCACTTGAGCCGCATCAACGTCAAACGCGGTCAATCGGTCTCACAAGGCCAAACACTGGGCTTGGTCGGGGCCACCGGCTGGGCCACCGGCCCGCACTTGCACTTTGAATTCCGCGTCAACGGCCAACACAAAGACCCCCTCACCATGGCACGCCAAAGCGTCGCGGTAGAGGTGTCTGCTGCTGCGCGTGACCAGTTCAAACGTCATGCAGCCAGCGCCAAAGTTGACCTAGCCGCAGCGGCCAGCGCACAAGTAAGCCGCGCTGAATAAATGCCTGCATCAGCAGTCAAGTCTCAGCTTTTCATAGGTTTGATGTCGGGCACCTCGCTCGACGGTGTAGACGGTGTATTGGTAGATTTCAGTAGCCCTCAGCCACGCGTGTTGGCGCACCGCACCCTGCCTTTTACGCCAGCGCTTAAACAAGAGTTGCTCGCGCTCAACACACCGTCTGACAACGAACTGCACCGCGCTGCCTTGTCGGCCAACGGCCTTGTGCGCGTTTATAACCAAACCGTGCATACCTTGCTGGCAGACACACAGACTGCTGCAAGTGATGTCTGCGCCATCGGTGCCCACGGCCAAACGGTGCGCCACCAACCCGGCGCGTTTGATGGCACAGGCTACACACTGCAACTCAACAACCCCGCCTTGTTGGCCGAACTCACCGGCATTGATGTGGTGGCTGATTTCCGCAGCCGCGATGTGGCCGCTGGTGGCCAAGGCGCGCCGCTCGTACCCGTGTTTCACCAAGGCATTTTTGGCCAAGCCAGCTGCACCGTGGGCGTGCTAAATATTGGCGGCATTGCCAACCTCAGCGTGTTGCATGCCAATGGCGATGTGTTGGGATTTGATTGTGGCCCAGGCAATGCGCTGCTCGACCACTGGTGCCAAGCCCACACCGGCTACGAATTTGACAACAACGGTGCTTGGGGCGCCAGCGGCACGGTGCTTGAGCCCTTGCTGCAAGCCATGTTGGCTGAGCCATATCTGCACCAAGCCCCACCCAAAAGCACTGGGCGAGATTTGTTTCACCCCACTTGGTTGGCGCAACAGCTCAGCGGCTACGCCGACGCCCATGCTGCGGACGTTCAAGCCACCCTGACCGAGTTCACCGCCTTCGCATGCGTGAATGACGTGCTGCGCTATGCGGCAGATGCATCTGAACTCATCGTATGTGGTGGTGGCGCGTTGAATGGGTTGCTGATGCAGCGTTTGCAGGCTGGCTTGCGCAAAGTGCGCGTGTTGACTTCTGCTGAGCGCGGCATGCCTCCACTTCAAGTGGAAGCCGCCGCCTTTGCTTGGCTCGCCCGCCAAACCGTGCTGGGCCTGCCGGGCAACCTACCAAAAGTAACGGGCGCTCAAGGCGCCCGCATACTGGGTGGAATTTTTAAAGCTTGATTAGGCTGAGAACGAAGAGCCGCAGCCGCAGGTAGATGTCGCGTTCGGGTTCTTGATGACGAACTGAGCGCCCTGCAAGTCTTCTTTGTAGTCAATCTCAGCGCCTACCAAATATTGGTAGCTCATGGAGTCGACCAACAAAGACACACCGTTTTTGTTGATGGTGGTGTCGTCTTCGTTCACGATTTCGTCAAACGTGAAACCGTATTGAAAACCTGAACAACCGCCGCCTTGCACAAACACGCGCAGCTTCAATTCAGGGTTGCCCTCTTCCGCGATCAGATCGGCCACTTTGGCAGCGGCGCTGTCAGTGAAGACGAAAGGCGATGGCATTTCTGTTTGGATATTTTCTGCAACGGCGCTCATTTGAGTACTCCTGTATCTAGGCATAAAAGTATATCGCTTTACTCGGGTATTGCGCTAAGTATGGGCTAGAGACGCTGTTTGTAGCATGGACATTGCCACAGCTAAACGCAGCCAGAGCGCCAAAAATACCAATAAAAAAGCCGCAAGGGTGAACCCATGCGGCTTTTGGCATTGCAGAAAGCGGATTAACGCTTGCTGAACTGCTTACGACGACGCGCGCCGTGCAAGCCAACCTTTTTACGTTCGACTTCGCGAGCATCGCGAGTCACGTAACCAGCATGTGACAGGACGGGCTTCAAAGCCGCGTCGTAGTCGATCAAAGCGCGGGTAATGCCATGACGCACTGCACCTGCTTGGCCAGACTCACCACCGCCGTGCACGTTGACTTGAATGTCAAACGCTTCGCCGTTGTTGGTCAGCATCAAGGGTTGCTTTGAAATCATGATCGAGGTTTGACGGCCGAAATATGCGGCGATGTCTTTACCGTTGATCGTGATCTTGCCTGAACCTTTTTTTAGAAACACGCGAGCGACGCTTGATTTGCGACGGCCGGTGCCGTTGTTCCATTCACCAATCATTTCAGCTCCTTAGATGTCCAGCACTTTAGGCTGTTGTGCGGTGTGTGGGTGCTCAGCACCGCCATACACCTTGAGCTTTTTGATCATGGCGTAGCCGAGTGGGCCTTTAGGCAACATGCCTTTGACGGCCTTCTCGAATGCGCGGCCAGGGTGCTTGGCTTGCATGTCACGGAAGTTGGTCGCTGTGATACCGCCGGGATAGCCCGAATGACGGTAGTACACCTTGTCCAAAGACTTGGTACCCGTGACCTTGAGTTTGGAGGCGTTGATGATGACGATGAAGTCACCTGTATCGACGTGGGGTGTGTAAATGGCTTTGTGTTTGCCGCGTAAACGGAGAGCAACTTCGCTGGCTACTCGTCCGAGCACCTTATCGGTGGCGTCAATCACAAACCACTCATGCACCACGTCAGCGGGTTTTGCGCTGAAAGTAGACATAGTTAAATCCTAAAAGGAGAGTTGGTTTGCAGGGTCCTTTTCCACGGTCGGCGTTCTTCTGTTGAGAACCTCTTAGGTGGGAAGTGCTTTTTGCAAAGCCTCTGCCGCGGGACCACTCAAACGCTGCAGAGCCAAACATTATAAGCAAAATCAAGCGCTTTGCGGGTTACCATCCCCCACATGTTTAGTTATCGCCACGCTTTTCACGCCGGAAACCACGCCGACGTCCTCAAACACCTCGCTTTGATCGCCACTTTGAAGCATTTGATGCAAAAAGATGCAGGCATTCAGTTTGTAGACACCCACGCAGGCGCTGGCCTGTACCGCTTGGACGGCGACTACGCCGAAAAAAGTGGAGAAGCTGCCGAAGGCGTACTCAAGTTGCTCAACCTCAAAGGCCCCGCCGCCTTGACCGACTACCTAGAGATGGTGTCCGGATTCAACGCCAAAGGCAGCAGCAAGATTTACCCGGGCTCGCCCTTCATCATCCACAAGCTGTTGCGCCACGAAGCACGCGACCGTCTGAAATTGTTTGAATTGCACCCGACCGACCACAAGTCACTGGTGGGCAACGTGCAGCAGCTGGAAGCAGGCCGCACCGTCAGCGTGACACGCGCAGATGGTTTTGAGTCGCTCAAAGCCTTGTTGCCCCCGCCTGTGTCTAGCGCTGGCTCGCGCCGCACCTGTGTGCTGATTGACCCAAGCTACGAGATCAAGAACGACTATTACCGCGTGCTCGATAGCATTCAAGACAGCTTGAAGCGTTTTGCCACCGGCACCTACATCGTGTGGTACCCCATCGTGCCGCGCCCAGAAGCCCACGATTTGCCTCGAAAGCTCAAAGGCCTTTGCAGCCAAGTCAAAAAGCCATGGCTGCACGCCACCTTGGCGATTGGCCGCAAAACCGGCGGCAACGACACCGGCCTCAGCGCCAGCGGCATTTTCATCGTCAACCCACCTTTCGCGCTGAAGCCTTTGCTGAACGAAGCATTGCCCGTGGTGGAAGAAGCCTTGGCACGCGGCCCGGGTCGCAGCTGGGCGGTGGAGTCGGGCGGTTAAGCAGATCCTGGCCACAAACTGCTAGCAAGAATCCACTGCCTTTTAAGGTCAGTGGATTTTTTTGGAAAGTTGATAGCTGGTTTTAATCAGAATCGACTGCATTAAAAGCGATGACAGTGTTCCTAAGATCCAGAATCAATCCGCATTCAAGCTGACGGGTGATCTGTCTAATGGATCAGCTGAGTTGAAATTGTGTTTCTTGCTACAGCCAAAAACTGGTTATCAATACGCAAAAAATACGGGAAATACCCCCTAGTACTTTCCCTAAAAAATAGTCCCCGCGAAAATTTTCACCACCGCAATCTTTTGATGGTTTTGTGCTGGACAAGGCCTTTCCACCTATGAGTGCGGCTAAATAAGCGAGCAAAAAAAACAATTTACCTGTAATTAATTAATAAGGGCTTTGACCTAATTTGTAAGCAACTAGTAATTTTGTAAGAATTTATACATTGAATGATTTAGGTCAAAAAAGTTCTATGTTGCTTGCTGTGGTTATTGCTAAGAGTCTGATTGAGCTTTCGCTCATGTTCATTGTTGGGCGATTCTTGCTGGGACTATTGGCCGGCCCCAATCGCGACAGCAATGTTTTCTGGCAATTGCTGGATGTGGCGTCCAAACCCGCACTGTGGATCACTCGCAGATTAAGCCCCAGGCTGATCCTGGACCAACACATCCCCTTGGCCACCAGCAGCTGGCTCATCATTGCTTGGGTTGTGGTGGTGCAAATGAAAATTGAAATGTGCCTCGAATTGGGAATCGCAACATGTCAGTGAACACCCACATTTCACCGGCCAGTCCAAACCCGGCTATTCGCAACAGATGCCTGTGGTTGAAATTCAAGGCCAAGACATTGTTGGTGGTGGGTTTGCGAGCTCAAGCCCATGATGTTTTTCAAGAAATTCTCGCCATCAATCCAGCAGATCCTTTAGCGCTCAACAGCCTTGGGTATCAAGAGTTGAGCGACCAACGTTTCATTCAGGCCTTGGGCTACTTTGAACGCGCACTGGTTCAAACACCTCACAACGCCAATGCCCATTTCAATGTGGGATTTGTGTGCGAAGAGCTTGGGCGAAGCCAGCAGGCTGAACTGACATTCAAAGCCGCCCTTCAGATCGATGAAAAATTGGACCGCGCCTGGTATGGCCTGGGTTTGGCGTTGGTGCGGCAGCAACGATTTGAAGAGGCCTTGGCGGCCTTCAAACGCAACACAGAGCTGCAATCGATGAGCCCCTTCGCCTGGTACCAAATGGCACGCGTTCACATGGAGTTGGGCCAACCTGAAGAGGCTTTAGCAGTAATGCGACATCTGAAGGGTTTCGAGCCCAAAGTGGCCGCCCAACTGGAGAGGGAAACAGGGCTGAAATTAGGCGGCCCTGCATGAGAACAAAGGCCACAAAGAGTGGCTAAAAAATTCAAGTTTGTCAGTCGGTATTTTTTAACTAAAAGGAGATCAAGATGCAGCTCACTGCAAGGCACCAGGAATACTGGAGCAAAAACTTAAGAATTACGGGGCTATTGCTGGCCTTGTGGTTTTTTGTAACCTTTGTACTTTTGTATTTTGCGCGTGATTTGACGTTCACCTTTTTTGGGTGGCCTTTTTCATTTTGGGTGGCTGGACAAGGCGCCCTGATCATTTACTGCCTGATTATTTGGTACTACGCACGCTATATGAACAACCTTGACAAGGAATATGGTGTTGCAGAAGGAGAAGAAGCATGAGTGTATTTGGAGGGGAAGGCCAAACCCAAGGCCAGTTTCAGCAATCGCTGAACAAAGTTTTTATCTTGTACGGTGGAGGCTTTGCTGCCTTCGTCATTGCGCTTGCCATCCTTGAGCAAATTGGCATGCCTAAAGACTACATTGGCTACGCCTTCTTGGCGGCCACTGTGCTTTTATATGCGGGCATTGGGGTGATGAGTCGCACCAACGACGCAGCCGAATACTATGTGGCGGGCCGCCGTGTGCCAGCCATGTACAACGGCATGGCCACAGGCTCCGACTGGATGTCGGCCGCATCGTTCATCGGTATGGCCGGTACCCTGTACCTGACAGGTTACGGCGGTTTGGCCTTCATTTTGGGCTGGACTGGCGGTTATTGTTTGGTAGCCTTGTTCTTAGCCCCTTATCTGCGCAAGTTTGGTCAGTTCACCATTCCCGACTTTTTGGGCGCACGCTACGGCGGCAACATGGCACGCATGATTGGTGTGTTTGCAGCCATCTTGGTGTCCTTTGTGTATGTGGTGGCGCAGATCTTTGGCGTGGGCTTGATCACCGCACGAATGACGGGTTTGTCCTTCGACGTGGGTGTGTATGTGGGCTTGGCCGGTATCTTGGTTTGCTCGTTCTTGGGCGGTATGCGCGCAGTGACCTGGACACAGGTGGCTCAATACCTGATCTTGATCGTCGCTTACATGATCCCCGTGGTCTGGTTGTCGGTGAAACACACCAGCAATCCAGTGCCCCAGATCTCTTATGGCTACCTGCTTGAAAAAGTCACGGCCAAAGAAGAGCAACTGCTGAAAGACCCCAAAGAACTCGAAGTTCGCGGCATCTTTAAAGCACGTGCTGATGCAGCTGTTGAAAAGTTGAAAGATGTGCCTGCATCCATGGCCGCTGACAAAGAAGCAGCCACTAAAAAGCTGGATGATCTGAAGGCCGCCAACGCGCCAGCAGCTGAAATCAAGGCCGCTGAAACTGCCTTGACTGCACTACCCAAAGATGAAGCGGCTGCCAAAGCGGCTTACACCGCTGCACGCACCACCAACACGGCACGTGCAGCCCCACCTCTGCGCCATGCTGAGCCATTCCCTGGCAAAGATGAACCCGCCCGAGATATTGCACGCAAGAATTTCTTGGCCTTGGTGTTCTGTTTGATGATTGGTACAGCCGCATTGCCGCACATTCTGATGCGCTTCTACACCGTGCCTTCGGTGCGTGAAGCGCGTGAGTCGGTGGCATGGTCGCTGTTCTTCATCTCTTTGTTGTACTTCACAGCGCCCGCCTTGGCGGTGTTGGTCAAGTTTGACATCTACACCCTGTTGGTCGGCACGCCGATGGACCAGTTGCCGGGATGGATTGCACGCTGGAACGTGGTTGACCCCACGCTGATGGCGGTGGCTGACATCAATAAAGATGGCATCTTGCAATTGGCTGAAATCCGCTTGGGCGGTGACATTGTGGTGTTGGCCACTCCTGAAATCGGCGGCTTGCCGTTCGTGATTTCTGGTTTGGTGGCGGCGGGTGGTTTGGCTGCGGCCTTGTCCACGGCCGATGGCTTGTTGTTGACCATTGCCAACGCCATGTCGCACGACCTGTACTACAAAGTGATTGACCCCAACGCCTCGGCCAGCCGTCGCGTGGCGATCTCCAAAGTTATTTTGGTGTTCGTAGCCTTGGCCGCTGCTTATGTCGCATCTTTGCGGATGGCGGACATCCTGTTCTTGGTGTCTGCGGCTTTCTCGTTTGCTGCAGCAGCCTTCTTCCCTGCGTTGACCCTGGGCATCTTCTGGAAGCGTGCCAACAAATGGGGTGCTTCGTTGGGCATGGTGGCTGGTTTGGGCGTTTCGTTCTACTACATGGCCAAGACACATCCTTGGATGTACGGCTTGTTCCATGAGGGTTCACTGACACCTGAAATCTTGAAGGCCAACACTTGGTGGGACATTGCCCCCATCTCGGCTGGCATCTTTGGTGTACCACTGGGTTTTGCAGTGATCATCATTGTGTCTCTGCTGACCAAGGCGCCTGACCAAGAAGTTCAGGATCTGGTGGAGAACGTTCGCTTCCCAAGCTTTGACGGCTCAACCTCACAAGGTGTTGCGATGCACTAAGTGAACAAGGTTTGCAAAGTCAGCTTTGCAAACTTGAGTCCACACAGCAAAAACCCCGATCGCACTGTGCGATCGGGGTTTTTTTAGTTCTAGCTGTCGCTTAGAAGCGGTAGCCGACGCCCACGCCGAACACGATTGGGTCGAGTTTCAGAGTGCCTACATCTGTTACGCCCACATACACATGCGACTTGATGTACACCTTCTTCACATCAATGTTCAATGACACTTGCTTGGTCAAAGGAATGTCAACGCCCGCTTGAAGTGCGCCACCGATACTTTTATCGCTCAGCGTGACGTTGTTTGAACCAGCGCTGATTTTCTCAGCCGTAATTTGCGTGTAGTTCAAGCCTGCGCCCACGTAGGGCTTGTAACCCGTGAAATCAGTGAAGTGATACTGCACCGTCAAAGTGGGAGGCAGATGTTTGAACGTGCCCAAATCTGCACCATTGGAATACACATGCTGCTTTTGAGGAACCGTCAAGATCAACTCTGCAGCGATATTTTTGGTAAAGAAGTAGCTGATGTCCAATTCGGGAATTGTTTTGTCGTTCACGGTCAAGCCGGCAACAGTAGTGTTGTTCGTGTTAGCCATATTCAAATGCACAGCACGCACACGAACCAACCATGGGCTTTCCTGAGCAGCGACAGAACCAGCGACCAACATGCCAACAGCGGCGGCGATAAGAATTTTTTTCATTGTTTGCTTCCTTGTTCTCGGGTTTATTCCCGTGCTGTTGATTTCACAGCGAACAAGGAAGCAAGGCCTTGACTTCGATCAACCCCTTAGGCAGAGGTGTTTGATGAAGATCAAGCGATCGGCGCTTAGGCG
>NZ_JBBAOV010000009.1:0-1872 GCF_040401135.1 Limnohabitans sp. | reverse complement strand
GGCGCTTAGGCGCTTAGGCAGCTAGCCCCAAGTTTTTGCAAATAGCCAGCGTGGTGGCGCTTTGGTTCATGCTGTAGAAGTGCAGCCCAGGCACACCCCCCGCACGCAGCTGGTCACACAGGTCGGTGACCACCTCCAAACCAAAAGCTTTGATGGAAGCAATATCGTCGCCATAGCCTTGCAAGCGCAAACGAATCCAACGTGGAATTTCTGCGCCGCACGCATCTGAGAAGCGCAACAGCTGCGACGAGCTGCTGATGGGCATGATGCCCGGCACGATAGGAATGTGCACACCCAACTTATCGGCATCTTCCACAAAACGGAAATACGCATCGCTGTTGTAAAAGTATTGGGTGATGGCCGAGTCAGCGCCTGCTTTAACTTTGGTGGCAAAGGCTTGCAAGTCAGCCTCGGCCGATTTGGCTTGTGGGTGAATCTCTGGATAAGCTGCCACCTCAATGCCAAAGTCGTCACCCGTCTCGGCGCGAATAAATGCCACCAAATCGCTGGCGTAATGAAACTCACCGCCTGCGCCGAAGCCACTGGGCAAGTCACCACGCAAAGCCACCAAGCGCTTGACGCCCATGGTTTTGAACTCGGACAACTGTTGGCGCACGCTGTCGCGGGTGGCACCGATGCAAGAGAAGTGCGATGCAGCGGGCATGCCCTCGCCCAAAATTTCTTTCAGGGTAGAAATCGTGCCGGCTTGGGTGGAGCCGCCTGCGCCGTAGGTGACCGAGCAAAACTGCGGCTTGAGCGGGTACAAAGCTTGGCGCACAACGCGCAGCTTTTCAGCACCTTCAGGGGTTTTGGGCGGGAAAAACTCAATGCTCAAGCTGTTGTTTGTGGTCATCTCTATCTCACTAGTTGGCGCGTCATGCGTGACGCGCACCCATCCAAAATTCTTGGTTGCCATCGCCACCGGCAATGGCGCTGGGCCAGTAGCCCAACACCTCTAATTTCAATCCAGCACAGGCCTCGCGCAAACGCGCTTCTACCTGCGCGTAGCTGGCTTCGTCCTTGACCAAGCCGCCTTTGCCAATGTCACTGGGCTGCAATTCAAACTGCGGCTTCACCAACATCAACAGCGCACCACCTTGTTTTAGATAAGGCAGCAACGCGGGTAAAACGAGGGTGAGCGAGATAAAAGATAAATCACCCACCACCAAATCAAATCCTTGGGTCGCCCCTGGCACGCGCGCATCGTCGGCTTGCAACTCGCGGGCGTTGATGCGTTCTACACACACCACACGCGCATCGTCACGCAATCGCGGATGCAACTGGCCGTGGCCCACATCCAAACCCACCACTTGCGCAGCACCTTGGTGCAACAAGCAATCGGTAAAGCCGCCGGTGCTTTGCCCCACATCGAGGCAACGCAAACCTTGGGCAGACAGGCGGCTGCTGAGCAGCGCACCTTCAAGCTTTAAACCACCGCGAGACACATAACGCGCCTCGGCGGTGTCCAACAATCGCAGCTCGCTGGGTAGTGGCAACTCATCACCATTCTTGGTGACGCGTTGCCACGGTTTGGTGCCCAACCGCCACTCCACGCCCGAGGTAATTAGCCGCTGCGCTTGAGAGCGCGATACGGCTAAACCTCGATCGAGAAGCAACTGGTCAGCTCGCATCAATGAAATGCGAGTGCTTAGTAGCGGTAAGTGTCAGCTTTGTAAGGGCCGGTCTTTGCCACGCCGATGTAGGCAGCTTGCTCGTCACTCAACACCGTCAGCATGGCGCCGACTTTTTCGAGGTGCAAACGTGCCACTTTTTCGTCCAAGTGCTTAGGCAACACATAGACCTTGCCCGATTCGTATTGGTCTTGCTTGGTGAACAACTCGATCTGAGCGATCGTTTGGTTCGCAAAGCTAG
>NZ_JBBAOV010000008.1:0-70172 GCF_040401135.1 Limnohabitans sp. | reverse complement strand
TCAGGCGAGTAGTGCATCAAACGCAGGCCTTGTGGGTAGACCTCAGCAGCGTTGTCTGTGGTCACAGTTAGGGTGGTGAGCTCGGCAAAATCAGCTTGGTTTTTGAACAACCACGATTGCTTGGCGTGCTGCAAAGGGTTGTCGCGATACGCGGCATCACGCGACGCGGCTTGGCGGTAAATTTGGCCCACGCGGTTGAAGTCCCACGCGGCGTACAGGCAGGCAATGAACAACAGCGCGGCCACAAACATAGAGGCGGCTTGGGCTTCTTGGGTCACAGGTGCTGAGGGTTCATCTGGCGCAGCCCACAGCAACCCGATGGCCAAACCTAAAGTCATTTGAAAGGGGCCGTACCAGAGCGGGTACTCCAGCAAGCTGTGCAAACCCAACACCACTAACAGGCACCAAGCCATTGCCCGCCAAGCGTGCTGCTCGCGCCACGGCTTGCGGCGCAACACCCACAAGGCCATGACAGACATGACAGCCAGTGCAAATGGCACGCCCAACTCGAGGGTCAAATGCAACGGAAAGTTATGAGCGTTGTCGAGCATGTCGCAAAAACGCAAGCCACTGTAGCTTGTCATGAAATGCGCATAGTCGGTCTCACCCCAGCCCCAGCCCAACCAAGGCTGCTGGGCAATCAGCGTCATCACATTGGCCCACAACACACGACGGCCACCGCAGGCTGCATAGTCTTGCGCTTGACCCGTGACGCGCAAGATCATGCTGGCACCCCAATCGCCTGTAGTTTGCAAAGCCAGCCATGGCATCAGCACCGACCACACCGCAACCAACACGGGCGCTGACAGCGCTAACCACACAAAACCCCTACCCATGCCAGCATCTTGCTTAGTGCTGCGCCAGCCCCAAGCGGCCCCCATCATGCCCACCAGCACCCATTGCATCGCGCCTGTGCGTGACACCGAACACGCCACGCCTGCGGCCAAAACGTTGAGGCACAGCAGGGCTAACGCCCAGCCCCAGCGCGACATGGTGTGCGCTTTGGTTTGCGCTACCACCCAAGCCAACAAAGCCACCAGCCCAAGGCTGGTGAGGGATGCAAACTGATTGCGTTGACGCAAGTTTGCAAACGCGTCTCCCGTCACGGGCTGATTTACCCAAGGCGACAACTCACGCGCCCAGCCCAAATACTGCAACAGGCCTAGCACGGCGCTGATCACTGCCGCTGCTAGCAATCCAAGCAGCAAGCAATGCAAAACGCCGTCATCTGCTACCGCACGTCTGCCTACAGCAGCCATCAACCACACGCACATCAGCGAGGCCACAAGGCCCGCCGTCAAAGCGCGGTCCACCACCTGCGGAACCCACAACAGCGAAGCGGACAGCCCAGCGATCAGCACCGCACAGATGACACGCCCTGAAAACGTCCAGCGCGGCATGGCATAGGGAAGCTCAACTACCGCTAACAAAGCGCACGCAGCCAGCATCCAACTCACCAACAAGGGGATGACGGCGGTGGACGGGCTACTGGCAAATGGGTTGAGCCACGGCAGGGCCACGCACAACACCAAGATGACATTGCGCAGCAGCGTGTTGGGATGGGTTGACAAATTCATGAGCTGATTTTCCAACACTCCTGCGCTCTAAAAACAAAGGCGTCCGAAGACGCCTGGTTGAGAAGCAGCGACGGCTTATTTGCAGTCGCTGGGCACGTATTTTTTGTCCAACGCATCGGTGGGCACGGATACGCTCACAAACGCCGCTGCATCTTTGGCCATGCACTTCCACTGCACCACGCCATCAATTGATGCACTGGTGGCCGTGGGCGCTGGTAAAGCGGCCTC
The DNA here is from genome assembly GCF_040401135.1 of Limnohabitans sp. GTDB lineage: Bacteria > Pseudomonadota > Gammaproteobacteria > Burkholderiales > Burkholderiaceae_C > Limnohabitans. The sequence goes on along the minus strand of NZ_JBBAOV010000008.1, from coordinate 68,367 downwards.
TGCTGTGCCGCTCTTCGTGAACGGCACCAACAATAAGCTGCCGCCACCTGCAGCGGCTGTTGTGGTGATGGTGATGACGCCCGTGCTTGTTGCGATATCAATGCTGCTAATGTTCTTGGTCGCACCGCCAAACTTGTAGCCTGTCTTATAACCATCCGCGCCAATGGTGGCAATATTGCCGCTGTTGAGCACATCCAGCACATTGGTTTTAGCAGCAGAAGCTAGGCCTAGGCCCTCGCTCACACGCGCTCGAATCATGTAGTCTTGGTAAGCAGGTAAGGCCACCGAGGCCAGCACGCCAATGATGGCCACCACGATCATGAGTTCGATCAAGGTGAAGCCGCGTTGCAGGGTGTGTTTCATCGAAAGTCCTTTGGAGGTTGGGCACGAATTCTAGGCAGCGCCCACGTAATAAAGGCAGGTGCGCGAGTACAAAAAAAGCGAGCGGTGTTTCCACCGCTCGCTTTTTTGTCGCAATTCCCGAAAGAGATTACTTCAGCTGTGCTTTGAGCAATTTGCCCAATTCAGAGGGGTTGCGTGTGACGATGAAGCCGCACTCTTCCATGATGGCCAGCTTGGCATCTGCAGTGTCTGCACCGCCGGAAATCAAAGCACCCGCATGGCCCATGCGCTTGCCTGGAGGGGCAGTCACACCAGCGATAAAGCCAACGATTGGCTTCTTCATATTGGCCTTGCACCACATGGCGGCTTCGGCTTCGTCTGGTCCACCGATTTCACCAATCATGATGACAGCGTCGGTGTCTGGATCGTCGTTGAACGCTTGCATCACATCGATATGCTTCAAACCATTGATCGGGTCGCCACCGATACCGACAGCGCTGGATTGACCCAAGCCAACTTCGGTCAACATCGCCACGGCTTCGTACGTCAATGTGCCAGAACGTGACACCACGCCGATGCGACCTTTGCGGTGGATGTGACCAGGCATGATGCCGATCTTGATTTCGTCAGGCGTGATCAAACCAGGGCAGTTGGGGCCAAGCAACAAAGTCTTCTTGCCGCCAGCAGCTTCCTTGGCTTTCATTTTGTTGCGCAACTCGAGCATGTCACGGACAGGGATGCCTTCGGTGATACAGATGGCCAAGTCGAGGTCGGCTTCAACCGCTTCCCAAATAGCTGCCGCAGCGCCAGCGGGTGGCACGTAGATCACAGAAACAGTTGCACCGGTGTTGTGTGCAGCTTCTTTGACAGATGCAAAGATTGGTACGTCAAAAATCTTTTCGCCAGCCTTCTTGGGGTTCACACCCGCGACGAAACAGTTTTTGCCGTTTGCGTACTCGATGCACTTTTCAGTGTGGAACTGACCGGTTTTGCCAGTGATACCTTGGGTGATGACCTTGGTGTTTTTATTGATGTAGATTGACATTTGGTGTCCTTACTTAACAGCGGCAACGATAGCGGTTGCAGCTTCTGCCATGGTGTCGGCAGAGATGATGGGCAGACCTGATTCGGCCAACATTTTCTTGCCCAACTCGTCGTTGGTACCCTTCATACGCACCACCAATGGCACGGACAAGTTCACGGCTTTGCAAGCTGTGATCACGCCGCTGGCGATGGTGTCGCACTTCATGATGCCGCCGAAGATGTTGACCAAGATGCCTTTGACATTCTTGTTCGCCAACATGATCTTGAACGCTTCCGTGACTTTCTCAGCAGTTGCGCCGCCGCCCACGTCCAAGAAGTTAGCTGGCTCGCCGCCGAACAACTTGATGGTGTCCATGGTGGCCATGGCCAAGCCAGCGCCGTTGACCAAGCAACCAATGTTGCCGTCCAGAGAGATGTAGGCCAGGTCAAACTTGGAAGCTTCCACTTCAGCTGGATCTTCTTCGTCCAAATCGCGGTAAGCCACGATTTCTGGGTGACGGAACAAAGCGTTGGCATCGAAGTTGAACTTCGCATCCAAAGCCATCACGTTGCCTTTGCTGTCGCGGTTCAGTGGGTTGATTTCGACCAACGATGCGTCGGTTTCCATGTAGCACTGGTACAGCTTTTTGAAGATGTCCACAGCTTGCGCGGTGGAGTCAGCAGGCATGCCGATGGCATCTGCAATCTTCTTGGCTTGTGCATCGCCCAAACCAGTCAACGGGTCAATGAACTCGGTGATGATTTTTTCTGGGGTGCTGTGAGCAACTTCTTCAATGTCCATGCCGCCTTCGCTTGACGCGATGAAAGCAATCTTTTGTGTGGCACGGTCGGTTACAACCGACACGTAATATTCTTTGTTGATGTCAGCGCCGTCTTCAATATAGAGACGACGGACTTTTTGGCCAACTGGTCCAGTTTGGTGCGTGACGAGTTGCATGCCCAAGATCTCGCCCGCCAAACGGGTTAAGTCTTCCATGGTCTTGGCCACTTTGACGCCGCCGCCTTTGCCGCGACCGCCTGCGTGAATTTGGGCTTTCACAACCCAAACTGGGCCGCCCAATTTTTGCGCGGCTTCTACTGCTTCTTGTACCGTGAACGCAGGGATACCGCGTGGCACTGGCACACCAAATTGACGCAAGATTTCCTTGCCTTGGTACTCGTGAATCTTCATGAGATCTCTCTTAGTAATCGGTGGATTTGTAACGTTATGTGTGTTTTACGGCACCGAATAGCCGATCTGCACACAGCCTTGAGAATGTATCATGATGAATCGCGTCAAACTTTTAACTGGCTTACAAGCTACCAGCGGCGCTTAATTTTTTGGCTACAACCATGTCTAAAGTCTTCATCGACGGCGAAGCCGGCACCACAGGTTTACAAATCCGCGAACGCTTGGCTCAGATGCCGCGCATTGAAGTGGTCAGCATTGACCCCTCCAAACGCAAAGACCCAGAAGCCAAACGCGAGTTGATGGCTGGAGTGGACATGGTCATCCTGTGCCTGCACGACGACCACGCGCGTGAATCCGTCGCCATGATAGATAGCCTGACGGGCAAAAAACCCAAGATCATCGACGCCTCCACCGCGCACCGTGTGGCCCCTGGTTGGGTCTATGGCTTTCCTGAACTTGCTGCCGGCCAACGCGACGCCGTAGCAAACGCACAGCGCGTGGCCAACCCCGGCTGTTACGCAACAGGCGCCATCGCTTTGTTACGCCCCTTGGTAGACGCAGGCTTGGTACCTGCAGACTTTCCCGTGGCCTTGCCTTCGGTCAGCGGCTACTCGGGCGGCGGTCGCGCCATGATCGAAGACTACGAAGCGGGCAAAGCACCGCTGTTTGAAGCCTATGCACTGGGCCTTGAGCACAAACACATTTCAGAAATCATGGCCTACACCGGCCTCACACGTCGGCCTTTGTTTGTGCCGTCGGTGGGTAACTTCCGCCAAGGCATGTTGGTGCAACTGCCCATTCATTTAGACATGTTGCCTAGCAAGCCCAAAGCTGCTGACCTGCACGATGCGCTGGCACAGCACTACGGCCAACACCCCGAAGGCTGGGTCAGCGTGCATCCTGCCACCGACAACGGCAAGCTAGACGCCACCGCGTTGAACGACACCAACAAACTAGAAATTCGCGTCTTTGAGAACGAAACCCATCGCCATGCGGTGCTGATGGCGCGTTTAGATAATTTGGGTAAGGGCGCTAGCGGGGCTGCGGTGCAGAACTTGCAGTTGATGCTGGGCGTTTAAAAGTCTTCTGCGCCAGCCACGACTTTACGCACGACATCTGGCGCAAACCCTCGGCTCACTAAAAACCTTACTTGCTTGACCCGCCCCGCTTGATCGACTGGCGATTCGCCAAACTTTTTTTGCCACACTTCACGGGCCCGCTCTAGCTCGGTGCTGCGCATCGTTTGCACGGCCTCGGCGATGGCCTCGACAGGCAACCTCTTGGCTTGCAATTCTTGACGCACCCGGGATGCACCGAGCTTGGCGGAACGACGGTTGACCACCGACTCCACCACGCGCTGCTCGTTGATGAAGTCTTTGGCCTGCAAAAAATCCAAGGCCTCGGCCAACTCACCCGGCGTTTCTTCAAACGCTTTGAGCTTGCGCTCTAGCTCAAAGCGCGAGTGCTCGCGTTGCGACAGCAAGCGCAAGGCCCGGCCTTTGAGCGAGATTTGAAACCCGTTGGCCCTTTTCGCCTTGGATTTCTCATCTACGTTTGAATCGACGTCGTGTGTCACAAGGCCCGCTTGTTAAGCCACCACGCCGTCGGCATCTGCATCAGCGTCCGCCACGCCCTTGACTTCCTTTGCTTCTTTCGCGGCCTTGGCGGCCTTCGGTGCTTTCTCTCCTTTCACCGCAGGCGCTTCGACGCCGCCGGCCAACAAAGGAATGCCCAAAGATTCGCGTACTTTGTTTTCGATCTCGAAAGCCAGGGTTTCGTTTTCGCGCAAAAACTCACGGGCGTTGTCGCGGCCTTGGCCGATTTTTTCGCCGTTGTAGGCATACCAGGCGCCAGACTTCTCGATCACTTTGGCGTTCACGCCCATGTCGATGATTTCGCCTTGGCGGCTGATACCTTCGCCAAACAAAATGTCGAACTCAGCCGTCTTGAAAGGCGGCGCAACTTTGTTCTTCACTACTTTCACGCGGGTTTCATTGCCCACCGCTTCGTCACCGCGTTTGATGGTGCCGGTGCGACGAATGTCCAAACGTACCGAGGCGTAAAACTTGAGCGCGTTACCACCCGTGGTGGTTTCGGGTGAACCAAACATCACGCCAATCTTCATGCGAATTTGGTTGATAAAAACCACTGTGCAGTTGGTCTTCTTGATCGAAGCTGTCAATTTGCGCAGGGCTTGGCTCATCAATCGCGCTTGCAAGCCGGGCAATGAGTCGCCCATGTCGCCTTCGAGTTCGGCCTTGGGTGTCAATGCAGCCACCGAGTCGATGACCACCAAATCCACCGCGCCTGAACGCACCAAGCTGTCCACCACTTCTAGGGCTTGTTCGCCGGTGTCGGGCTGGCTGATCAGCAGCTCTTGCAAGTTCACGCCGAGCTTTTGGGCATATTGAGAATCCAAGGCGTGCTCAGCATCCACAAATGCACAGGTGCCGCCTTGTTTTTGCATCTCGGCAATGACTTGCAAAGTGAGTGTGGTTTTGCCTGATGACTCTGGGCCGTAGATTTCGATCACGCGCCCACGGGGCAAACCGCCCACGCCCAATGCGATGTCCAAGCCTAAAGAGCCTGTCGACACAACTTGGATGTCATCAATTACTTCGCCTTCGCCCAAGCGCATGATGGTGCCCTTGCCGAATTGTTTTTCGATCTGCGCCAAGGCGGCTTGCAGGGCTTTGGCTTTTTCGCTGTCAGCGACGATGGATTTGCTGTTCATAAAAATCTCCATTAAAACAAAGGCTTACCGAGAATATCCAGCAACTGTGTTTAACAACAACTGGATGCTTGATCAGTACTTTACCGCAAAGTCATATCTTGTAAACACTTTTTTTGGTCAGTTTGCCTTACCATATAAAAATGGCTACTTTACTCACCTTTTCCAACCAGCAAGACTGGCGGCAGATCCACCTTGGCCGTCTGCTGGGACACGCCATGCGCCGCTTTGACGCCCGCGTGCTGCACCTGATGGCGGACAACGAGGATGTGCCTTTGGCCCTGTCCAACCTCGCCGCCCGGGCACAGGTGAGCGCTGCACACATCCACATTACCCGCCACCTGAGCCTGGAGGGCTCGCGCCTGATCGACCTAGCCGCCAGCGCCGGCATGAGCAAACAGGCCATGGGCGATCTTGTGACCCAATGCGAAGCGTGGGGCTTGGTGCAACGCACACCCGACCCGCAAGACGCCCGGGCACGGCGCATTGTGTTTACCGCCACGGGGCTCGCTTGGCTAAGCGCCTTTAAGCAAGCGGTGGCGCAAACCGAGGCCGAGTTCAAACAAGAAGTGGGCGTAGACGTCGCAACGGTGGTCAACTTAGGGTTGGAGGTCTATGCAGGCGGCGACGCGAGCATAGAATCGCACCCCTGATACTTCTAAAAACACGAACAAAGCTGGAGACAACAACATGCGCATCCTGATTGCAGAAGACGACCTGGTCTTAGCCGATGGCCTATTGCGCACCTTGCGCGCTTCTGGCGCTGCCGCAGATCACGTGGCCAGTGGCTCCGAAGCCGACGCCGCCTTGATGACCACCGACGAATTTGATTTACTAATTTTGGACTTGGGCCTGCCCAAAATGCACGGCCTTGAAGTGCTCAAACGCCTACGCTCACGCGGCTCCTCCATGCCCGTGCTCATCCTCACGGCGGCTGACGGCGTGGAAGAACGCGTCAAAGGTTTGGACTACGGCGCTGATGACTACATGGCCAAACCCTTCAGTCTGCAAGAACTCGAAGCCCGCGTGCGCGCCCTCACGCGTCGCGGCATGGGCGGCACATCTTCCAGCATCAAGCACGGCCCACTGGTGTATGACCAAACCGGTCGCGTTGCCAGCATCGACGGCAAGATGGTTGAGCTCTCGGCTCGTGAACTGGGTTTGCTCGAAGTGTTGCTGCAACGCACCGGTCGTTTGGTGAGTAAAGACCAGTTGGTCGAGCGCTTGTGCGAGTGGGGCGAAGAGGTTAGCAACAACGCGATTGAGGTGTACATCCACCGTCTGCGCAAAAAGATTGAAAAAGGCCCCATCCGCATTGCCACCGTTCGCGGCCTGGGCTATTGCCTAGAAAAAATCCCAGGCTAACAACGCCTTCAGACACGCATGGCAAAGCTATTTCGGCGCGAGCAACACTCGCTGTTTGGCGAGATTTTGGATTGGATGCTTACGCCGCTGCTGCTGCTATGGCCGGTCAGTTTGGCGCTCACATGGCTGGTGGCACAAAACATTGCCGGGCGTCCGTTTGACCGGGGCTTGGAGTACAACGTGCAAGCCTTGGCGCAACTCGTCAAGAGCGATCAAACGCGTGTTTATTTCAATCTCCCGTTGCCCGCCCGCGAGATTTTGCGTGCCGACGAAGCCGACTTGATTTACTACCAAGTGCTGGGCACGCACGGCGAGTTTGTGAGTGGTGAACGCGACTTTCCCCTGCCCACCGACGAAGAGCAGCCCCTGCCCGGCGAGGTGCGAATTCGCGACGATGAAATGCGCGGCGCTGAGGTGCGTGTGGCCTACACCTGGGTTCGCGTGGCAATACCAGGCGCCAAACTGGTACTTGTTCAAGTTGGCGAAACGTTAGAAAAACGCTCGGTATTGGCCACCGAAATTATCAAAGGCGTGATGCTGCCGCAGTTCGTCATCTTGCCCCTTGCTGTGCTCCTTGTATGGCTGGCCTTGGCGCGTGGCATTCGGCCCCTGAACAAACTCGAAGAGCGTATTCGTTTGCGCAGGCCAGACGATTTGAGCCCTCTTGACGAATTCGCCGTGCCGCAAGAAGTGGCTCCGCTGGTGGCGTCCATCAACGACTTGCTCACGCGGCTCAAAGAATCCATTGCCACACAAAAACGCTTTTTGGCCGATGCCGCGCATCAGCTTAAAACACCACTGGCAGGGTTGCGAATGCAGGCCGATTTGGCTCAGCGCGCAGATTCAAGTGCGGATGAACTCAAGCAATCCCTCAAGCTCATTGGCCGCGGCAGCATTCGCGCGACTCACACCGTCAACCAACTGTTGTCACTGGCTCGCGCCGAAAGTGGCAGCACCCAAATTGCACGCAGTCCGTGTGATCTGGTCAGCTTGGTGAGCGACGTGATTCAAGACTCCCTGCCTCGCGCGATGGACAAGTACATCGACCTCGGCTACGAAGGCGCCGTGCCGGGAAGCACTGGTTTACGTGTGATGGGCAACCCCACACTGCTCAAAGAAATGGTGCGCAACTTGGTGGACAACGCCATCAACTACACCCCCTCCACCCAAGACAATCCCGGCGTGATAACCGTGCGCTTGCTGGCCGACAAGTTTGGCAAAGTGGTGGTGCTGCAGGTGGAAGATTCAGGGCCCGGCATTTCCGAAGCCGAACGCGACTTGGTGTTTCTGCCTTTCTACCGCGCCTTGGGTACAGAGGCTGATGGCTCGGGTCTGGGCCTTCCGATCGTGATGGAAATTGCTAGCCAACACGCCGCGGTGGTGACGCTAGAAGATGCCACGCCTGACAAGGCCATGCCGGGCGCTCGTTTCACTGTGCGTTTTTCAAATACACAGGCTTAAGCCTATGGCTTTTGATGAAAGTGAATGGCTTGTGTGTGAGCGGCTACCGGTATTTGCGCTAGCGCGTTTTGACGCGGCGCTTCATGCTCGGCACACGGCATGTTGCATAAGTCGTTGCCATTCACAGGGCATGCACGATTAAACGTCACCACATGATCCACTTCGGCACGAATGCCAATCCACTCGCCCAACTTGTGGTCGTGGTGGCTGGGCACATGGGCCATCACTGACTCGCCAGTTTTTAAGCGCAAAGTGTACAAAAACTCTGAGCCGCGGAATGATTTGCGAATGATCTCCGCCTTGACTGGCGCATCGTCGTCATGCACGATGTCGTCGGCTCGCAGCAGCACATCGCACTCACCCGATGCAAACGTGCAAGGCAGTGGGCACTCGGCCACGTCCACCAAATCGCCCATGGGCGTATGCACCACGATTTGGTTGTTCTCTTCACGCAGCGTGGCAGGCGTGAAAACACCGTGGCCAATGAACTCGGCCACAAAGCGCGTGGCAGGGCGGTGGTACAAGGTGTAGGCATCGTCCCACTGGTGCAAGCGGCCTTCCGACATGACGCCAATTACGTCGCCAATGGCAAAGGCTTCCATTTGGTCATGCGTCACAAACAAGGCGGTGGTTTGCGCTTCTTTCAAAATGCTGCGCACTTCTAAGGCCAAGCGCTCGCGCAGCTCTACATCAAGGTTAGAGAACGGCTCGTCAAGTAGCAAAAGTTGCGGCTTGGGTGCCAATGCACGGGCCAAAGCCACGCGCTGCTGCTGACCGCCCGACAGCTCGTGTGGGTAACGCTGTGCACTGCTGCTCAAGCCTACGAGCGCCAGCACCTCGCGCACACGCGCTTCGCGCTCGGCTCTGGGCAGCTTGTGCAGACCAAAGTTCACGTTGTCGTGCACGCTCAAATGGGGGAACAGGGCGTAGTCTTGAAAGACCATGCCAATGCGGCGCGCCTCGGGGGCCACATGCACACGGCCATTGCTGACCACCGATTGGGCCAAACGAATGTCACCCGCGCTGGCACGCTCAAGGCCGGCCACTGCACGCAACAGCGTGGTTTTGCCGCAGCCCGATGGGCCGATGAGCACACCCACTTCGCCAGCACGCAGGCCCAAGGTCACACGGTCGACCGAGGGGCGGGTACGTTCGGGATAGCTGACGGAGAGCTGGGCAACATCTAAAAACATAGCGTCATTGTAGAGACGGCCCTTTAATGCCACAGGCTGTGCGGCTACCTACAATGCCGCATGGTTTTTAGCTCCCGCTTGTTTTTGCGCTGTGTGTTGGCCGTGCTCGCATTGCTGTTGGCACTGCCAGTGTTGACTGTGCTGTTTTCATGGGCACAGTGGAACGCTGCGTCGGCCAGTATCTTGGCCGGGATGGCGAGCACGGTGCTGCCCGACTATGTGGGCACCTCGCTTTTGCTGTGCGCGCTGGTGAGTATGGGCGTCATCAGCATGGGCACGGTGTCTGCGGCAGCGGTGACGCTGTTTGACTTTCCGATGCGCCGCAGTTTGGAATGGGCTCTGCTTTTGCCACTGGCTATGCCTGCTTATGTGGTGGCTTATGCCTACACCGATTATTTGCAATTCAGCGGCCCACTGCAAACCAGCATTCGCGCTGTGTTTGGCTTAGAGGGCCGAGTATTTCCTGAAGTGCGCAATGTGTGGGGCGCAGCATGTGTGTTCACCCTTGCGCTATACCCTTATGTGTATTTGCTGGCTCGCACTGCCCTGTCTGAACGTGCCAACCATTTGATGGAAGCTGCTCGCTTACTGGGCGCACCACTGTCGCGACGCATATTACGCGTGGCCTTGCCACTGGCTCGCCCTGCTATTGCAGCGGGCACGGCCTTAGCCTTGATGGAAACGCTGGCCGACTTTGGTGTGTCAAGCTACTTTGGCATTCAAACCTTCACCGCTGGTATTTACAAGGCATGGCTGGTAATGGACAACCGCATTGCCGCCGCGCAACTGGCTACCTTGCTTTTGGTGGTGGTCGTCGTCTTGTTAGCTGCCGAGCAACGTGCGCAATCGCGCTTGCGCTTTTCCAGCACCGGCGTGGATCGCCACGGCAGCGAGTCGCAACCTTTGAAATTGCACGGCGTATCTGCCGCTTTTGTGTGGACGCTGTGCGTGCTGCCTGTGTTGTTTGGCTTTGTGTTGCCCGTGCTCTTCATGGTCCGCGCCTTGCTGCAAGGTGACGGCGTGAAGGACTTACCTTGGTCACGCTTTGTGCAATGGTCGGTCACCAGCTTGTCGTTGGGCGGCTTGACGGCGCTGCTGGCAGTAGGCGCTGCGTTGCTGCTGGCCGCACAAGCCCGCCTCCATCCCAACTGGCTGACACGTCAAGTGATGGGCGTGGTGAGCTTGGGCTATGCCGTGCCTGGCGCGGTGATTGTGGTGGGCTTGCTGTTGCCTGTGGGTTGGGTGCAGGCCACGTGGCCGCAGTCGGGCGTGGGCTTTTGGCTGACCGCCACGGTGCTGGGTTTAGTGTGGGCGTACCTTGTACGCTTTGTGGCGGTGGCGTTGCAGTCGGTGCAAAGCGGCTACGCGCGCGTGCCGGCCTCGCTGGACGACAGTGCGCGCATGTTGGGCACGTCTGGTTTTTCGCTGGTGCGCCTCGTGCATTGGCCCTTGCTTAAAAAACCCGTCGCCGCTGCCGCGTTGCTGGTGCTGGTCGATGTGATGAAAGAGCTGCCCGCCACCTTGGTGCTGAGACCCTTCAATACCGACACTTTGGCGGTGATGGCCTACCAACTGGCGCGTGACGAACGTTTGGGTGAGGCTGCTCTGCCGTCCTTGGCTTTGGTGTTGGTGGGCTTGTTGCCCGTTATTTTGCTCAGCCGCACGCTTCGCCGCAACTAAGGCCGGCTGAGCTGCAGCTAATCAGCAGGCCCGCAATCTCAACTAAACCTGTGCATTCGAAAAGGGCATTTGATCTAGATCAAATGATAATGATTCGCATTTGGTTACACTGACTCCAAGCTTTTTTTACTTGGAGTCGCTTCATGCGCCGCACCCTCACCGTTTTGTCATTGGCAATTTCTGCTCTCACCGCTGGCTTGTTCAGCTCGTTGGTCTTGGCTGATGATCAAGTCATTAACCTGTACTCAGCCCGTCACTACCCCACAGATGAAGCGCTTTACAGCGACTTCACCAAAGCCACGGGCATCAAGATCAATCGCGTGGATTCAGACGACGCAGGCATCATCGCCCGACTCAAAGCCGAGGGCAGTGCTTCGCCAGCTGACGTCATCTTGTTGGTCGACGCTGCGCGTTTGTGGCGCGGCGAGGTGGATGGCATGTTCTTGCCCATCAAGTCCAAAACCTTAGAAACAGCCATTCCCGCTCAGTTGCGCGCTAAGCCCACCGACGACGGCGGCACCGCTTGGTTTGGTTTGTCCACCCGCGCTCGCGTGGTGGTGTACGACAAACTCAAAGTCAAACGCGAAGATGTGGACACCTACGAAGAGCTGGCTGACCCCAGGAACAAAGGCAAGCTGTGCATCCGCTCAGGCTCGCACCCCTACAACCTGAGCTTGTTTGGCGCGATGACCGAACACCTCGGTCCCGCTGCTACCGAGGCATGGCTCAAAGGCTTGGTCGACAACATGGCACGCGCCCCCAAAGGTGGCGACACCGACCAAATCAAAGCAGTGGCCAGCGGCGAATGCGGCATTGCCGTGACCAACACCTATTACTTGGCGCGCTTGATGCGCTCCACCAACCCCGCCGACAAAGCGCTGGCCGAACGCGTGGGCGTGGTGTTTCCCAACCAACAAAGCTGGGGCACGCATGTCAACGTGGCTGGTGGCGCAGTGGCACGTTATTCAAAGAACCAAGCCAACGCCGTGAAGTTCTTGGAATACCTCGTCAGCCCCGAAGCGCAAAACCACTTTGCCAATGGCAACAACGAATGGCCCGTCGTCAAGAACATGAAGCTGGACAACCCAGCCCTCAAAGCCATGACCGGTGGCAACTTCAAAAGCGAGTTGGTGCCCATCAGCGCCGTGGGCATGAACCAAATCAAGGTGCAACAAATGTTGGACCGCGTGGGGTTTAAATAAAATCCGCAAGAGTTTGACTAACTTGTGACAACAAGACCATCTGGGGCATGGCTGCTTCAATCGGAGCCATAGAGACAACCAATCAGGGTTTTCACTTTTAGGGTTTACCATTGCTATCAATGAATTTTTCTCATTCGATAGTTTTTATCAACCACCCAAAGGGACCCACATGTCTTTGATCAATACACAAGTTCAGCCATTTAAAAACCAAGCTTTCCACAACGGCAAGTTCATCGAAGTCACCGAAGCCAGCCTCAAAGGCAAGTGGAACGTGTTCATCTTCATGCCAGCCGCTTTTACCTTCAACTGCCCCACAGAAATCGAAGACGCTGCTGACAACTACGCCGCGTTCCAAAAAGTCGGTGCTGAGGTTTACATCGTCACCACCGACACCCACTTCTCACACAAAGTGTGGCACGAGACTTCACCTGCTGTGGGCAAAGCAAAGTTCCCATTGATCGGCGACCCCACACACAAGTTGACACGCGCTTTTGGCGTGCACATTGAAGAAGACGGCTTGGCCTTGCGCGGCACCTTCGTGATCAACCCAGAAGGCATGATCAAGACCATGGAAGTCCATTCCAACGAAATCGCGCGTGACGTATCTGAAACACTGCGCAAGTTGACTGCCGCTCAGTACACCGCCGCTAACCCAGGCCAAGTGTGCCCAGCGAAGTGGAAAGAAGGCGCGAAGACTTTGGCTCCATCGATCGACTTGGTCGGCAAGATCTAATTCGACATTAATCTCGCCCTACTTTTGCAGGGCGCTAAAAAGGTCTAAGCCTGCTGACGCAGGACGTTGACCGCAACGCATGGCCTTGGGCATTTTCTTTAGCCCGTGCGTTGTCCTCAACGAACCCCACCCCGATCAACCCATCAAGCCAGCGCCACAAGCCCATGGCCCAAGGGTTTTGCACCCTGAAATAGGAAAACACCATGCTCGACGACGCACTCAAAACACAACTTCAACAGTACCTCGGCATGCTGCGCCAGCCCGTTCGTTTGGTCGCCTCACTCGACGACAGCGAAACCGGCAAAGACATGGGTGAACTGCTCAACACCATCGTCGGCTTGTCTGACAAAGTCACGCTCGACACCTCGGGCAACGATGCACGCAAGCCATCATTTGCGGTGGTGCGCGAGAGTGAAACACAGGGCGTGCGCTTTGCTGGTTTGCCGCTCGGCCACGAGTTCACTTCTTTGGTGTTGGCCTTGTTGTGGACGGGCGGGCACCCACCCAAGGTGGAGCAAGAAGTAATCGACAGCATTAAAGGCCTGGATGGCGACTTCAACTTTGAGGTCTTCATGTCCCTGAGCTGCCACAACTGCCCCGATGTGGTTCAAGCGCTGGCGCTGATGGCCATCGTCAACCCCAAGGTCAAGACCGTGGTGATTGAAGGCGGCGCGTTCCAAAAGGAAGTGGAAGACCGCCAAATCATGGCCGTACCTATGGTGTTCTTGAACGGCCAAGTGTTTGGCTCGGGCCGCATGAGCGTGGAAGAAATCGTGGCCAAGCTCGACACTAACGCCGCCGCCCGCGACGCTGTAAAGATGAGTGACAAAGCCCCTTACGACATGTTGATCGTGGGCGGCGGCCCTGCCGGTGCAGCTGCCGCGGTGTACGCCGCACGAAAAGGCATTCGCGTGGGTATTGCGGCTGAACGTTTTGGCGGCCAATTGAACGACACCATGTCGATTGAAAACTACATCTCGGTGCTTGAGACCAACGGCCCGCAACTGGCCGCCGACTTGGAAGCGCAAGTGCACCACTACGGTGTGGACGTGATGAACATGCAACGCGCCAGCCAAATCGTGCCCGCGTCCGAAGAAGGCGGCTTAACTGAGGTGCACTTAGAAAACGGGGGCGTGCTCAAAGCCAAGAGCGTCATCTTGTCCACCGGCGCACGCTGGCGCAATGTGAACGTGCCCGGCGAAGCCGAGTACAAAAACAAAGGCGTGGCCTATTGCCCCCATTGCGACGGCCCCTTGTTCAAAGGCAAACGTGTGTCCGTCATTGGTGGCGGCAACTCAGGCGTGGAAGCTGCCATCGATTTGGCGGGCTTGGTGGCGCACGTCACCTTGATTGAGTTTGCCGACCAACTCAAAGCCGACGCGGTATTGGTGAACAAACTTAAAAGCTTGCCCAACGTGACCATTCACGCCAATGCACAAACCACTGAAATCACGGGCGAGGGTGGCAAGGTCAATGGCCTGAGCTACAAAGACCGCGCCACTGACAGCGTGCATCACATTGAGCTGGAGGGCGTCTTTGTGCAAATCGGCTTGATACCCAACACCGAGTTTTTAAAAGGCGCGTTGGACTTAAGCAAGTTCGGTGAAATCGAGATTGATGACAAAGGCCACACCAGCATACCCGGCGTATTTGCGGCGGGTGACTGCACCACCGTGCCCTTCAAGCAAATCATCATCGCTGCGGGTGAAGGCTCAAAGGCGGCTTTGTCTGCGTTTGATTACTTGATTCGCCAGCCTGTAATGGCTTAAAAACCCCAAGTCCAGCCCGCCAGACTCACCCGCGGGTCTGGCGTCAAAGCTTATGGGCGAGGGGCCTCATCAGCCCATTGCAAAACCGGCCCCAATTTACGCTGCGCCAAAAATAGGGCCTCGCGCAAACTCAGCGCAGTGCCCCCATCGTGCCAATCCTTTCCCCGACCAGGCGGCTGGTAGCGGATATAAAAGCAATCAGTCATGCGGTCGTCGGCAAGCTCATGTGGGTCCTCTGGGTCATGCGTGCCGCACAGCATATCGTGCTGAACAATGCGAACGGGGCATGCAGTTAGGCCGCCATAAAACCAAACACCTTGTCTGACAGCGGGCAGGTGATCAATGTCGTTCATCGCATTCGCTCCTGCAAAAAATAGACATGCCCATGCTAAAAAAACCAAGTCCGGCTTCCCACGATGGATAACCCTTATAAACGCACGCAACCTGATTAGCATTCGCTATTGCATAGATAGAAACAATCATGTGGAATGTGTTGATAGTCCATCCAATAATGGATGCACCTTGATTTTCCAAGGGGCGGTTATGCAGCAAACTAAAAACACATGCGCCGTCTCGCCCCTAGAAGAAATGCTCGCTCCTACAGCGTTGGCCTAATGAGCACAGAGGTTTGTTTCCATCATTCACTTCACCAGGAGATACGACATGAGTCAAAGTTCAGCGGCTGGAAAATGCCCTTTCAACGCAAGCCCAGGCGCTCGGAGCACCAGCGGTGCCCAGTCCAATGCGCATTGGTGGCCCAACCAGATCAACCTTGCCATCCTGCACCAACACCAGCCGGCGTCAAGCCCAATGGATGCAGGTTTTGACTACCACAAGGAGTTCAAAAAGCTAGATTACGCGGCGCTCAAAAAAGATTTGGCTGCGCTCATGACCGAGTCCCAAGAATGGTGGCCGGCCGACTGGGGCCACTACGGTGGTTTGTTCATTCGTCTCTCATGGCACGCTGCCGGCACCTATCGCACGGCGGACGGACGCGGCGGTGCGAACACAGGCAATCAACGTTTTGCCCCCATCAACAGCTGGCCCGACAACGGCAACCTTGACAAAGGTCGCCGCTTGTTGTGGCCCATCAAGAAAAAGTACGGCAACAAAATTTCATGGGCCGACTTGTTCGTGTTGTGCGGCAACGTGGCCATGGAGACCATGGGTTTCAAGACATTCGGTTTCGGCGGCGGCCGCGCTGACATTTGGGCTCCCGAAGAGGATGTGTTTTGGGGCGCAGAAAAAGAATGGCTGGCCACCAGCGACAAGCCCAACAGCCGATACAGTGGCGACCGCGAACTTGAAAGCCCTCTGGCTGCGGTGCAAATGGGCCTGATCTATGTGAACCCACAAGGCCCAGATGGCAACCCTGACCCCTTGTTGTCGGGCAAAGACGTGCGCGAAACCTTCGCCCGCATGGCCATGAACGACTACGAAACCGTGGCCTTGGTCGCTGGCGGCCACACCTTTGGCAAGATGCACGGCGCGGGCGACCCCGCCAAAGTCGGGCCCGAGCCAGAAGGCGCACCTTTGCAAGAGATGGGCTTTGGCTGGATCAACAGCCACGGCACAGGCAAAGGCGGCGACACCACCACCAGCGGCTTTGAAGGCGCCTGGAAACCCAACCCAACACAGTGGGACATGGGTTATTTCAAAGTGCTCTTTAAATACGAATGGGAAAAAGTCAACAGCCCAGCGGGCGCTATCCAGTGGACGGCCAAGAACTGCGCGCCTGAAGACATGATTCCCGACGCGCACGACCCCAGCAAGAAGCACGCGCCCATGATGACCACGGCTGACCTTTCGCTGCGCTTCGACCCCGCTTACGAAAAAGTCTCACGTCACTTCCATGCCAACCCCGACGAGTTTGCCGATGCCTATGCTCGCGCTTGGTTCAAGCTGACTCACCGCGACATGGGACCTAAAAACCTGTACCTCGGCCCAGAAGTGCCCGCCGAAGACCTGATTTGGCAAGACCCTGTGCCCGCACTCAAGCACGCCGTGGTTGACGGCAACGACATTGCCAGCCTGAAAGCCAAAATTTTGGCAAGCGGCGTCAGCGTTTCTGAATTGGTGGCAGCTGCGTGGGCTTCGGCCAGTAGCTTCCGCGGTTCCGACAAGCGCGGCGGAGCAAACGGTGCTCGCGTGCGTCTGGCCCCACAAAAGGACTGGGAAGCCAACGACCCTGCTCATCTGGCCAAAGTGTTGTCTGCCCTGGAAAAAATCCAAAAAGACTTCAACGCCAGCGCCGCAGGCGGCAAACAAGTCTCTTTGGCCGATCTGATCGTGTTGGGTGGCGGCGCAGCGGTTGAGGCCGCAGCCAAAGCCGCTGGCCACACCGTGGTGGTGCCTTTTGCCCCAGGTCGTACAGATGCCACGGCCGAGCACACCGATGCCGAGTCTTTTGGTGTGATGGAGCCCGTCGCCGATGGTTTCCGCAACTACCAAAAGAAGACCTATCGCATGCGCGCCGAAGAAATGTTGATCGACAAAGCGCAGCTGCTGACCTTGAGCGCACCAGAAATGACGGTGCTGGTCGGTGGCTTGCGCGTCTTGGGCGCCAACACAGGCGGCGGCAAGCATGGTGTGTTCACACAACGTGTAGGCCAGTTGACCAACGACTTTTTTGTCACCCTCACCGACATGAGCGTTGCGTGGGCGCCTACCGATGCGAGCGAAGAGGCCTTTGCGGCCCATGACCGCAAAACGGGCGCTGTCAAATGGACAGGGACGCGTGTGGACTTGGTGTTTGGCTCGAACTCACAGCTGCGCGCCATCTCCGAGGTGTATGCCCAAGACGACAACGCGGGCAAGTTCGTGCACGATTTCGTCGCCGCATGGACCAAGGTGATGAATCTCGACCGCTTCGACTTGAAGTAACTCCAGCGCCCCTTCGTTACTCAAAACGAGGGGGTTGCTTTTTTATTTGGACTCAGAAGCTGCTGGCTTGATCTTCAGTAGCTCTGGGTCCACTTGGTTTTCTAAGCGCTGCGGTTCTTGCACGGGCTTAGGACCGAGGCCCAAAAAGCGCAAGCTGCCGTCGTTCCACAGCCAAAAAAGAAGATTGGCCACGGCCAAGACATACACCACGTTGCGCAGCAAAAATTTTGAATTCATAAACACCACCTTTGTTGGTTGAATTGACGCTAAACCGGCCTCACGCTGACCTCTGCGCTGCTGATAGCCTCTTGGCCTTGATCCGTATCCACCAGCATTGCGCCGGTCGCATCTACACCCCTAGCCACGCCGTAGCGACCATCACTGAGCGTGACGTTTAGGTTATGCAACGCATCTCGGGCATTGAAGGCGTTTTGCAGCGGCGCAAAGCCTGCGCGTTCAAACGCCAACAAAGTAGCCAGCAAGGGCTCGGCCACTTTGGTTAAGACCTCGGGCGCGGTAACGGCGCTTTGCAGGTCTTGCAGGCCTAATGGCGCGGTAGACAAGCCCTCGGCCACGGGCGGGGCGATGTTGATGCCCACGCCCACCACGCAATATCTGCCTGGCTCTTGGCCATGGCTTCGGCCTTCGTCACCGCTGTGGCCGATGCCCGTTGGCAAGGCTGTCTCGATCAAAATACCCGCCAATTTACCCCAGCCAGATGGCGTACCGGTGGACACAGGAGGGCGCTTCACCCACAAATCATTGGGCCACTTTAAGCGCACCCCCAGCTCGCCCTGCGGGTCCAAACTACGCGCCAGCGACAAACCCACCGCCAATGACAAGCCAGACCAATCGGCGGGCTTGAGCATGAGGCCCAATGAGAAGGTGAGGGCATGGCCCGCTTCGCCGTGCCAAGGGCGGCCTAGGCGGCCACGGCCCGCGGTTTGGGTTTCGGCCACCAACAGCGTGGACTCGGCGTGGCCAGCGCGGGCGCGACGCATCAGCTCGGTGTTGGTGGAGTCAATCGCTGGCAGCACCTCGACCGTCAAGCCCGGGTGCAAAGCAACCATCGCAAGCCAGAGGTCTTCAGCAGGCCAGATCATGCGGCTTAGCCTTTTTTGGCTTTGGTCTTTTCGGATTTCTTGTCTGACTTTTTATCCGACTTCTTTTTGTCGGACTTCTTGGCTTTGGCGTCTTTGCCTTTGGGAAATTCAGACGTGGAAGACAACAAAGTTCCGCGGCACTTCTTTGCGCCGCACCAGCACGGATATTCAAGCTTGAGCTCTTTGGTCATGGGCGCATCAATGACCAAACCGTAGTCGTAGTTCAGCTCTTCGCCGGCCTTGATGTCGCGGATGGCTTTGATGAACACGCGGCCGTTTTCTTCATCAGGCTGACAGCTAGGCTTGCACGAGTGGTTGATCCAGCGCGACGAGTTGCCGCCGTATAGCGCGTCAATCACATGCTTCTCGTCGATGTGAAAGTAAAACGTGTGGTTGGGGTCGGTGGGGTCGTGCGGGTGGCGGCGCAGCGCCTCTTTCCAGCTGATGATCTCGCCGACGTACTCAATGATGATCTCGCCCTTGGCAAAATCCGTCAGCGCAAAAACACCTTTGCCATGCACACCTGAGCGACGTGTTTGAATGCGACGTCCTTTGATGGGCGCGTGGGGTTGGGCAGTAGTTTTTTTAGGCAAGGTTTTTTTTCTGTTAACTTTGATACGTACGCATGTGCGTGCGCGCGTATGGGCGCGCGTGCGCACGCGAGAGATGCAAATTGTAGTGGTCAGTTTTTAAGGAACTTTGAAATGAGCAAAACCCTCGTGATTGCCGAAAAACCTTCGGTCGCGCAAGACATCGTGCGCGCACTCACGCCTGTGGCGGGGAAGTTCGAAAAACACGACGATCACTTTGAAAGCGACACCTATGTGGTCTCCAGTGCCGTAGGTCATTTGGTAGAAATCCAAGCGCCCGAAGAGTTTGACGTCAAGCGCGGCAAATGGAGCTTTGCCAACTTGCCCGTGATTCCGCCTTACTTCGACTTAAAGCCTGTGGAGAAAACCAAGACACGCTTGAACGCCGTGGTGAAGCTGGCTAAACGCAAAGACGTGACAGCCCTCATCAACGCCTGTGACGCGGGCCGTGAGGGTGAGCTGATCTTCCGCTTGATCGAGCAATACGCGGGCGGCAAGAAACCACTCGACAAACCTGTGAAGCGCCTGTGGTTGCAGTCCATGACACCGCAAGCGATTCGCGATGGTTTTGATTCGTTGCGTTCAGAGAAACAAATGCAAGGCTTGGCAGATGCTGCCCGCAGCCGCTCTGAGGCCGACTGGTTGGTGGGCATCAACGGCACGCGCGCCTTGACCGCGTTCAACTCACGCGAAGGTGGCTTCTTCTTGACCACCGTGGGCCGCGTGCAAACGCCCACGTTGTCGGTGGTAGTGGAGCGCGAAGAGCAAATCCGCAAATTCATCAGCCGTGACTATTGGGAGATTCATGGCAGCTTTCAGATTGAAGCCGGCGCTTACCCCGCCAAGTGGTTCAACCCCGAACACAAAAAAGTGGCAGAAGACGCAGAGAAAAAACACGATCGCGTGTGGAGCGAAGCCGAGGCCTTGGCCATAGCCGACGCCGTGCGCAATCAACAAGCGAACGTGACCGAAGAGAGCAAGCCCACCACCAAGGCCAGCCCTGGTTTGTTTGACCTCACCTCGCTGCAACGCGAAGCCAACGGCCGCTTTGGCTTCTCGGCCAAAACCACCTTGGCTTTGGCGCAAAGCTTGTACGAGCGCCACAAGGCGCTGACCTACCCTCGTACCGATTCACGCCACTTGCCTGAAGACTACGTGGCTGTGGTGAAAGACACCTTCACCATGCTCGCCGACAGCGGCATGAAACACCTCGAACAGCACGCCACCGTGGCGCTGAACAACAACTACGTGCGCAAACTGCCACGCGTGTTTGACAACAAAAAGGTCAGCGATCACTTTGCGATCATCCCCACCTTGCAAGCGCCCAGCGGTTTGTCTGAAGCAGAGCAAAAGCTATACGACTTGGTGGTGCGCCGCTTCATGGCGGTGTTCTTCCCTAGCGCCGAATACATGGTGACCACACGCATCAGCACCGTCAAAGCCGCCGGCAAAGACCACCACTTCCGCACCGAAGGCAAAGTGTTGGTCAACGCTGGATGGATGGCCGTGTACGGCAAAGACGCCGCGCAAGAAGCCTCTGACAACGAAGAAGACGGCAAGACCCTCGTCGCCTTGAAAGCGGGCGAAGCCGCCAAGAACGAATTCGCCGACGCCAAAGGCCTGAAAACTCGTCCACCGGCACGGTACAGCGAAGCCACATTGCTGGGCGCAATGGAAGGTGCAGGCAAACTGGTGGAAGACGACGAGTTCCGCGAAGCCATGCAAGAAAAGGGCTTGGGCACGCCTGCCACGCGCGCGGCCACCATTGAAGGTTTGCTCAACGAAAAATACATGATTCGTGACCTGCGGGAATTGGTGCCCACCGCCAAAGCATTTCAGTTGTTCACCTTGCTGCGCGGATTGGGTGTGGAAGAGTTGTCCAAGCCTGAGCTCACCGGCGGCTGGGAGCACAAACTAGCCTTGATGGAACACGGCGAGTTGAGCCGCGAAGCGTTCATGCGTGAAATTGCCGAGATGACCGAGCACATCGTCAAAAAGGCCAAAGAGTTTGACCGCGACACCATCCCCGGCGACTACGCCACCCTGACAACTCCCTGCCCTAAGTGCGGCGGCGTGGTGAAAGAAAACTACCGCCGCTACGCCTGCGTGGGCAAAGACGGCGCAGCATCTGACTCTGGCGAAAGCGGTGCAGGTTGCGGATTCTCGATTAGCAAAATACCAGGCGGCCGGACCTTTGAAGCGGCCGAAGTCGAGCAGTTTCTGACTCACAAAAAGATCGGCCCACTCGACGGCTTTCGCTCCAAAGCAGGCTGGCCGTTCACCGCCGAAATTGCGCTCAAGTACAGCGAGGAAGACCAAAACTGGAAGCTCGAATTCGACTTTGGCGATGACGGCGCAGACTCCGGCGAAATCGTGGAGTTCAGCGACGCGCCCCCATTGGGCAACTGCCCCAAGTGCGGCAGCCCTGTGCACGAGCACGGCAGCAACTACCTGTGCAGCAAAACCGTGCCCACGCACGCGCAAGCCACGCCAAGCTGCGACTTCAAGAGCGGCAAGGTCATCTTGCAGCAACCGGTCGAACGCGAGCAAATGACCAAGCTCTTGTCGGAGGGCAAAACAGACTTACTGGACAAGTTTGTGTCCATGCGCACACGCCGCTCGTTCAAGGCCTTTTTGCAGTGGGATGCCGAAGCGGGCAAGGTGAACTTTGCGTTCGAGCCCCGCGTGAGCAAGTACCCGCCAAAAGGCGGCAAAACGCCCACAACCAACGCACTCATCAAAGCCGCTGGCAAAAAAGTGCCCGCCAAAACCACCAAAGCAACAAAGGCCACGAAAGTCAAAACCGAGAAAGTGGCCAAGCCCAAAGTGCCACGTAAAGTTACTGCGGGCTATTTGCCCAGTGCTGATTTGGCCAACGTGATTGGCGCTGAAGCCGTAGCTCGCACCGAAGTGATCAAAAAGCTGTGGGACTACATCAAGGCCAATGGCTTGCAAGACGCCACCAACAAACGCGCCATCAATGCCGACGCCAAGCTCAAGCCTGTCTTCGGCAAAGACCAAGTGACCATGTTTGAACTGGCGGGCATCGCCGGCAAACATCTGCGCCCTATTGGTGAATAAACAAGAGTAACCGCATGCCTTTGAATGCAACCCCTCACCACGCGCCGATGATCGCCACGCCGCAGGCCATGCACTTCGAGCAAGTGCTGCCTCTGCAAAGCGGCGCCAGCCTGCGCGACTACACCTTGGCCTATGAAACCTACGGCACGCTCAACGCCGACCGCTCCAACGCGGTGCTGGTGTGCCACGCGCTCAACGCCTCGCACCATGTGGCAGGCGTGTACGAATGCCAAAACAAAAGCGTGGGCTGGTGGGACAACATGATTGGCCCCGGCAAACCCGTGGACACCCACCACTTCTTTGTGATCGGCGTGAACAACCTCGGCTCTTGCTTTGGCTCTACCGGGCCCATGCACATCCACCCTGACACAGGCAAGGTTTACGGCGCAGACTTCCCTGTCGTGACGGTAGAAGATTGGGTAAATGCGCAAGCCTTGTTGCTTGACCGTTTGGGCATCTCCCAACTCGCCGCAGTTTTGGGCGGCAGCTTGGGCGGCATGCAAGCCCTCAGCTGGACGCTGCAATACCCCAACCGCGTGCGTCATGCCGTAGTGGTGGCCAGTGCGCCCAACCTCACGGCTGAGAACATCGCCTTCAACGAAGTGGCGCGTCGCGCCATCGTGACCGACCCCGACTTTCATGGCGGCCACTTTTACGAGCACGGCGTGGTGCCGCAACGCGGTTTACGCATCGCCCGCATGGTGGGCCACATTACATATCTGAGCGACGATGTGATGAACGAAAAATTTGGTCGCAAGTTGCGCCCCTCATCTGTGGCCCAAGGCGCAGGTCAAGCGCTAGGCGTCTCTGATTCAGATGGTGACACGCGCGACTATCTGTACACAACCCAAGACGTGGAGTTTCAAATCGAGAGCTATCTGCGCTACCAAGGCGACAAGTTCAGCGAGTACTTTGACGCCAACACCTATTTGCTCATCACCCGTGCGCTCGACTACTTCGACCCAGCACGCACCTACGGCGGAGACTTATCGGCGGCGTTTGCGCGCACAGCGGCCAAGTTTTTGCTGATCAGCTTCACCACCGATTGGCGTTTTTCTCCCG
This sequence comes from Limnohabitans sp., assembly GCF_040401135.1. GTDB lineage: Bacteria > Pseudomonadota > Gammaproteobacteria > Burkholderiales > Burkholderiaceae_C > Limnohabitans. The sequence continues at coordinate 44,957 of NZ_JBBAOV010000008.1, read as the reverse complement.
CGCGCAGCCACGAGATGGTGCAAGCCTTGTTAGACAACCAGCGAGATGTGAGCTACGCCGAAATAGACGCGCCACACGGCCACGATGCCTTCTTGCTAGACGATGCACGCTACATGAACGTGGTGCGCTCTTACTTTGCGCGCATTCACAGCGAGCTTGCCTCGGACCGTTCCAAAAACGGCACGCAAACCACCTGGGTCGCAAACGCCGGTGGTGCCGCATGACCCACGACAACTTGCTGGCCGTTGCCGCCCTTGTGCCTCAAGGCAGCCAGGTGCTTGACCTTGGTTGCGGCGACGGTGCACTGCTGGCCCATTTGCAACAACACAAAGCTTGCACCGGCTACGGGGTAGAACTCGACGACACCAATGTGCACGCGTGCGTGCAACGCGGCGTAAACGTGCTGCAGCTCAACCTCGATTTGGGGCTGAGCGTGTTTGCCGATCAATCCTTTGATGTGGTGCTGCAAATTGACACCTTGCAACATTTGCGCAACGCCGAAACCATGCTGCGCGAAACCGCTCGCGTAGGCAAAACGGGCATCGTTGCCTTCCCCAACTTTGGCCACTGGCCCAATCGCCTGAGCGTTTTGCAAGGGCGCATGCCCGTGACCAAGCGTCTGCCTTACCAGTGGTATGACACGCCCAATATTCGCGTGGGCACGTTCAAAGACTTTGAGGTGCTCGCACAAAAGAACGGTCTGCATGTGACCGATTCGTTTGGCTTGCAAGATGGCCGACGTGTCGATGTGTGGCCCAACCTGATGGCGGGCACAGCGGTGTTTAAGTTCGAACGGACCTGACGCAAAAGCCTAGCCCAGCTTGGCGCTTATCCCAAGGAAAGCAAGCTCAGCGCTGCTAGCGCCGCCGTTTCAGCGCGCAACACGCGCGCACCCAAGCTCAACGCCACAAAGCCTTTGGCACGGGCTGCCGCGTCCTCGGCATCGGTCAGCCCACCTTCTGGGCCGTTGAGCAACACCCATGTCTTAGGCGCAGCTGCCGCACCATCACGCAAGGCCTGTAAAGGCTGTGTGCTGGCATGCAATGACAACACACCGTGCACCACCCCTGTTTCTAGGGTTTGACGCGCCAGCCAGGTCTCTAAGCGCTCGGGCAGATCAATGACAGGCACGCGGTTGCGCCCACATTGCTCGCTCGCGCTGGCGGCGATGGCCTGCCAATGCGCTTGCTTTTTCTCGGCACGCTCGCCTGTCAGGCGGATCACGCTGCGCTCGGTCATCAGGGGGGTGATGCGGTGCACGCCCAGTTCGGTGGCTTTTTCGACCAGCCAATCCATCCGCTCGTTGGCGGGCATGCCGACGGCCAAGTGCACTTGGCACATGGCTTCGCATTCCACGTCACGGTGCTCACCCACCACGACGCGCACATCGCTGCGGCCCATGTGTTGCACTTCGGCGCTGAACTGGCCGCCTTGTCCGTTAAACAGGGTCAGGGTATGGCCCGGCTGCATGCGCAGCACCTGCACATGTCGTGCGGCAGTGGGCGGCAGATCCAACACTTGACCAGACACCAAGGGCAGGGGGCAATAAAAACGCGCCATTTCTAGCCCCGTCCGCCGGGCGTGAGCCTTGGAAAGGCCAAGCTGATAGCGGGTTCTGTGCCTTCAATCTTGTCGATCAAACGCAGCAAAGGCGTGAGCTCGCTATAGCGGCTGGCGGTGGTGCGGATGTAGTTAACGAAGCGCGGTGCATCAGCCAAGTATTTGGGCTTGCCATCGCGCAGCGTGAGGCGCGCAAAAATGCCAGCCACTTTGAGGTGGCGCTGCAGGCCCATCCACTCCACAGCTCGGTAAAACGCGCCAAAGTCGCTGTGCCAGTCTTCAAAATCCATCAGGCCAAGCTTGCGGGCGCGCTCCCAGTAGCGGACGGTGACGTCCAGCACAAAGTCTTCGTCCCATGTCAAAAATGCGTCGCGCATGAGGCTGGCAATGTCGTAGGTCATGGGGCCATAAACGGCGTCTTGGAAGTCTAAAACGCCTAGTCGTGCTTCAGTCTGGTCATGCGGCATCATCAAATTGCGCGGCATGAAGTCGCGGTGCACGTAAACGCTGGGCGCAACCAAGTTGCGCTGGACGATGGTTTTGAATGTCTTGTCCAACATCGCGCGCTGGGTGGTGTCGATGTTCAGCTGGCGGTGTTGGGTGAGGTACCAATCGGGGAACAACGACAGTTCGCGTTGAAGCAAGGCTTCGTCATAAGCTGGCAGCATGCCGGGGCGACTGCTTTGTTGCAGCGCCAGCAAGGCATCTAACGCACGCATGTAAAGCCCGTGGTTGGCTTGCGCATCATCACGGTTGATGGCATCCATCATGGTGTGCGTACCGATGTCGTCCAACAACATAAAGCCTTGCGGCTCGTCCCACGCCAAGATGCGCGGCGCATACAGACCCGCATCGAGCATCAGGCGTGCGATGCGCACAAAGGGCTCGCAGTTTTCTTTGTCGGGTGGAGCATCCATGACGATGCACGAACCTTCTGAGGTGTCGACACGAAAGTAGCGCCTAAAGCTGGCGTCCGCCGAGGCAGCCCGAACTGTGGCGGGCTGCACACCGTGGGCGCTGGCTTGGGCTTCTAGCCACTGATGAAAGGCCGCTTGGCGCTCGGGCTGTGCCCAGTCGAGCGGGGCATAGGCTGATGCTTGGGGCGATGTGCCCGAAGGCTGCGAAATGAAGGGTGTGCTCATGGATAATCTAAATTCTACAAATAGCCCCAAGGGCCCCGACTTTTCGGGCGCTTGATTGATGGGGCTGCTCAATTGAAGGTCTTCTCGTTTTCATGCTGTTGCCTCATTTTCACCGCCAAACTTGCGCCCTGTCGTGGCTGGTGATAGGCATGCTGGGCGTCCATGCCGCCGCTCAAGCGCAAGCCGATAGCAGCCCATCTTTGATTTTGCGCTCCAGCAGTTTGCTGCAAGAGATCATTTCACCCGACGCGCGTAAGCAACTGCCCACGTTCTTAGAAAGCAATTCGCTGACTGAAAGCGTCAACCAACTCACCACGCTCGAAGGCCAGGTGGTGCTGCGCCGTGGCGAGATTTTTCTCAAAGCAGACCAGGTTGAATACGACCCCGCCAATGACTTTGCCAAGGCGCGCGGCAATGTGTACATCAACCGCGCAGGCAATGTCTACCAAGGTCCAGCACTTGATTTGCAAATGGACGCGTTTGAAGGTTTTTTTACGCAACCCAGCTACCGACTGTTAAAGAACAACGCCTACGGCAACGCCTCACGCATCGATTTTGTCGATCCCTCGAAGACGGTGATGCACAACGCAAATTTCACCACCTGCCAACGCAAGCCTGGGCCCAACTGGGTGCCCGATTGGTTCTTCAGCGGCGACAAAATTTCGACGGATGCCGACCGTCACCTTGGCGTAGTGGAGGGCGGCTCGTTGCGTTTCAAGGGTGTGCCTATCCTGCCCTACCCCGAAATTGAGTTCCCACTGAATGATGAACGCAAATCAGGCTTGTTACCGCCCAGTTTTGGCGCTGACAACATTGGCGGCTTAGAAATTTCCCAGCCTTATTACTGGAGCTTGGCGCCCAACCGCGACATCACGTTTACGCCCACCTATTGGAGCCAACGCGGCATTAAGCTGAGCACAGAGTTTCGCTACTTGGAAGGCCTTGCGCCTCAACCCCCGTTTCAAGGTTTGATGCGCTTTGACTACATGCAAAGCGACAAACTGCGAGAGGACAAGATGCGCTGGGGCATCAACTACGCTCACACGGGCTTGATTAACCCTGGCTACGCGGGAGGCGGTTTGGGCTTCACGATGAACGTGAATCGCGTCAGCGACGACAACTACTGGAAAGACTTCTCCGTGGGCAGCACCACGGGTATTCAGCGGTTGTTGTCTAGCGACGTGGGTGTCTCGTGGACCAATGGTCTCATCACCACTGGCATGCGCGTGCAAAAGTGGCAAACTTTGCAAGACTTGGCCAACGTCAACAACCGAATCACGCCCCCCTTCGACCGTCTTCCACAAATTACAGCTCGATTTCAGCGCTACGACCTTGCCGGCGGCTTTGATTTCAGCCTCGACGGGGACTTCACGCGCTTTAGTTCTGCCCGAGCCATAGACTGCGCAAATGCCGCTGCCAACAACACCAGCAAGCTTTTTTACAACTGCGCCCCCAACGCCGACCGCGCAGTCACGTGGGCGCAATTGAGCCGCCCGTTCCTCACGCCCTATGGCTACGTGACGCCCAAAATGCAACTGCACGGGCGCAGCTACCAATTTGAGGGCGGCTTGCCCAACACGCAGTTCTACAACGGCCGTCAAGGGCAAACATCTGCCAGCGTAGCGGTTCCCACCTTCAGCTTGGATGCGGGCATGGCTTTTGAACGCAGCAACCGTTTGTTTGATCGAACTTGGACGCAAACCCTTGAGCCGCGTGTGTTTTATGTGAACACGCCCTACCGCCAGCAAAACTACTTGCCCAACTACGATTCCGGCGGCAACTCATTTAACTTCGCCAGCATCTTTACTGAGAACGCGTTTGGTGGTCACGACCGAATTTCTGACAGCAACTTGCTCACCTTTGGTGCCACCTCCCGCTTTATTGATCCAGACACTGGCGCTGAAGCCGCTCGCTTTGGCGTGGCTCAGCGCCTGCGCTTGAAAGAGCAACGTGTCACCTTGCCTGACGACCCTACGGCACAAACGGGCTTGAGCGACATTTTGGCAGGTGCAACCTTGAACCTTTCGCGTAGCTGGGCCCTAGATTCCACCGTGCAGTACGACCCCACCACCGACAACTTTCGTCGCCGAGTCGTCGGTGGGCGATACAACCCTGGGCCCTACCGCGTCATCAATGCCGCTTGGCGCACAGAAAACGATGCGTCGGGAAACTCTGTTTCGCAACAACTCGATCTTGGCTGGCAGTGGCCCTTGCATGACATATGGAGAGGCGCGGACAGTGATGACGGGCTAGGACGAGGCTTAGGCGAAGGCCGCTGGTACAGCGTGGCTCGCGTGAACGTGGACATGAAGACCCATAAGCCTGTCGAATCCATCATCGGCTTCGAATACGATGCAGGCTGCTGGCTCAGCCGTACCGTCATTGAGCGCCAGCTCATTGCTGACGGCTTGGCGCGCCAACGCATTTTGTTTCAGCTTGAATTTGTGGGTCTGTCTCGCTTGGGCACCAATGCCATTGGATCCCTTCGCACCAATGTTCCTCGCTACCAACCTTTGCGCCAACCCGCCATGCCTGCTAGCCGTTTCGGCAATTACGATTGATGGTCACCATGTTTTACTCAAAACTTCATTTTTATCTTGCTTCGGCACTCTTGGCCTTTGCCCTGTCTTCCACCGCGCAAACAAACGCACCCCCCAAATCCAGCAACCGCGATTTCATCGTGGCGGTTGTCGACTCTGTACCCATCACCAACCACGAGGTGGTGTTACGTGTGCCTCTGCTGCGCGAACAACTCAAACAACAAGGCCGCCTTGCGCCAGAGGGCGAGGCTTTGCTAAAAGCAACGCTGGACCGCTTGGTGGTTGAAAAAGCGCTGCTGCAACATGCCAAAGAAACCGGCATCACGGTAGAAGACGATGCCGTTGACCAAGCAGAACAGCGCTTGGCAGCTCAAAGCCAACTCAGCGTGGATGGGCTGCACAAGAAAGTGAAAGCGGAAGGCTCTAGCGCCGAGCGCTTGCGGCAAAACCTACGCGAACAGTTGATCTTGCAACGCCTAACCGACCGCAACGTGCCAGGTCGCATCAAAATCAGCGATATCGAAATTGACCAAGCCGTGCGTCAGCGCCAAAACGCCAGCATCGACACCAACCCCGACATGGAGCTGGGCCACATCTTGGTCGCCGTACCTGAAAAAGCCAGTCCAGCAGAAATTGCGGCGCTACAAAGCAAAGCACAAACCGCATTGAACCACCTCAAACGTGGTGACGACTTAAGCCGCGTGGCCAAAGAGTTCTCCAACGCCGCCGAGCGCGACACGGGCGGCTTGATGGGCTTACGCCCTGCCAACCGATACCCCAGCTTGTTTGTCGACGCGACCAAAAGCCTAAGCGAAGGTGAGATTACCTTGGTCCGTTCTGGCGCTGGGTTTCATGTGCTTAAGCTCATCACCAAACGCGCCAGCAGCATTTTGACCGTTACGCAAACCCGCCCGCGTCACATTTTGCTGCGCCCCGGTGGCCAACTGAGCCAAACGGCTGCGCGCGCGCAACTGGCTGAATACAAGCGCCAAATCGAGGCGGGTAAAGCCGACTTTGCCAAACTCGCGCGCGCGCACTCACAAGATGCCAGCGGCCCCGATGGTGGCGATTTAGGCTGGGTTTCCCTTGGCATGTTTGTGCCCGAGTTTGAAGAAGTCATGAACAAGCTGCAAATTAGCCAAATTGCAGACCCGGTTGTATCGCGCTTTGGTGTGCATCTGATTCAGGTGCTGGAGCGCCGCGATGCGCCCATCAGCGAGCGCGAATTGCGTGATCTGGCTCGTAACGGCCTACGGGACAAAAAGTTTGACGAAACCTACCAACTTTGGGCCCAAGAAGTGCGCGGCCGCGCCTATGTGGAATACCGCGATGCACCGCAATAAGCAAAGCCCATCTTGAAACACATTGCAAGAAAGCGCTTCGGCCAACATTTTTTAACAGATGGCGCGATCATTGAGGACATTGTGGATGCCATCAACCCGCAACCCAACGACCCCATGGTTGAAATCGGCCCAGGTTTGGCCGCGCTCACACAACCGTTGGTCGAAAGGCTAGGCAAGCTCAACGTCATCGAACTCGACCGCGACTTGGCGCTGCGCCTGCGCGAACACCCACACTTGAACGTGATTGAGTCCGACGTGCTGCGGGTGGACTTCACCCAATTGGCGGCCGACTTGAATGTTGCAAAGCTGCGCGTGGTGGGCAACCTGCCATACAACATTTCATCGCCCATCCTGTTTCATTTGCTTACGCATGTGGCTGTCGTACAAGACCAGCACTTCATGTTGCAAAAAGAGGTGGTTGACCGAATGGTGGCCAAGCCCAGCACCAGTGACTACAGCCGCTTGAGCGTGATGCTGCAGTGGCGGTACGACATGCAAGACGTGTTGTTTGTGCCACCCAAATCATTTGATCCTCCGCCGCGCGTGGACAGTGCTGTGGTGCGCATGGTGCCACTGGCTGAACCTCCACAAATCAACGTCAAGCTGATGGAAGACATGGTGAAGGTGGCTTTCAGCCAGCGCCGCAAATTACTCCGCCATACTTTGGGTCGCTGGCTGGAAGGCCGCAACTTTGCAGGAACTTTTAATGTGCAGCGCCGCGCCGAAGAAGTGCCGGTGGCTGAATACGTGGCACTGGTACAAAGCCTGTAAAGTCATTGGAAAACAAAAAACCCGTCTGCAATTGACTGCGACGGGTTTTGCTTTTGGAGCTGCGCCGAAGCAGCGCGCCAATTAAGCGGCTGTTTGCCAATAGCCTGCGTTGAAGGGGCTGCTCATGCGCAACGCCATCGGTGACACATCCACCAGCTTGTCGGTTGGCATTTTTTCGCCATCTTCCAACAACGCAATGCCGTCCGCACCCAAGCCTGCTTTTTCGACCGATGGCGCACGGGCTACCGAGAACGAGTAGAAACAGCGGAACGCCACTTTGCGGTCAGACCAATAGTCGGCTGCTTCGCGGAAGATGTCCAACAGTTGCTCGCGGGCTTCTTTGTCAAACTTGGCGTGGGCAGGAATGTGCTCCAACACCAAGATAAAGCCAGGCTGAGGACCCGACTTGTGCAGAGGGTCGGTCATGCCGTCATATAAAGAATCAAAGTTCTTGCTGGCTGTACCCGCCAAGTTGAACTCTTTGGAAATGATGTCCAAAATGTCCTGCTTGCTTTGGGCTTGGGCCAAATTGACATACAAAAAGTGATGGCCAAGGCCTTGGGCGGCCTCTTGCAAATCAGGCACGCGAAAGGCCCGTATTGACTGAACGATATTGGTTTTGATGGTACGCAAAGGCATGGAAATAAGCCGTTCTTAAAGCTTCAAATAGATCATTGAATCTTCGGGTTAACCCGAAAATTTGGAATCGGTAGTGTCTTCGAACTGAAACAAAAAAGCAAGGGGCATCCCGTTTTTGGCTGCCCCTTGAAAGGTTATTAACCTAAATTAGCTAATATTTGGCTAAAAAAACCCTCTTTATCGCACCGCGCTGGCGTCTGCCACGGTCAATGCTGTCATGTTGACAATACGACGCACCGTGGTGCTCGCCGTCAAAATATGCACCGGTTTGGCGGCACCCAGCAACACGGGACCAATCGCAATGTTGCCGCCAGCCGCCGTTTTAAGCAGGTTGTAGGCAATGTTGGCCGAGTCCAAATTAGGCAAAACCAGCAAATTGGCATCGCCAATCAGGGTGGTGTCTGCCATTTGCGCTTCGCGGGCATGGCCATCGAGGGCCACGTCGCCGTGCATTTCGCCGTCAATTTCAAGCCAAGGTGCTTTTTGCTTCACCAAGGCCAAAGTTTCGCGCATCTTGATGGCCGAGGGCATGTCGCTGCTGCCAAAGTTGGAGTGCGAGAGCAAGGCGGCCTTGGGTTGAATACCAAAGCGACGCATTTCTTCAGCTGCCATCACCGTGATTTCGGCCAACTGCTCGGCCGTGGGGTCGTAGTTGATATGCGTGTCGACCAAGAACACTTGGCGGTCGGGCAGGATAAGGCCATTCATGGCGGCATACGTACTCACGCCCTTGCGGTTGCCGATCACTTCGTCCACATACTTCAAGTGGGTGAGCGGCGTGCTCCAAGTGCCGCAGATCAAGCCGTCTACCTCGCCTTTGTGCAACATCATGGTGCCAATGAGAGACAAACGACGACGCATGTCGATCTTGGCCAGCTGCTCGGTCACGCCTTTGCGCGACGTCATCTTGTAATAGGTTTGCCAAAAATCACGGTAACGGTGGTCTTGTTCCACGTTGACCACTTGATAGTCCACGCCCTCTTTCAAACGCAAGCCAAATTTCTCAATGCGCTGGGCAATCACAGCGGGGCGGCCAATCAATGTAGGCTGGGCCAAGCCTTCGTCAACCACAATTTGTACCGCACGCAGAACGCGCTCTTCTTCGCCCTCGGCAAAGCACACGCGCTTTTTGCTGGCACGCTTAGCAGCGGCGTAGATGGGTTTCATGATGGAGCCCGAGGCATACACAAAGCCTTGCAACTTTTCAATGTAGGCATCCATGTCTTGGATGGGGCGCGTGGCCACGCCACTGTCTGCGGCGGCTTTTGCCACGGCTGGGGCGATCTTCATCATCAAGCGCGGGTCGAAGGGCTTGGGAATTAGGTATTCAGGGCCAAAGGCCAAGGTCTCTCCCGCGTAGGCGGCTGCGACCACTTCGCTCTGCTCAGCTTGTGCCAATTCGGCAATGGCGTAAACCGCTGCAATTTCCATCTCGTCTGTGATGGTGGAGGCGCCTGCATCCAACGCGCCGCGGAAGATGTAGGGGAAGCACAGCACGTTGTTCACTTGGTTGTGATAGTCGCTGCGACCTGTGGCGATGATGGCGTCATCGCGCACGGCCTTGACTTCTTCGGGTGTGATTTCTGGATTGGGGTTGGCCAAGGCCATGATGATGGGATTGGCCGCCATCTTCTTGACCATCTCTGGCTTTAAAACACCGCCCGCGGACAGACCCAAAAACACATCAGCGCCTTCGATGACATCGTGCAAGGTGCGTGCAGCGGTGGCTTGTGCAAATTGAATTTTGTCTTCGTCCATTAACTCGGTGCGGCCCTCAAACACCACGCCGGCTAAGTCGGTCACGAAAATGTTTTTGCGAGGCATGCCCATTTTGAGCAACAAGCCCAAACAAGCCAACGCCGCTGCGCCCGCACCCGAGGTCACGAGCTTGACGGTTTTGATGTCTTTGCCAGCAACCTTGAGGCCGTTCAAAATAGCCGCGCCCACGGTAATGGCCGTGCCATGTTGGTCGTCGTGGAAGACGGGGATCTTCATGCGCTCGCGCAGTTTGCGCTCGACGTAAAAGCAATCAGGAGCCTTGATATCTTCAAGGTTGATGCCGCCAAAAGTAGGCTCGAGCGACGCAATGATGTCCACCAACTTGTCTAGGTTCTTCTCGTCAATTTCCAAGTCGAACACATCAATGCCGGCAAACTTCTTGAACAAAACGCCCTTGCCCTCCATCACAGGCTTAGACGCCAAGGGGCCAATGTCGCCCAAGCCCAGCACCGCTGTGCCGTTGGTGATGACCGCCACCAAGTTGCCACGGCTGGTGTACTTGAACGCGTTGTTGGGGTCTTTGACAATTTCTTCACATGGCGCAGCCACGCCGGGCGAATAAGCCAGCGCCAAATCGTGTTGGTTCACCAGCTGCTTGGTCGCTTGAATCGACACTTTTCCAGGGGTTGGAAACTCGTGGTACTCCAAGGCTGCACGGCGCAATTCGGCGCGCGCTTCTGGGCTGTTGTGTGAGGCGTTGGAACTCATTCAAATCTCCTGGTTGTGCAAAAGGCGGGGTGCTGACAAAAGCACGCCGCCTTAGTTTGTAGATTCATTTTAGGCTTGCGAATAGCCTGGGTTGTGCGTGGATGTGCGTAGGCACGTGGTGGTAGCTTTTGCTAAGGTGCGCTCACTACTTTACAAGCGCATCAAGGCTTCAATCTCATCTACTGAAACTGGCACACCTCTGCTAATAAGCTCGCAACCCTCAGCCGTGACGATGGCATCGTCCTCGATGCGAATGCCGATGTTCCAAAACGCTTCTGGCACATCGTCTGCGGGGCGCACATACAGGCCTGGCTCAATCGTCAGCGCCATGCCCTCAAGCAAGATGCGGCTGGGGCGGTTAACGATGGCCTCGCCCGACAACGGGTCTTTGCGTTCGCTGGTTTGTCCTAACTCGGTGGGCTCTACATAGCTGCCGCAATCATGCACATCCATGCCTATCCAGTGGCTGGTGCGGTGCATGTAAAACGGAAAGTAGGCGCGCTTTTCAGTCACGTCTTGTGCGCTGCCGTGTTTGGCTTTGCTCAATAAACCTAGATCTAACAAACCTTGCGCCAACACCTTGACGGAGGCGTCATGCGGATTTACAAAACGCGCACCTGGTTTGGTGGCTTCAACGGCTGCGTTTTGACTGGCTAACACCAAGTTGTAAAGGTCGCGCTGCGGGCCAGTGAACTTGCCATTGGCGGGGAAGGTGCGGGTGATGTCACTTGCATAACCGTCCAATTCGCAACCCGCATCAATCAACACCAACTGGCCGTCGCGAACCGGTGCAGCATCGGCGCGGTAGTGCAGAACACAGGCATTCGCGCCCGCCGCCACAATGGAGGTGTAGGCCGGAAACTGCGAGCCGTGCCTACGGAACTCGTGCAGCAACTCGGCTTCTAAGTGGTACTCGCGCACGTCTTGGCCCGCACGCAACATGCGCGCGCTGGTTTGCATGGCGCGGATGTGCGCTTGGGCGCTGATTTGCGCAGCGCGTCGCATCACATCTTGCTCATGCGCGTCTTTGATGAGGCGCATTTCGTCCAAGGGGCCACAGGCGTCTCGCTGCTGGGACGGGCACTGCGCACCCAAGCGCACGCGGGCGCGCACAGCATTGAGCCAGTCGGCCACACGCGTCTCCAGCCCTTTGTGTGTGGCGAAGGGATACCAAACCGTGTGTTGATTCTCCAGCAACTTGGGCAAGTGTTTGTCCAACTCGGACACTGACAGGGCGGAGGTCACACCCAGTGCTGACACGGCGGCATCGGGCCCCAAACGAAAGCCATCCCAAATTTCGCGCTCCAAGTCTTTGGGCTGGCAAAACACGGTGCTGCGCCCTGTGGCATCTAGCACCAACCAAGCGTTAGGTTCAGTGAAGCCAGTCAGGTAATAAAAGTAGCTGTCGTGACGGTAAGCAAAGCCGCTGTCGCGGTTACGCGCGTGCTCGGGTGCAGTGGGGATGATGGCCACGCCACCGTTACCTAACTGGGAAGCCAAATAGGCGCGGCGCGCGGCGTAAATATGGGCTTGTGGAATTGCTTCTGTCATGTCAAACCTTTTTTATTTAGGCGGCGTTGAGTTGCGCCAAACGCTCAGGCGTCCCGACATCGGTCCACGCGCCTGTGTAGAGCGACGCACTTACAGCACCATTGTCCATGGCGGCTCGCAGCATGGCGGCGAGTGGGGCTTTGACGCCTGCGGGGTTGCCGGATGGAATATCGCACCAGGCAGCTTCGAAAAATGCGCGTTTGTAAAGTGCAATGGTGCTGAAGGTGTAAAGCAGTTGCTGGCTGGCAGCGCCTGCGGTGGCAGCTTTTGAAAGCAAATCATCATGCGCCTGGGTAACCGCCTGCTGGGGTAAGTTAAGCGCCAGCCCATCCTGAGACAAACCAAAGTCGCCACCCAAATTGTGCTCAGGGTTAGGTACCAACCAAATGTGGGCGAGTTGGGGGCTCGCTTCAAAATGCTCATAGGCCTCTGGCGAGAACACAAAATCTGGCGCAAACACATCGCCTGCCGCGACCCAAAACACATCGGCCAATTGGGGCAGCGCGCGCACAATGCCGCCTGCTGTTTCCAATGCGCCCCCAAAGTCCAAGCCCTCTTGCGAGTAATGCAAGCGCATAGGCGCTCGGCCCTCTGCTTCAAACACGTCGCCAAAGTGTTGAGAGATTTGCTGGCCCAACCACGCGGTGTTGATAACCAAATCAGAAACACCGCTGCGCTGCAAACCTTGCATAACCCACTCCATGAGGGGTTGGCCGCGCACAGCTAGCAGCGGTTTCGGCGTGGTGTCGGTCAATGGGCGCATGCGCTCGCCGCGTCCTGCGGCCAAAAGCAAGGCGGTGGCCAAGGCCAATGGTTGCGCGGCGGGGTCTGAAATAAGGCGTTTTGTCATCACGTGTCAGTGTAGCTAGGCGCTCGCGGCGCTGGTGTGGGTCATGGCGATTACGCTTCTACACGCTGACTTTTTGCAAAGTCCTGAACCTCCTTGGGCGCGATGCGTCAGGCTCGCTAAAATCGTGGTTTTCCCTCATCACCCACCGGAGCCGCCTGACATGGCAAACACCCAACAAATGGCCAGCGCAATTCGCGCCTTGGCAATGGACGCTGTTCAACAAGCCAACTCCGGCCACCCCGGCGCGCCCATGGGCATGGCCGACATGGCCGTGGCATTGTGGGGCGACCACTTGCGTCATAACCCCAAGAACCCCCATTGGTTGAATCGGGACCGTTTTGTGCTGTCCAACGGACACGGCTCGATGTTGATTTACGCTTTGTTGCACCTCACCGGCTACGACTTGCCCATGGACGAGTTAAAAAACTTCCGCGTGCTGCACAGCAAAACTGCCGGCCACCCAGAAGTGGGCGTGACACCAGGCGTCGAAACAACGACCGGCCCCTTGGGGCAAGGCATCACGAACGCAGTGGGCATGGCATTGGCGGAAAAGCTGTTGGCATCTGAATTCAACCGCATCGATGGTGATGTGATCCACAACATCGTTGACCACCACACCTACGCCTTCATGGGCGACGGCTGTTTGATGGAAGGTATCAGCCACGAAGCGTGCTCTTTGGCAGGCGCTTGGAAGCTGAACAAACTCATTGCTTTGTACGACGACAACGGGATTTCCATCGACGGCCAAGTGGCCCCTTGGTTTGCCGACAACACGCCCGAGCGCTTCAAAGCCTACGGCTGGAACGTGATGGGCCCGATCGACGGACATGACGTCGCTGTTGTGAGCAACGCCATTGCATCAGCCAAGCGGAGCACTGACAAACCAACGCTGATCGTTTGCAAAACCAGCATCGGCAAAGGCAGCCCCAACCGCGCCGACACCGCCAAGGCCCACGGCGAACCTTTGGGCGCTGAAGAAATTGCCTTGACCCGCGCAGCCATCCATTGGACACACGCGCCGTTTGAGATGCCCAAACAGGTGTACGCCGATTGGAGCGCCGCAGCCAAAGGCAAACTCCAAGAAGCTGAATGGAAGACGGCGTTTGCCGCTTACAAAGCAGCTCATCCCGCCTTGGCCAAAGAGTTGCTGCGCCGCATGGCTGGCGAGTTGCCCAAGAACTTTGCCCAGACCGTGGTCGACACCGTCATTGGCGCCCACACCCAAGCCGAAACTGTAGCCAGCCGCAAAGCCAGCCAATTGGCTTTGGAGGCCTTCACCGCCGCCTTGCCCGAGCTCTTGGGTGGAAGCGCCGACTTAACAGGCTCTAACCTGACCAACACCAAATCTACCCCCAACCTGCGCTTTGACGCAGCAGGCCATGTGGTGAAAAACGAAGCCGGTGTCGGTGGCCGTCACATCAACTACGGCGTGCGCGAGTTTGGCATGGCCGCCATCATGAACGGCGTAGCTTTGCACGGTGGTTTCATTCCTTACGGCGGCACATTTCTGACGTTCAGCGACTACTCGCGCAACGCCATCCGCATGGCCGCGTTGATGAAGCAACGCATCATTCATGTGTTCACCCACGACTCGATTGGCTTGGGCGAAGATGGCCCAACACACCAGTCTATTGAGCATGCGGCTTCGTTGCGCTTAATTCCAAACCTCGATGTGTGGCGCCCCGCTGACACCGCTGAAACCGCTGTGGCTTGGGCTGTGGCTTTGCAAAACGCCAACCGCCCAACAGCGCTGTTGCTGAGCCGCCAAAACCTGCCTTACTTGCCAAAAGGCGAAGCCGTGCACAGCAAGGCTACCTTGGCCGCTGGCGACATCTCGGGCTTGGACGCCATCAACAAAGGTGCTTACGTGTTGGCCGAGCCAAGCGAAGTGGGCATGAAGAAGAAGGCGCAAGCCATCATCATGGCCACCGGCTCTGAAGTGCATTTGGCGATGAAGGCTCAGGCCTTGTTGGCCGAGCGCCAGATTGCGGTTCGTGTGGTGTCTGTGCCTAGCACCACCACCTTTGACCGTCAAAGCGTGGCCTATAAAGCGGCTGTGTTGCCCGCTGGCGTGCCCCGCATTGCGGTGGAAATGGGCTCGACCGATGGCTGGTGGAAATACGGCGTGTCTGCCGTGGTGGGCATTGACACCTACGGCGAATCTGCACCAGCACCTGTTTTATTCAAACACTTTGGCTTCACACCAGAAAACGTGGCCGACACGGTTCAAGCCGCCTTGCAAAAGCAGGCTTAAGCCAAACAAGTTTTTAACTTCCTCCTGAGACACTTCCATGACCATCAAATTAGGTATCAACGGTTTCGGCCGTATCGGTCGCTTGGCTTTGCGCGCTGCGCTGAAGCACGGCTACACCGATATCCAAATCGTCGGCATCAATGACCCCAAATCTTCTGACTACTTGGCTTACATGCTCAAGTACGACAGCGTGCACGGACGATTTGATGGCACGGTGGAGCACACCGAAGATGCGCTTATCGTCAATGGAAAGAAAATCAAACTCTCCCATGAGCGCGACGCACACAACCTCCAATGGGGCGCCATGGGCGTAGACATCGTGCTCGAATGCACGGGTCACTATCTGACCGAGCCCACCAGCCAAATGCACATCGCGGCAGGCGCTAAAAAGGTGGTCATTTCTGCGCCCTCCAAAGACACCATCCCCATGTTTGTGTACGGTGTGAACCACAAAAAATACGCAGGTGAAACCATCGTGTCTAACGCGTCCTGCACCACCAACTGTTTGGCCCCCGTGGTCAAAGTGTTGAACGACAAGTGGGGCATCAAGCGCGGTTTGATGACCACCGTGCATGCAGCCACGGCCAGTCAAGCCACAGTGGATAGCTCGTCCCGCAAAGACTGGCGCGGCGGCCGAGGTATTTTAGAAAACATCATCCCGTCCAGCACGGGTGCTGCTAAGGCCGTGGGCGTGGTGATTCCAGAAATCAAGGGCAAGATCACGGGTATGGCGTTTCGTGTGCCCACGTCCGACGTGTCCGTGATTGACCTGACTGTGGAGTTGATCAACGAAGCCAGTTACGCCGAGATTTGTGCCGAAATGAAAGCACAAAGCGAAGGCGCGATGAAGGGCGTGCTGGGCTACACCGACGAAAAAGTGGTGTCCACCGATTTCCGAGGCGAATCATGCGCATCTGTGTTCGACGCTACAGCTGGCATCGCCTTGGACAAGACGTTTGTCAAAATTGTGGCGTGGTATGACAACGAATGGGGCTATGCCAAGCAGTGCCTTGAGATGGTTCGCGTGGTGGCTAAGAAGAAATAATTTTCTATGCGTTGTGCCAAAAGCGCCTTAGGGCGCTTTTTTTACGCTTGTTCATTGTAAAAAAAATACATCAATTCTCTTTAAATCATGTAATAAAGTTTCATAGAATTAAGCCACTTTAGGAGACTGACATGACCATCAAAATTGGCATCAACGGCTTTGGCCGCATCGGACGCATGGTGTTTCGCGCCGCCATTCAAAATTTCCATGACATCGAAGTCGTGGCCATTAACGACTTGCTAGAGCCCGATTACTTGGCTTACATGCTCAAGTTCGACAGCGTTCACGGCCGATTCCAAGGCGAGGTGTCCGTGGTCAGCGGCCAACTAGTGGTGAACGGCAAACAAATTCGACTCACCCAAGAGCGCGACCCAGCGGCTTTAAAGTGGCACGAGATCGGTGCAGACGTGGTGGTTGAAGCCACGGGTTTGTTCCTAGACCAAGCCACCGCTGAAAAGCACTTGGCTGCAGGCGCCAAGAAAGTGTTGCTATCCGCGCCATCCAAAGACGACACACCCATGTTTGTGTACGGCGTGAACCACGCCAGCTACGCGGGCCAGGCCATCATCTCGAACGCCTCATGCACCACCAACTGCTTGGCCCCCATTGCCAAAGTGTTGAACGACAAGTGGGGCATCAAGCGCGGACTGATGACCACCGTGCATGCCACCACCGCCACACAGAAAACCGTGGACAGCCCAAGCAACAAAGACTGGCGCGGAGGACGCGGCATTTTGGAAAACATCATTCCGTCCAGCACGGGCGCCGCCAAAGCTGTGGGCGAGGTGATTCCAAGCATCAAAGGCAAACTCACAGGCATGGCGTTTCGCGTGCCCACCTCTGACGTGTCCGTGATTGACCTGACTGTGGAGTTGATCAACGAAGCCAGTTACGCCGAGATTTGTGCCGAAATGAAAGCACAAAGCGAAGGCGCGATGAAGGGCGTGCTGGGCTACACCGAAGACAAAGTGGTGTCCACCGACTTCCGTGGCGAGCCTTGCACCTCGGTGTTTGACGCGGGTGCTGGTTTGGCGCTGGACAGCACCTTCGTCAAAATCGTCAGCTGGTATGACAACGAGTGGGGCTACTCAAACAAGTGTTTGGAGATGGTGCGCGTCCTCGCCAAATAACACCAACAGACCCAAGACCACGAATACCGCCGCGCTGATGCGGTGCACCCAAGGGAGAGGCACCAGTTGCGTGATACGTTCGCCAAACCACACCACTGGCGCGTTGGCCAACATCATGCCCAAGGTGGTACCCATCACCACCCATAGCCACGATTGGTATTCTGCCGCCAGCATCACAGTAGCAATTTGCGTTTTGTCGCCCATTTCTGCCAAGAAAAATGCCACAACAGTTGTGCCAAACACGCCGAATTTAGGTGCCACATTGGCATCGTTCTCGTCCAACTTGTCGGGCACCAGCATCCATACGGCCATGGCCAAGAACGACACACCTAGCACCCAACGCAAAACGGTTGGGCCCATGAAACTGGTCACCCATGTCCCAAAGCCACCGGCCAAGGCATGGTTGGCCAAAGTCGCCACCAAAATGCCCCACACGATAGGCCAAGGTTTGCGAAAACGAGCGGCGAGTACGAGCGATAAAAGTTGCGTCTTGTCGCCCATTTCGGCGAGGGCGACGATGCCCGTTGAGATCAGAAATGCTTCCATGGGTTTATCCTAATGGCTTTGCCTTTCGACCTTCAATTTGATTTGGTGCATTTTTTGCTTAATTCTGGTGTCATACAAATAAATGGTGCACGGCCGCACCAAATAAGTTCATTTTCCAAGGATTAGATTTATGGATGCACACAAACAGGGCGCAGATGCTTTGTTCATTCTGCTAGGCGCCATCATGGTGCTTGCCATGCATGCGGGTTTCGCATTTTTAGAACTGGGCACCGTTCGCCGCAAAAACCAAGTCAATGCTCTGGTCAAAATTTTGGTGGACTTTTGTGTGTCGGCGCTCGCCTACTTTGTGGTGGGTTACGGCGTGGCATACGGTGCAAGCTTCATGATCGGTGCGGAGTCGTTGGCTGCGAAAAATGGCTATGAACTGGTCAAGTTCTTTTTCTTACTTACATTTGCTGCCGCTATTCCCGCCATCATTTCGGGCGGCATTGCAGAACGCGCAAAATTTTGGCCCCAGCTGATTGCGACTGCTGTGATTGTTGGTTTTGTCTACCCTTTCTTTGAGGGGATCGCATGGAACCAACATTTCGGTTTTCAAGCCTGGCTCAAAGAAGTAACAGGTGATGAGTTTCACGATTTTGCGGGCTCGGTAGTGGTGCATGCCCTGGGCGGCTGGATTGCTTTGCCTGCCGTGCTGCTGCTGGGCGCTCGTAGCAACCGTTACCGCAAAGACGGTGCGATTTCTGCACATCCACCATCCAGCATTCCCTTCCTTGCCTTGGGCGCATGGATTTTGATCGTGGGCTGGTTTGGCTTTAACGTCATGAGCGCACAAACCCTAGACAAAATTTCTGGCCTCGTTGCCGTGAACTCTTTGATGGCCATGGTGGGGGGTACTTTGGTGGCCCTGATTGCCGGCCGCAATGATCCAGGCTTTGTGCACAACGGCCCCTTGGCTGGTTTGGTGGCGGTGTGCGCGGGCTCTGACTTGATGCACCCCATGGGTGCGCTGGTGGTCGGCGCCGTGGCAGGTGGTATTTTTGTGGTGATGTTCACGCTCACACAAAACAAGTGGCGCATTGACGACGTGCTTGGCGTGTGGCCGCTGCATGGTTTGTGCGGTACTTGGGGCGGCATTGCCGCTGGTATTTTTGGCTCCCAGGCTCTCGGTGGCCTTGGCGGCATCAACTTAATGGCCCAATTGGCCGGCACCTTGCTAGGTGTGGCGTGGGCATTATTGGGTGGTTTTGTGGTTTATGGCGTGCTCAAAATGACCATGGGTTTGCGCATGAGCCAAGAAGAAGAGTTTGAAGGGGCCGATCTAACCATTCACAGAATCACGTCATCCCCCGATCGCGAAGCTAGCTGGTAAGCCACATCAAGTGTGGTTTTTCGGGCATGAGTTGCCCTAAATACAGGTAAACGCTTGGATATTTACTTAACTTGTGCTCCATAATATTTTAGACTTTCTAAATGCACGTCATTTAAAGGGTCGTGTTTGGTGATCGGTCAGTTTCGGTTCGGGACTCCATCGCTTTGTTTATGTGTTTTAAGGAGTCCCATTCATGGGCAACAAACTGTACGTCGGCAATTTGCCATATCAAGTGCGCGATAGCGATCTCGAGCAGTCATTTGGACAGTTCGGCACGGTGACCAGCGCGAAAGTCATGATGGAGCGCGAAACAGGTCGCTCCAAAGGTTTTGGTTTTGTCGAGATGGGCAGCGATGCCGAAGCTCTGGCGGCCGTTGAAGGCATGAATGGCGCGCCTTTGGGTGGTCGTAATTTGGTTGTGAACGAAGCACGGCCCATGGAAGCACGCCCTCCTCGCTCTGGCGGTTTTGGCGGTGGCGGTGGTGGTGGCGGCTACGGTGGCGGCGGTGGCCGTGAAGGCGGCGGTGGCGGCTATGGTGGCGGACGTGAAGGTGGCGGCGGCGGTGGCGGCGGCTTTCGCAGTCCTTACGGCGGTGGTGGTGGTGGTGGCCGTGATGGCGGCGGCGGGCGTCGTGAAGGCGGCGGCGGTGGCGGCGGCCGAGGCGACGGTGGTGGTCGTGGCGGTTTTGGTGGCGGCAATAGCTACTGATCGACGCGCTTCACTGCAAATCAAAAGGCTCCCGCGGGAGCCTTTTTCATTTCATTTCTTTTCTTTGTCTTGCCGTGGTGGCAGTGTGCCGCGCACACGTCCCGTCAGCTGAATGACTTGTGCCAAGTTGTCATAGGACAGCCCATCGCCCGTAAAACGATTGCCTGCACCTTGCACGAGAACCACGGGTAAGTGCGAGCGCACTTCTTCGGTGTTAGAAAACAAATGCAAAAAATCGCTTTGAAGTTCTGTGCGCGGAACCGATGTGCCTTGTTTATTGGTGGTGGCTTCGCGTACAACCACCGCTTTTTCAAACAGCTGCGCCTCTGACCCGTCGGCATTGATCAAACCGCGCTTTGCAACCGCCGTTGTAAGACGTCCGTCCGTGTTGAGGATGCGGATGCGCGGCTCGTCAATCTCTAGGGTGTCCGTATCAGGAAAATGCCGGCCTTCCTTTCCCACCACCTCACTTTTGAGCCTGCCATCAGCACCAAAGACTTTGACCGAAAAATCGTGCATGAAGTAATCAGGCACATGTCGCGGGGCGAGCTCAGATGTCGCCTCTGGTATCACCGGGGCATTGCGAAGCAACCAATACGTGGTCATGGCCATCAGCCCCATCAATAAGATGGGCAAATAAGCCGCAAAACGATCTAACCATCGCCGAAGTTTTGTCCACAAATTCAAGCCCTCGGCTGCACTCATACACGATAGCTTTGTAAGAGTTCGGCATAGCGACCGCAAGCCATTAGCAATAAATCGCAGAACTCACGGGCTGCGCCATTGCCGCCTTCGCGCTGGGTCACGTAATGTGCAATAGCTTTCACTTCGATATGTGCATTGCTGGGCGCACAGGCAAACGCGGCCCTCGTCATCACGGCTATGTCGGGCCAGTCGTCGCCCATATGGGCGGCCTGTGACCAATCAAGGCCTAGTTCGTTGAGTATTTCTTGTGCCGCCGGTGCTTTATCTTCGGTACCGTATCGTGCATGGTTAATACCCAACGCTTTGAGGCGCACACGCAAAGGCTCACTGTCGCGACCGGTGATGACTGCGGGGGTGATGCCTGCTTTTTGCAACATCTTCAAGCCATGTCCATCAAGGGTGCTAAAGCGTTTGATGGTTTCGCCATCTTCTGTGAATAACAAGCCACCATCGGTGAGCACACCGTCCACATCGAAAAAAACCACGCGTACGCCTTGTGCTTTGTGCAGCAACGCGGGATCAAAGTTCAAGGTCTGGTTCTGCATCAAATAACTTTCGCACGCATCAAGTCGTTGGTATTGATGGCACCGTTCAATGTGCCTTGCTCATCCACCACAAGCACGCTGGTGATGCGGTACAGCTCCATCAGTTCTGCCGCTTCGGCTGCCAAGGCGCTGGCACGCACGGTGCGAGGACTGGCATGCATGACCTGCTGCGCCGTGAGTTGTCGCATGTCCGTGCCGGTTTCGATCAAGCGGCGCAGGTCACCATCGGTGAAGATGCCCAGCACTTTTTGGTTCATATCCACAACGGCGGATGCGCCCAAGCCTTTGGCGCTCATCTCACGCATCAAGTCGCTAAAGCTGGCTGTTAGCAACACGCTGGGCACCTCGTTGCCACTGCGCATGACATCGCTGACATGCGTCAGCAGTCGACGGCCCAATGAGCCTCCTGGATGTGAACGTGCAAAGTCTTCGGCCTTGAAACCACGTGCATCAAGCAAGGCAACGGCCAAGGCGTCTCCCATCGCCATTTGTGCGGTGGTGCTGGCCGTTGGGGCAAGGTTGAGTGGGCATGCTTCTTTCAGCACGCCCGTGTTGAGCACGATGTCCGCATGACTGGCCAGCGTGGATTGCGCGCCGCCGGTAAGCGCCACCAAAGGCACGCCTTGGCGCTTGAGAACAGGCAAGATAGCAGCGAGTTCGTCACTTTCACCGCTGTTGGAAATTGCTATTACCAGGTCGGTGTCTTTGACCATACCTAGGTCGCCATGACTGGCTTCGGCGGGATGCACAAAGATAGCGGGTGTGCCCGTTGAGGCAAGAGTGGCCGTAATCTTGCGGCCTACATGGCCACTTTTTCCCATGCCCATTACCACCACGCGACCTGTGACTTTGAGAATTGCATGCACCGCTTGCACAAAACTTGGTGACAAACCGTTGCGCAAGTGACGCACAGCGTCCGCTTCGATTTCTAAAGTCTCGTGGGCCAGTTGCAAAATGCGCTGGTCGTCCACCTGCGCAGCAGCGCTGGCGGTATGAGCTTGGTTTTGAGTCATTTGTTCATTTTATCGGTGGTGCTGGCTTATTTGCCAATGCAAAAGCTAGAGAAAATCACACCCAGCAAATCGTCAGACGAAAACTCGCCCGTGATGGTGTTGAGGGCGTTTTGACTCAAGCGCAATTCTTCAGCCAACAAGTCAAGGGCTGGCACTTGGGCTTGCAGGCTAGCGTTGGCTTGCATCAAGTGCTCGTCGACCTCGAGCAACGCTTGCACATGACGTTCGCGGGCCATAAACATACCCTCGGCACTGCCGCCCTGCCAGCCCACCATCTGCAACAGTTGTTGTCGCAGGGCTGGCAGACCATCGCCGGTTTTGGCGGACAAAGTGAGGTGGGTTGTTTCGTTTGTGTTGCCCTGCCCAACTGAAAGGGCTGTGGATTTTTTACTAGTCGTCCTTGTAGGTGTTGTTAGGCTGCATGCATCGGCTTTATTCCACAGGTGCAACACAGGCACATGGCTGTCGAGTTTTTGTTTCAGAGTCTTTTCAATTTGCGCGTCGGCGGCGGCATAGGCAGCATCGTCTTTGCGTGTGAGGTCATGCAAGAGCAGCACTGCGTCGGCCTGCCCAATTTGGTTCCACGCGCGGGCAATTCCGATGCGCTCTACTTCGTCCACATCGGGGTGATCGCGCAAGCCTGCCGTATCCACCACATGCAGGGGCACGCCCTCAATCTGAATGGTTTGTTGCACCACATCTCTTGTCGTACCCGCAATGGACGTGACGATGGCTAGCTCTGCGCCTGCTAATGCATTGAGCAACGAGCTTTTGCCTGCATTAGGCTGACCCGCTATGACCACGCGAATACCCTCCCGCAATAGCGCGCCCTGCTTGGTTTGCGCCATCACGCGTGCGAGATTTTGCTGCAAACGATCCAGTTGACCTTGCGCGTCGGCTTGCTTTAAAAAGTCGATGTCTTCTTCAGGAAAATCCAGCGTTGCTTCGACCAACATGCGCAAGTGAATCAATGAATCGCGCAGTTGATGAATTTCATTTGAAAAAGCACCGGCCAATGATCGACTTGCACCACGTGCCGCCGCTTCGGTACTCGCATCGATCAAATCTGCTACGGCTTCAGCTTGAGCCAAATCGAGTTTGTGGTTCAAGAACGCACGCTGCGTAAACTCGCCCGGTTGCGCCAACCGCAAGCCACTGAGCAGTGGTTTGTGGTGTTCGCTCCCCACAGCCGCCACACTTAGGCACCGCGCCACGATGAGTTGCAGCACCACTGGCCCTCCGTGGGCTTGCAACTCCAATACGTCTTCGCCTGTGTAGCTGTTGGGGCCCGGAAAGTGAAGGGCTAGCACATGATCGATAGGGGCGCCTGTTTCATCTAACAGCGGTAAGTAAGAAGCTTCGCGCGGTTTGAGGGGCCGGCCACACAAAGCGACGACCAAGTTGCCTAAGCTTTTACCGCTGACGCGCACAATGCCCACGGCACCACGACCGGGGGCTGTGGCGATGGCAATGATGGGTGCGTCTTGAAGAGTTAGCATGATTTGATTGTCCAGAAAAAAACCCGCCATCCAAGGGTGGCGGGTTTTGTTTGACCATATTTCTAAATTAAAACTTGGGCAAGTTGAATTGAGGTGGTACGCCCATGCGCACGTTGATGAGCCATTGCTGCGCAATTGATAACACGTTGTTGGTGATCCAGTAGAGCACCAAACCCGCAGGGAAGAAGAAGAACATCACGCTGAAGGCCAGCGGCATGATCCACATCAACTTGGCTTGCATCGGGTCGGGTGGAGCCGGGTTCAATGCGGTTTGCAACATGGTAGTCAGCGTCATGACCAAAGGCAAAATGAAGAAAGGATCGGGTGCAGACAAGTCGTGAATCCAACCCACCCATGGTGCATTGCGAATTTCAACGGTAGACAACAACACCCAATACAAGGCAATGAACACAGGAATTTGAAGCGCAATAGGAACGCAACCGCCCATGGGGTTGACTTTTTCCTCGCGGTACATTTTCATCATCTCAGTTTGCATTTGCTGTGGGTTATCTTTGAGACGCTCACGCATGTCCATGATTTTTGGATTGATGGCTTTCATCTTGGCCATGCTTTTGTAAGCGTGTGCGTTCAACCAATAAAAAGCCGCTTTTAGCAACACCACCAACGCCACGATTGACCAGCCCCAGTTGTTCAAGATCTTGAAGAGTTGGTCCAACAACCAAAACAATGGCTTGGCCAGAATAGTCAACCAGCCATAGTCTTTAACCAAATCCAAGCCTGGATAGAGCGCTTCTAGTTTCTTTTCTTCTTGTGGGCCTGCAAAAAGTTTGGCAGTCACGCTTTGTGTTTGGCCTGGTTTGATGACGTCCAAAGGAGCAATCAAGGTGGCGCGGTAGCAGCAGTCGGCCATGTTAGAACCAATGTCCACAGCATCCATTGAAATGTTGCGGCTCATGCCATCAGGCAGAATCCAGGCGCTTGCAAAGTAATGCTGCACCATAGCGATGTAGCCCGTTGTGGATTGTTTTTCAATCTCAACTTTTTTCTTCTTAATGTCAGCGAACTCCACCTTTTGGTATTTCTGTGCTTCGGTGTACACCGCCGGGCCCGTGAAAGTGGAATAAAAGGACGACTCACCGGCCAGTTTGTTGCCGTCTCGCACCAACTGGAAATACAACTGTGGCATCAAGTCTTGCTGACCCATATTCACGATGTCGTGCTTGACCACCATGTCATAGGCGCCACGTTTGATGGTGTAGGTTTTGACCAATTTCACACCGCCCAGAACGGGTGAGTCAAAGGTGATGTTGAGCTCGTCAGTGCCTTGTTTTAGCTTGCGAACTCCAGGACGTACGTTCATGAGCGTCTTGTGCGTGGGCAAGGCCACGTTTGCGACACTTGAAATTAAACCCGTTTGAGCGGTGTAGATTCGGTCTTTGCTGTCATCCAGCAAGACAATATTGCTGCCGGGTTTGTGCTCATCCGCGTGGTTCAACAACTCAACGCGCACCAAGGTGCCGCCTTCTGTGTCAAAGCTGAGCTTGGCCACATCAGTTTCGACTTGAATCCACTCTTTGGTGGGTGAGCGTGTTTCAACGACGGGCACAACCGCTGTTGTACCTGGTGGCAAAACTGCCGCCGGCACTCCCGCTGCCTGAGGCGCTGCAGATCTCGCATCCGCTTCAACTTTGGCGGGTAGAGCAGGTGT
Organism: Limnohabitans sp.; assembly: GCF_040401135.1. Lineage (GTDB taxonomy): Bacteria > Pseudomonadota > Gammaproteobacteria > Burkholderiales > Burkholderiaceae_C > Limnohabitans. The sequence goes on along the minus strand of NZ_JBBAOV010000008.1, from coordinate 19,626 downwards.
TGGGAAAAATGTAGCTTTGTTCCCGTTGTGAACTTGCCATTGGTCCCACAAAAGAACCATAGAGAAACCAAAGATCACCCACAAAATGGTGCGGCGAATGTCATTCATGAAGTTTTCTTTCCTGAGGTGGAAGAGGTCAAAGCGTTAAACAAAGCAGCGGGCACAGGATCATGCCCACCGGCGCACCAGGGATGGCAACGGGCTAACCGGCGTAAGGTTAAGTAGCTTCCCTTTGTTGCGCCATGAAGTTCTAAAGCTTGAAGTGAATACACAGAACATGTGGGTTCAAAGCGACACGACGAACCAAGCCAAGGGCTTAGCAGCAGCCGATAACCCCGCACCAATGTCATTAATACAGTCTGCATCATGCAGCGCTTACTTTGTTAAACAATTGTTTCAGTTCTTCACGAACTGTTTTTTTGAGCAAGTCTGAAGACGCGCTGACAAACTTTTGCGGGTGAAAAGTGGCTCGTAATCGAACTACATAAGCGGTAGGCGCTAAGGCGTTTTCAAATTCTCGCGATACCGCATGAATTTGTCGGCGAATCAGATTGCGCGTAACCGCATGCTTGGCCCATCGTTTAGGGGTAAGTGCACCCAACATCAGCACGCCGTCAATAAACAAAGACGGCCTTTCTGGAAGCTCAGAATCTAATGACACTTTGGCTACGGGTTGCCACTGGTGCAGCACGAAGTGCGGTGTTCGGGCTATAGATTCTGCAGACATAACCGCCTTAAAATCTGACCACTGTTTCAGACGTTCCACGGCGCTCGGGTCGCGGGTCTGGTTGCCGGTCAAAAATTAGACAGCCAGACGTTTACGCCCTTTGGCGCGACGCGCATTGATTACAGCGCGGCCACCGCGTGTTTTCATGCGAACCAAAAAGCCGTGAGTACGGGCGCGACGGGTTTTAGATGGCTGGTAAGTGCGTTTCATGATGTTTCCAAAAAACTATGCCCTGAGAGATCAGGGAAACCAATGATTATCTCAAATTTTTGTTCAGCTTCGGCAAAAGACTTACAAATATCTGCGTCCTGTGGATAATTTTTTGATAAAGTGCTCTATTGCTCACCTTTTAAAGGTGGCTATCCACAGAAAAATATCTCATGAATCAGGGCTTGCCTTTCTCTGCCGTTGACGGCCTAAATACCCCTTCGGGTGAAGGCTTGTGGCAGGCTTGCGTTGATCAATTGGCACAAGAGTTGCCAGAACAACAGTTCAATACATGGATCAAGCCGCTTGTTGTGAACGTGGCTGATGACTTCAGCAAGGTTATTATTTTTGTCGGCAATCGATTCAAATTAGACTGGATTCGCGCTCAATATGCCAATCGTATGGCTGGCTTGCTTCAACAACTACATGGTCAACCTATTCTGGTTGAGTTAGCGATCACTCCCAAAGAATCGCCTGTTAGGAGTAAACCTATCTCATTCTCTCAAGAGCTTGAGTCCTTGCCAGAAAGTTTTGTGGGCCTTGAAGAGGGCATACCTAGTGGGCCCCGTACACGCCTTAACACCGCCCTGACTTTTGATTCTTTGGTTGAGGGTACGGCAAACCGAATGGCACGCGCAGCGGCAATGCATGTCGGCACAATGCCAGGGCAACTTTATAACCCCTTGTTCATCTACGGCGGCGTTGGTTTAGGCAAAACGCATTTGATGCACGCCGTTGGTAACAGGCTACTGTCAGAGCGGCCAGATGCCAAAGTTCTCTACATCCATGCGGAACAATTTGTTTCGGATGTGGTTAAAGCGTATCAGCGTAAAACTTTTGATGAGTTCAAAGAGCGTTATCACTCTCTTGATCTGCTTTTGATCGATGATGTTCAGTTCTTTGCTAACAAAGAGCGGACTCAGGAAGAGTTTTTCAACGCATTTGAGGCGCTGCTGGCCAAAAAGTCTCACATCATCATGACGAGTGATACCTATCCTAAGGGTCTTACCGATATTCATGAACGTCTGGTATCTCGCTTTGATGCTGGTTTAACCGTGGCCATTGAGCCACCAGAACTCGAAATGCGGGTTGCGATTTTGATCAGTAAGTCACGCGCTGAAGGATCTGAAATGCCAGAAGAGGTGGCTTTTTTCGTGGCCAAGAACGTAAGGTCTAACGTGCGGGAACTTGAAGGAGCGCTACGTAAAATCTTGGCTTATTCACGCTTCAACCAAAAAGAAATTTCAATTCAACTGGCACGTGATGCCCTGCGCGACCTGCTTTCTATTCAAAATCGTCAGATTTCCGTAGAGAACATCCAAAAAACTGTCGCTGACTATTACAAGATCAAAGTAGCAGACATGTACTCCAAGAAGCGTCCTGCATCGATTGCAAGGCCACGGCAAATCGCTATGTATCTAGCCAAAGAGCTCACACAAAAGAGCCTTCCGGAGATCGGTGAGCTGTTTGGTGGCCGTGATCACACCACGGTTCTACATGCGGTACGCAAAATTACTGCGGAGCGACAGCAGATGGCTGATTTAAACCAACAATTGCATGTCCTAGAACAAACACTCAAAGGCTAAAAAACAAACTTAACAACTTTGGGGATAGTTTCTGGATAACACCAGAGTTATCCACAGAAAAGTAGAAAGCCAGAAGTTGTCCACATTTGAATGACAGCAAAAACCAAGCTTACCAACATCTTCGTCGCGGCTACAAGTACTTGAAAAAAAAGAGGAAAATGCTGTTGTCCACAGAAAGATGCTTTGCTTATCTACTACTACTACTTTAAATAAAGAAAACAAGAGGAAGAGATGATCGTACTGAAAGCAACACAAGACAAGGTTTTGTCAGTTCTGCAGTCTGTTGCAGGTATCGTAGAACGTCGCCATACATTGCCAATCTTGGCAAATGTGTTGATTCGAAAAACAGATAGTTTTTTGCAACTAACTACCAGCGATTTAGAAATTCAAATTCGTACTACCGCTGAATTAGGGGGTGATGCAGGTAACTTCACCACTACAGTGGGTGCGCGCAAGTTGATTGACATTTTGCGCACTATGCCCGCAGATCAAACCGTGAGTTTGGAATCGAACCAAAATAAATTAATTCTGAAAGGCGGTAAAAGTCGTTTTACTTTACAAAGCTTACCTGCAGAAGATTTTCCGTTGGTTCAAGAAGCTGCTAATTTTGGGCCCTCTTTTAGTGTTCCTCAAAAGACTTTGAAAGAGTTGTTGCACCAGGTTTCATTTGCTATGGCGGTGCACGATATTCGTTATTACCTGAACGGTATTTTGTTTGTAGCTGAAGGTAAGCAACTCAGCTTAGTTGCTACAGACGGCCATCGCTTAGCTTTCTCTTCGGCCACACTTGATGTTGAGGTTCCTCGTCAAGAAGTCATATTGCCCCGCAAAACAGTTCTGGAAATGCAGCGTTTGTTGAGCGATAAAGAAGGCGCCATTGAAATGCAGTTTGCTGGCAATCAGGCAAAATTTACTTTTGATGGCATGGAATTCGTGACCAAGTTAGTGGAAGGTAAGTTCCCAGATTACAACCGTGTGATTCCAAAGAATCACAAAAACACCATCACCATGGGTCGCACCGCATTGTTGGCCACCCTTCAGCGCACAGCAATTTTGACCAGCGAAAAATTTAAAGGTGTTCGCCTTAATTTGGAGCCAGGTGTGTTGCGCGTAGCATCAAACAATGCTGAACAAGAAGAAGCTGTTGACGAGCTTGAAATTGACTACAACGGCGACGCTATTGAAATTGGTTTTAATGTTACTTACCTCATTGATGCTTTGACTAATATGGATCAGGAGATGGTTCAAGTTGATTTGGCTGATTCCAATAGTTCAGCGCTCATTACTATTCCAGATAACACCACCTTCAAATATGTGGTGATGCCAATGCGTATTTAACGCTTTGCTTTTTCTCTTTTTTTTCCTGATTGAAATCGTGGGAAACTTTTTTCCCTCGTACGATAACTTGCTATGACTGAACCGATACAAATGCCTGAAACATCATTAACACTTCCTGCAGGCGAAGGCTATGGTGAAGGGTCAATTCAAATTCTAGAAGGATTAGAAGCTGTCCGTAAGCGTCCCGGCATGTACATCGGTGATACATCGGATGGTTCAGGTTTGCATCATTTAGTTTTTGAGGTCGTTGACAATTCTATCGATGAAGCCTTAGCAGGGCACTGTGATGACATCGTTGTGACCATTCATAGCGATAACTCCATTAGCGTTACTGACAACGGTCGTGGCATTCCTACTGGCGTGAAGATGGATGATAAGCATGAGCCCAAGCGAAGTGCCGCTGAGATTGCGTTAACTGAGCTACATGCGGGCGGTAAGTTCAATCAAAACAGCTATAAAGTTTCTGGTGGCCTGCATGGTGTGGGTGTGTCTTGCGTTAACGCGCTTTCTAAATCATTGAGATTAGTTGTGCGACGTGATGGCAAGGTGCACACACTTGAGTTTTCCAGAGGTTTTGTTCAGAACCGATTGATCGAAGTGGTTAATGGTGTTGAAGTTTCTCCCATGCGCGTAACTGGAACAACCGAAAAACGCGGCACCGAAGTTCATTTTTTGCCCGACACAGAAATCTTCACTCAGAACACAGATTTTCACTATGAAATTTTAAGCAAACGTTTGCGTGAGCTTAGCTTTTTGAACAATGGTGTCCGTATTCGTTTGATCGACGAACGCACAGGTAAAGAAGATGATTTTTCCGGCGCTGGTGGTGTAAAGGGTTTTGTTGACTTCATCAATTCAGGAAAAAAAGTCTTGCACCCCAACGCTTTCTACTCGGAAGGGGAGCGTCCTGCTGAGACCTATGGTGGTATTCCAGGGACACACATTGGCGTCGAAGTGGCTATGCAATGGAATGATGGATACAACGAAAACGTGCTTTGTTTTACCAACAACATTCCTCAACGTGACGGCGGGACTCATCTGACAGGCCTGCGTGCGGCCATGACACGCGTCATCAACAAGTACATCGAAGAAAACGACTTTGCTAAAAAAGCCAAAGTCGAGGTCACGGGTGACGATATGCGAGAAGGCTTGTGCTGTGTGTTGTCGGTAAAAGTGCCAGAACCAAAGTTCAGCAGCCAAACGAAAGACAAATTAGTTTCGAGTGAGGTGCGTGCACCCGTTGAAGACATCGTGGCCAAAACATTGACCGACTATTTGCAAGAACGCCCTAATGATGCCAAGATTATTTGCGGCAAGATTGTGGATGCAGCACGCGCCCGTGAGGCAGCTCGTAAGGCCCGAGAAATGACGCGCCGCAAAGGTGTGCTCGACGGTATGGGCTTACCCGGTAAGTTGGCCGATTGCCAAGAAAAAGACCCAGCCCTTTGTGAAATTTATATCGTTGAGGGTGACTCCGCCGGCGGCTCAGCCAAACAAGGTCGCGATCGTAAATTTCAAGCTATTTTGCCCTTACGTGGCAAGATCTTGAACGTTGAAAAAGCGCGCTATGAAAAATTGCTCACTAGCAATGAAATTTTGACGCTAATCACAGCTTTAGGAACGGGCATTGGTAAGGTTAGCGCTGAATCAGGTAAAGCCGCAAGCGATGACTTCAATGTTGAAAAGCTCCGTTATCACCGCATCATCATCATGACTGACGCGGACGTTGACGGAGCCCATATTCGAACCTTGTTGCTCACTTTCTTTTATCGTCAAATGCCAGAGTTGGTTGAGCGCGGTCACATCTACATTGCTCAACCTCCTTTGTACAAGGTAAAAGCCGGCAAGGAAGAGTTGTATCTCAAAGACGCGTCGGCGCTTGATGGTTTCCTTCTGCGCATTGCTATGAAAGACGCCAGTATCACAACAGGTGGTGCCAGCGCTCAAGTTTTGAGTGGTGATACTTTGAACGAGTTAGCCCGCAAACACCAAGTAGCAGAAGCTGTCATTTCTCGTTTGAGTGGCTTTATGGATGCCGAGGCATTACGTGCCATGGCTGATGGCGTGTCGGTGAACCTTGACACCGTGGCAGATGCTGAAGTATCTGCGGCAGCTATGCAAGAAAAATTGCGCGAACTTGGTAGTGGTTCAGAAGCCACGGGTGAGTTTGATGTGCGCACTGACAAACCTATTTTGCGCATTAGCCGTCGCCATCACGGCAACGTCAAGAGTAGTGTGATTAGTCAAGACTTTGTTCACGGTGCTGATTACGCAGCCTTGGCCGAGGCTGCCTTGACTTTTCGTGATCTGGTGGGTGAGGGCTCAAAGGTGCATCGCGGCGAAGGTGAGAAAGCCAAAGAAGAAAAAGTGTCTGACTTTCGCCAAGCTATGAAGTGGCTGATTGGGCAAGCCGAAAATGCCACGGCGCGTCAACGTTACAAGGGCCTGGGCGAGATGAACCCTGCGCAACTTTGGGAAACCACCATGGACCCTACGGTACGACGTTTGTTGCGCGTGCAAATTGACGACGCTATTGAAGCGGATCGTGTCTTTACCATGCTGATGGGCGACGAGGTCGAGCCCCGCCGCAACTTCATTGAAAGCAACGCCCTGCGCGCCGCTAACATCGATATTTAATCGATAGGGTTCAGCCCATCAGGCCCGCACGAAAATCGTCCATCGCCTGCATCAGTTCTTTTCGTGTGTTCATCACGAAGGGCCCGTGTTGTGCGATGGGCTCGTTTAAGGGCCTCCCCGCAATCAAGATTGCGCGAGAGTTTTCATTTGCACGTAGCTTGATGCCGTCGCCTTCATTTGAAAGTATCGCCATGCGCTTGCAGGGGACAGCGGTCGTCACGTCCCCTTGCATCACATCTAAGCTACCTCGGTACACATACACAAAGGCGTTGTAGTCGGTCGGTAATGTCTGCTCAAAAATAGCACCCGTCCTTTCGGGAAAGTGCAGGTCAAAGAACTGTGGGTCTGTGTCTTCTTTCAGCATGGCACCGTCTGTGCCATGTGTGGTGCCAGCAATGACCCGCACCAGCACACCACTCTTGGTGGTGACTTCAGGAATGTTTTCACTCTGAATGTCGCGGTAACCTGGGGCGCACAGTTTGTTTTTAGCTGGGAGGTTCAGCCACAGCTGAAAACCTTCCATCACACCTTCCTCTTGTTCGGGCATTTCGCTGTGTGTCAGTCCACGACCTGCGGTCATCCACTGCACGCCGCCGTTTTGTAGAAGGCCCTCATGTCCGCCGCTGTCTTTGTGGCGCATGCGACCCGCGATCATGTATGTGATTGTCTCGAAACCTCGGTGTGGGTGGTTAGGAAAGCCGGCAATGTAGTCGCCGGGCTTGTCGCTTCCAAATGCATCTAGCATCAAAAACGGGTCGAGGCGTTTTTGTAAATCTTGGGTGAGTAATCGCGTTAGTCGCACACCCGCACCGTCCTGTGTATCGAACCCCACCACCAGCCGCTCGACGCCGCGCGCGTGATTGATTGTGTTCATTTGGCTTGTCTTGTCCATGAAGTGGTCCTTTGAAAGATGTAACCTCTGCGTCGCTATATTGGCGAAGTCTGCTGCTGTTTATGCTTTTAACTTCTGGGTCAAGGCTTTAATTCTGACCTAGAAACCGCACTCGCTTCATTCGCAAGAGCGCCCTAGTAAAATCGCCTGCTGTTAAGCAGTGCTGCGTATAGCCACTGCATATTTGTGTTTGGCACATCAAAGGTTGGTTTATATGTTGTATCCCCAAGAGTTTGATGTCATCGTTGTCGGTGGTGGCCACGCAGGCACCGAAGCCGCATTGGCTGCGGCACGTATGGGCGCCAAAACGCTACTTTTAAGCCACAACATCGAAACCTTAGGCCAGATGAGCTGCAACCCGTCCATAGGCGGCATTGGCAAAGGTCACCTAGTCAAGGAGATTGACGCTTTGGGTGGAGGCATGGCTTTGGCCACGGACGAGTCGGGCATTCAGTTCCGCATTCTCAATAGCTCCAAAGGGCCTGCCGTGCGAGCAACGCGCGCTCAAGCGGACCGCATTTTGTACAAGGCGGCCATTCGTCGCATGCTGGAAAATCAGCCCAACTTGTGGCTCTTTCAACAAGCAGTGGACGACTTGATGGTGGAGGGCGGTCGCGTGGTCGGCGCTTGCACCCAAGCAGGCATTCGTTTCCGCAGCCGGACGGTGGTGCTAACGGCGGGTACGTTCTTGGACGGCAAGATCCATGTGGGCATGAGTAACTTCGCAGGGGGTCGCGCCGGTGATCCGCCCGCACTTAGCCTGTCGGCAAGACTTAAAGAACTCAAGTTGCCTCAAGGCCGCTTAAAAACTGGCACGCCCCCGCGCATTGACGGCCGTACGATTGACTTCAACCAATGCACTGAGCAACCGGGTGACGGCGTGGCGAATCAAACCGAAACAGGTGCGCGTTCGGCGGGCGTGTTGGGCGAGGTGCCTGTGTTTAGCTTTATGGGTCGTGCGTCTATGCACCCACAACACATGCCGTGCTGGATCACCCACACCAATCAGCGCACGCACGACATCATTCGTTCTGGCTTTGATCGCAGCCCCATGTTCACCGGCAAAATCGAAGGCGTGGGCCCGCGTTATTGCCCTAGCGTGGAGGACAAGATCAATCGGTTTGCCGACAAAGACAGCCATCAAATTTTCTTAGAGCCCGAAGGCTTAACAACTCACGAGTACTACCCCAACGGCATCAGCACCAGCCTGCCATTTGATATTCAGTACGACTTGGTTCGCTCCATGAAGGGTTTGGAAAACGCACACATTATTCGTCCCGGTTACGCCATCGAATACGACTACTTTGATCCGCGCGAGCTTAAGCGTAGCTTTGAAACTCGCGCCATCGAAGGCCTGTTCTTTGCCGGCCAGATCAATGGCACCACGGGTTATGAAGAGGCCGCCGCCCAAGGTTTGTATGCCGGTATCAACGCCGCCCTGCAATGCCGCAGTTTGGTTGGCGCGGCCAACGATTTTGGTGGCGTTTGGACGCCGGGCCGCGACCAGGCCTACTTGGGCGTGTTGGTGGACGACCTCACCACCAAGGGCGTGACAGAGCCCTACCGCATGTTCACCAGCCGAGCAGAATTTCGCCTGCAGCTACGCGAAGACAATGCCGACGTTCGCTTGACCGAAGCGGGCCGCCAAATGGGTCTGGTGGACGACGCCCGATGGGAGGCCTTCAGCCGCAAGCAAGAGGCTGTTTCACGTGAAACAGAACGGCTTAAATCCACCTGGGTCAGCCCGCGCAACCTGCCTGCTGCCGAGTCCGAGCGCGTGATGGGTAAGGCGATTGACCGCGAGTACAACCTGGCCGACTTGCTTCGCCGCCCTGACGTAAGCTACCAAGGCCTGATGTCTTTGGATGGCGCCAAATATCAAAGCCAAGAGGTGGTCGAAGGTTTTGCGGGCGACGATGTTTCACGTGAAACCACTCGCGCCATTATTGAGCAGATTGAGATAACCGCCAAATACTCTGGCTACATCGATCGGCAGCGCGACGAAGTAGAGAGGGCGGCGCATTATGAAAACCTCAAGCTGCCCGAAGATTTAGATTACAACCAAGTCGCCGCGCTTTCGATTGAGTCGCGACAACGTCTGAGCCGCCAGCGGCCCGAAACTTTGGGCCAGGCGTCGCGAATGTCGGGCATCACGCCGGCTGCTATTTCTTTGTTGCTTATTCATTTGAAGCGCGCCCGCGTCAAAGGCTTTGCTCAACCGGTCTCAGCCAACAATTCGGCCGAGGCTGTCTGATGCATTTGCTGTTGCCAGCCTTGCAAAAAGGCTTAGACGCTTTGGGCTTGTCTTTGACCGAAACTCAGCAAGTTCAGTTGTTGGCCTACATGGATTTGATCGGTAAGTGGAACAAGGTTTACAACTTGACCGCAGTTCGTGATGCCAACGAGATGCTCACGCATCACTTGCTCGACAGCTTGGCCGTTGTTGCGCCGTTGCGACGAGAGTTGGCAAAGTTAAGCCGGCCCACTTCGGATTTGGCTGCAAGCTCTGTGGCCGTCGAAGCTTTGGGTGACGCCAAAGGCCGAGAAGACAAATTTTCCTTGCTCGATGTCGGCGCCGGCGCCGGCCTGCCCGGCATAGTCATTGCCATCACCTGCCCCGAAGTCTCGGTGACATGCGTCGATGCGGTGGCCAAAAAGGCAGCCTTTGTCCAACAGGTGGCGGCCGCCATTAAGCTGCCTAATCTCAAAGGGCTGCACGCCCGGGTTGAAAGCTTGACCCATCCCTATGACGTGGTGTGCTCACGCGCATTCGCTTCGCTGCACGACTTCACTTGTTGGTCTCAACACGCCTTGACCAAACATGGTGTTTGGATGGCCATGAAAGGCAGGCATCCAGATCAAGAGCTGGCCGCGCTGCCCGAAAGCGTCAATGTGTTTCACGTGGAACAGCTCCATGTGCCCGGCTTGGATGCCGAGCGCTGTATCGTTTGGATGCGCGGTTAAACTCCTCTCAGTTTTACATCTGAGTCATCTATGTTTGGTATCGCGGACTACGGCGCCTTCGTCGTGGCCATCATTGTCTTTTTGGCCATACCCGGCCCCGGTAACTTGGCTTTGCTCACCGCAACAGGCAAGGGCGGTATTCGTGCGGGAATGGCCGCTACGCTGGGTGTGATCGTCGGCGACCAGGTGTTACTGTGGTTGGCGGTGGCGGGCTTGTCGGCGGTGTTGATTAACTATCCCAGTTTGTACAGCTCGCTCAAATGGGTGGGCGCTGCTTATTTGATGGGATTGGGCTACTCCTTATTCAATGCCAAGCCGGGCGATGCACCTGTGCTGGAAATGAAGTCCGAGCAGTACATTCGCCAGGGCTTGCTCATCACCGTGCTCAACCCCAAGGCGATTGTGTTTTACATGGCATTCTTTCCCTTGTTTGTGGATCCAAAAATCCATCAAGGGCTCATCACGTTCGCTGTGATGGCGGCCACCATTGCGGCGCTCACTTTGGCGTATGGTTTGGTCGTCGTGTTGTTGGCCCATCATCTGGCCGAGCGTGTGCGCGCCAACCCGCTAGCAACCACCATGCTTAACAAAGTTGCGGGCGCCTTGTTGATGGGCTTTGCCATCAAGCTGGCCTTGTTTTAATTATTTTCTGTCTCTTTCGAAAGCTCTGAATGGCCAAAATATTTTGCGTAGCCAACCAAAAAGGTGGCGTTGGTAAAACCACCACCACCGTCAACTTGGCGGCTGGTTTGGCCTTTGTGGGTCAGCGCGTTTTGATGATTGACCTGGACCCACAAGGTAACGCCACCATGAGCTCGGGCGTGGACAAGCGCGAAATGGAACTTTCTATCTACGATGTGCTGTTAGAAGAAGCCACGATCGCCGAAGCCCGCCTCCGAAGCAATTGGGGCACAGATGGTGTACGCGCCAAAATCCCCACTTACGACGTGCTGGGCGCCAACCGCGATTTGGCTGGAGCCGAAGTTGAGCTGGTGTCTTTGGAGAGGCGGGAAGCGCGCCTCAAGCAAGCCTTGGCTGTGGTGGACGCCGAATATGACTTTGTGTTGATCGATTGCCCGCCCTCGCTTTCCATGCTCACACTCAACGGCCTGTGCGCCGCGCATGGCGTGATCGTGCCGATGCAGTGTGAATACTTTGCACTTGAAGGGCTGACCGACTTGGTCAACACCATCAAACAAGTGCATGCCAACCTCAACCGCGAACTCAAAATCATTGGCTTGTTGCGCGTGATGTTTGACCCCCGCATCACCCTTCAACAGCAAGTGAGCGATCAGCTCATGGATCACTTTGGTGACAAAGTCTTTGCCGCCGTTATACCTCGCAACGTCCGTTTGGCCGAAGCGCCAAGCTACGGTTTGCCGGGCGTGGTGTTTGATCCAACAGCCAAAGGCAGCCATGCCTTTGTGGACTTTGCGCAAGAAATGGTTGAGCGCGTCAAAACGCTTTAACCCTAGCCGTGGCATCTACCGCCCTCATCCTCCCCGGTTGGCACAACAGCGGGCCTGACCACTGGCAAAGCCTGTGGCAGAGCACGCACGGGTACGCTCGAATCGAGCAGCACAACTGGGATTTCCCGTTGCGCGGTGACTGGATGATGCAACTCGAAGAAACCGTGCTCAAAAGCCCTGGCGTTGTTCTGGTCGCGCACAGCTTAAGCTGCGTGTTGGTGGCTGCTTGGGCCGCCCATTCTCAGCATGCACACAAGGTTAAAGGTGCTTTGTTGGTGGCCCCTGCAGATGTTGAGCGCTCCGAAATGCAACATTTGCTGCACAGTTGGAGCCCCATCGTGCGCGAGCGTTTGCCGTTTCAAAGCACCGTCGCCGTCAGCCGCAATGACCCCTATTGCTCCCTCATGAGAGCCAGCGCGATGGCCCACGCCTGGGGTTCGAGCTTGGTCGACTGTGGCATGTGCGGCCACATCAACACCGATTCACGCCTAGGCGATTGGCCCGAAGGCTTTGCCCTTTTACAAGATTTATTGAAAGAAGAAACTCCCCATGGTCACTAAAAAAACAAAAGGTTTAGGACGCGGCCTTGAAGCCTTGCTCGGCCCCAAAGTGGACGACAGCGTTGCCGCTCAAGCCGCGGCTGCGGATGGTCTTCCAAATGCCTTATTGCTTAGCCAACTTGTGCCTGGCATGTATCAGCCACGCACACGCATGGACGAGGGCGCTTTGTATGAGCTGGCCGAAAGCATCAAAGCACAAGGCATCATGCAACCTATTCTTGTGCGTCAACTCACCGATGGGCCCAACGCTGGCAAATACGAAATCATCGCGGGCGAACGCCGCAGCCGCGCCGCCAAAATAGCGGGCCTAGACAGCGTGCCCGTGTTGGTGCGCAACGTGCCCAACGAATCCGCCGCGGCCATGGCGTTGATTGAAAACATTCAGCGCGAAGACCTCAACCCGCTCGAAGAAGCCCAAGGCCTGCAACGCCTCATCAAAGAATTTGGGCTCACGCACGAGCTGGCCGCTCAAGCCGTGGGCCGCTCACGCAGTGCCGCTAGCAACTTGCTGCGCTTGCTTAATTTGGCCGAGCCCGTGCAGTCCATGCTGATGGCTGGCGACATCGACATGGGCCACGCCCGTGCCTTGTTGTCGCTTGACCGTGGCACGCAAATTACCGCGGCCAATCAAATTAGCGCCAAAAAAATGTCGGTGCGCGAAGCCGAAAGCTTGGTCAAAAAACTCAGCGCCGAGTTCAACCTCGTGCCGCAAAAGCCTAAGAGCGAAAAGTCACGCGACATTAAACGCGTGGAAGAAGAACTTTCCGACTTGCTCACCGCACAAGTGGAAGTGCGCGTTAAAAAACGCGTCAAGCGTCATGGCAGAGTAGAGGAGTTGGGAGAGCTAGCCATTCAATTTGGCTCCATCGACGAACTCAACGGACTGATTGACAAACTGCGCAGGCCATAAAAAAACATGCTTGACAAACTGCACAACGTCTTCTTGCCCAAGAGCTTTTTTCAAGGCTCTCAGTTAGAGCGTCGTCGCAGTTTGTTGATGTTTATGTTGTTTGTGGTGGGCGCCTGTTCATTGCCGTTTTATTATATTTATCAGCCGGACTACGACCACGTTGCTAATTTGGTGGGCACGTTGGGTTATTGGTGGTTGTTGGTATTGCTTTTGTGCCACGCCCCTTTGGTGCTGGTTGCACACGGGACACTGCTGTGGTCAATTTCATATGTCGCTTATTTAGCGGCCATGACGGGCGGCATCAACTCGCCCATGATGGTGTGGATGGTTGCTGTGGTCCTGCCCGGAATTTTGTTTCTCGAGCGAGCGGGTGCCATGTTTTGGATGGTGGCCGTTTTGTGTGCCAATCTATTGCTGCTACTTGTTAGCAAGTATGGTTTGGTTAACAGCGACATCAACATGGCCAACGACGTCATGGCTTGGACGCTGGCCAATAAATTGTTTGTCATCAGCTTGGCGATGTATGTAGTGTTTGTGACCGAGCGCATGCACCGCAGCCAAGCAGAGGAAATGGACCAAAGCAATGCCGAGCTAGAGCAAACGCAGCAAGCGCTTATTCGGGCACAGGCACACAAAGAAGAATTTATTGCCTCTGTGGGCCACGAGCTTCGCACCCCTATGAATGCGATATTGGGGCTCAACGGCATCTTGCGTGCCGAACTGGCGGCCCGCCCAGAAGACGCAGAAGTGGTAGACCACATTCGCCAATCGACCGAACAGCTCTTGCAAGTGGTTAACGATATTTTAGATTTCTCACAGCTGCAAGCCGGGCGCCTGACGCTTCACCTTGAAGACTTTGCCTTGCGCGAAACCCTGACCGCGCTCGTTGCAAGCTATGACAAACAGGCTCAAGCCAAAGGCCTGACGCTCAATCTAGAAGCCTCGGCTGTGCACAACATGTGGGTCAAAGCCGATCGCCGGCGCTTGCTGCAAGTGCTCAAGAACTTGTTAGACAACGCCATCAAGTTCACGGCCCAAGGCACGGTGGCAATCCGTGCGCAAAGCTTAGGCGGCGGTGTTTTGTTTGAAGTGCAAGACTCTGGCATCGGCATCGCCGTAGACAGACAAAAGCAAATTTTTGCTGGGTTTGAATATGCCGATGTACAAACCAATCGCCAATACGGTGGCACGGGTTTGGGCTTGTCCATTTGCGAACGTTTGGTCAGCCTGCAAGGAGGCAGCCTTGGTGTGAGTAGCGTGCAGGGGCAAGGCTCGCGGTTTTGGTTTTCGCTGCCATTGCGCAGCATCGCCGTCAAAGAGGCACAAGCTGCAGCACAAATGGCGCGTCAGTTGGTGGATCAGCCTTTTCACATTTTGTTGGTTGACGACAACGCGGTGAACTTGTTGGTCGCTCGCATGATGCTAAAAAAATGCTTTCCCGAAGCGAAGATTGTCGAGGCAAGCAGTGGCGCCATTGCCTTAGAAAAATTGCGCACACAACACTTTGATTTATGTCTCATGGACATGGTCATGCCAGAGATGGACGGCATGCAAGCAACCGAGCGGCTGCGACGCGACTATGCGGCGCCCACCTGCCACACGCCCGTGCTGGCACTCACTGCCAGTGCCAACCCGGTCGACCATGACCGTTGTTTGGCTTCGGGTATGAACGATGTGCTGCACAAACCCTTGGATGAGCAGCAACTAATTTCAAAAATCTCCCACGCACTCGCACAGCACACTCTAAGGGACCAGTTATGAGTCGCGGGCTGCTTTATCGCGTAACCGCTTGGACCGTGCCAAGGTTGCCTGTCAAATTCAGGGATGGGCGCATGCCCTACCTTTTCTTTGTGATTTGGTTGCTGATTGTTGCCATGGTCATCTTGGCCTTGATCACGCCCTATCCCAATGGCGTGCCTGTTCCTTTATTCTTTGCCGGTGTGCTGTTGGTGTTGCAAGTCTTGTTCATTTTGGGTTTGCCGTTTTCAGTTGCGGTCAATATCGGTTTATTGGCCGCCTTGTTGCAGGTGTGTTACGCAGCGTCGATGTCGGGTGGTATTTTTTCGCCGCGTATGGCCTGGATGGTGGCCATTCCCATGATTCCCTTTTATGCCGTCAGCCGCAAGTCTGGCTTGGTATGGTTTGTGTTGGTAATGTTGACTGATCTTGCCATGGCCTATGTCACGTGGCAGGGTTGGCTGCCCCACAACCCCAACATGGGTGCGGCGCAAGTCATGTCGGCGTACGCCAGTTATACGGTGGTTACGTTGATCGTTTTCACGGTTCCGTTTCTGTTCGACAATTTGTTTCGCCAAGCCTACAAAGCCAGCGCGCAACGCAACCTAGAACTCGACGAAAACCGCAAAGAGCTCTTACGCACCTTGGCCTTGCGAGAGCAATTTATCGCCACGGTCAGCCACGAATTGCGCACACCGATGAACGCCATTTTGGGTTTCAACAATCTGCTGCTCGCACGATCGACAGACAACCCGCAGGCACTCAAAATCTTAAACCACACCCGTCAGTCAGCGGACCACCTGTTGACTGTTATCAACGACGTGTTGGACTACTCACAGTTGCAAGCAGGCAAGATCAAGGTGCAAAGCGAAACCTTTGCGCTTCGCGATACGGTTCACACAGCGTTCGACCTATTCGCCCAACGCGTTGAGAGCATGCACCTGAACTACACCTGCACCATCGACGACACCGTGCCGCAATGGGTGTATGCGGACCGCCATCGCTTGATGCAAGTTTTGGTCAACCTGCTGGGCAACGCCATCAAATTCACGCACCAAGGGCATGTCACATTGCATGTGCGTCAGCAGCCCTTGTGCGTGCATTTTTCGGTCCGCGATAGCGGCATTGGTATTTCACAAGCACAGCAGCCCAAAATTTTTCAGCGCTTTGTACAAGCCGATGATGACATTCAATCGCGCTACGGGGGCAACGGCTTAGGGCTGTCCATCACCCAGCGTTTGGTGGAGATCATGGGGGGTCACGTCGGCTTTGAAAGCAAATTAGGCGTGGGTTCAATTTTTTGGTTTACCTTGCCTTTGGTAGAGGTGGCGCCGCCGCCAGCGGACGTGTCACACTCGGTCCAGCGCAGCACGCCAGTGGAAGCTGTACAGCGATTTTTGGTGGTGGACGATCACCCCATCAACCGTTTGTTGGTTCGCCAAATCCTTAAAAACCATTGGAAAAACTGCGAGCTTGTTGAGGCCGAGAACGGACTTAAAGCGTTAGAAGCTTTGCGTCAACAAGACTTTGACGTGATCTTGATGGACATGGTCATGCCCGAGATGGACGGCATCGAAGCCACCACTTCCTTGCGGCTGACCTTTGATCAGCCCACGCGCGACACGCCAGTGTTGGGCCTCACCGCCAACGTGAACCCTCTGGACCTAGAGCGTTTTGCCGCAGCCGGTGTGAACTCTGTTGTGCTCAAACCATTTGATGCAAACAAACTCTGCGTACAGGTTGACGAAATGCTTAGAGAGAAAAAATCTTCCCTGGGTTCATGATGTTGTGCGGGTCCAATGCCCGTTTGATGGTGCGCATCATGTCCACCGCGCCTTCACCCGTTTCGGCGCGCAAGAAATCCATCTTGTGCAAACCTATTCCGTGTTCGCCAGTGCAGGTGCCGCCCAAGGCCAAGGCGCGCATCACCAGTTTGTGGTTTAAGTCTTCTGCGGTGGCGCACTCGGTGGGGTTGTTGGGGTCAATCAAATACCCAAAATGGAAATTGCCATCACCCACATGTCCTACCAAAAAGTAGGGCAGGCCTGTGGCATCTGCCTCGACGATGGAGTCGAGCAAACAATCGGCCAGCCTGCTGATCGGCACACAGGTGTCGGTGCTGATCGCGCGGCATCCGGGCTTGCTTTGAATGGCTGCAAAGTAGGCGTTGTGTCGCGCAGTCCACAACCGTGTGCGTTCTTCCGGCGTGGTGGCCCACTCAAACGAAAGACCGCCATGGTCGGCCGCAATTTCTTGTACCGTTTCGGCTTGCTCTTTCACGCCCGCGGGTGAGCCGTGAAACTCCATCAACAACATCGGCTTTTCGGCCAAATTCAGTTTGGCGTACTTGTTCACCATGCCAATGGTGTTGCCGTCCAACAGCTCTACCCGTGCGATAGGCACGCCCATTTGAATGATGGCAATGGTGGTGTGCACGGCAGCCTCGATACTGGGGAACGAACACACCGCCGCAGACACCGCCTCGGGCAGCGGGTAAATGCGCAATGTAATTTCGGTCATCACGCCCAACGTGCCTTCGCTGCCCACAAAGAGCCGCGTCAAGTCGTATCCCGCCGCCGATTTTTTGGCCCGCGTGCCCGTGCGAATCACCTCGCCGCTGGCTGTGACCACCTCGAGCGCCAACACGTTCTCGCGCATCGTGCCGTAACGCACCGCGTTCGTCCCGCTGGCACGCGTGGCGCTCATGCCGCCAATCGACGCATCCGCGCCAGGGTCAATGGGGAAAAACAGCCCCGTGCTTTTGATCTCTTCGTTCAATTGCTTGCGCGTCACACCGGGCTGCACCGTCACCGTCAAGTCCTCGGCGTTGATGCTCAGCACTTGGTTCATGCGGCTCACGTCCACGCTGATGCCGCCTTGCACCGCCAGCAAGTGGCCTTCGAGTGAAGATCCCACACCAAACGGAATCACGGGCACCTTGAATTGCGCAGCTAGCTTGACCGCATCCTCCACATCTTGCGTGCTCTCGGCAAACACCACCGCTGCCGGTGGTGGCACGTGCGTGAACGCCGATTCATCGCGGCCATGTTGCTCACGAATCACCTGTGCGGTTGAGCAGTTCGCGCCAAAACGCACCTGCAATGCAGCAAGCATGTCGGCAGGCACGTTGCGTTGTGACACGGCGGGCGTGAGAAGGTGGGGGTGGGTAGGTGCGTTCACGGTGTGTCTCCTGAGTATTCACTGATTTTATGGATGACTTGCCAAAAGCCGCAGCATACATACAATGTAATTATGAATACTTTGAAGTTTGAGTGGGATGAAAGCAAGGCAGGAGCAAATCTTAAGAAACATGGCGTTAGTTTTGACGAGGCGCGAACTGTGTTTTTTGATGAGCGTGCCAAGTTGATTGGTGATCCTGAACACTCAGAAGATGAAGATTGTTTCATCTTGCTAGGGTTAAGTAGTTCTTTGCGAGTCATGGTGGTTTGTCATTGCAATCGAAGCTCTGGCAACATCATTCGTCTCATCTCCGCACGTAAGGCAACCGCCAGCGAATCCAAGTTTTACCCATAAGGTGCAACATGAAAAAAGAATACGACTTTTCAAACGCACGTAAGAACCCTTACGCATCGCAGCTTAAAAAGCAAATCACCATACGTTTAGATGAAGACGCCATTACGTACTTCAAAGGCATTTCAGATCAGGTGGGTATTCCATACCAAAGCCTGATCAACTTGTATTTGCGCGACTGCGCTGCATCACATCGCAAGCTGAACTTGCAGTGGAAATAACTAAAGCTAGAAACATCACAAGGCACACCACATGAGCAACCGACTTACACAAATCGCCACACGCACCGGTGACGCTGGCACCACCGGCTTAGGCAACAACCAACGGGTGTCCAAAAACAGCCTGCGCGTGCACGCCATGGGCGAGGTGGATGAACTCAACTCCAACATTGGCGTATTGCTTTGCGAGGACATGCCTCATGAGGTGCGCGACCTGTTGGTCGAAATCCAGCACCAGTTATTTAACCTCGGTGGCGAACTGTCCATTCCCGGCTTTGAACTGCTCAAAGAAGAAGCTGTGCAAGCGCTTGACGACGCGCTCGAGATTCACAACGCCCAACTGCCCAAACTTTTAGAGTTCATCTTGCCCGCCGGCACTCGGGGCGCCGCGCATGCTCATGTCTGCCGCACCGTGGCAAGGCGTGCCGAACGTGCGGTGGTGGCCTTAGGCAACGAAGAAGCCATAGGCGAAGCCCCCCGCCAATACCTAAATCGACTGAGCGACCTCATGTTCGTCTTGGCCCGCGTGCTTAACCGCTTGAATGGTGGCGATGATGCGTATTGGAAAAGCGAGCGATTGAAGCGCAACGAGGCCTGAGCCTGAAACGGGGACCCCGCCTCCCCCAATGCATAAACAAGCGGCATAAGCCGAGCGCCATATGCCATAAGGCGTACGCCACGTGGCGGATAGACGAACGTGTTGAGAATCAAGAGAATATCAATTATTAATTTCATCAATTTATTGAGGAAATTGATAGATTTTTGAGGTTCTTAACGATTTTCGTCTGGCCGCCATGCATTACAAACACATCCAACGTGCGCCCCTTTGGCAAGTCGTTATCGCCGTCAT
>NZ_JBBAOV010000007.1:39702-76193 GCF_040401135.1 Limnohabitans sp. | reverse complement strand
CGAGCGCCGTGACATCGTTGCCGCAGGTGTAGCCAAAAATGTGTTGGGGTGCATCCTGCACACTAACGTGCCGCGTGGTGGCGCCAATCACCAGCACCAGTTCTCCCTCAAAGACCACACGCCCCGTGTAGCTGGAAGGCACTGGAATCGCTTGCTGATGTCCCACTGCAGCGCCGGGTGACTTCATGAAATACAGGGGTTCTGAGGGCGTTGACCAGCCATTCTTTTCTGCGGCCGCTCGGAAGTTGTTCCATAGCCCGATGATTTTTCCGGGTACGCACGGGGGCAACCATTGCAAGCCGTCAGCCGCCACGGTGTTGCCGGTCGGCTTAAAGTCTTCGAACAGGGCACCACCATGCTCATGAACCGTCTGCTGCTCCAGCACACCTGTCATCACTTTGCCATCTCGTCGATACCGCAACCACTGCATCACATGCTCCATGGGTATTTGCCAAATGTCAGTGTAAACAATCCAAGGGTGTTAAAGCATCCGCGCCAACAAACCACCTTCCGCGGGGCCATCCACAGGGATCCACACATGCGTCGGGCTGCCTGCAGCCACGTCAATAGATGCCCCGTGCTTGTCCTTCATCTGCGTGAGTTTGACCATGCGGTTGCCACTCGGGTGAATGATTTCGATGGTGTCGCCGACAGAGAATTTGTTTTTGGTTTCAATCTCTGCCCAACCATCGGCCACGGCGCGCACTTCTCCTACAAATTGGCTTCGGTGGGCGATGGAGTGGCCGGTTTCGTAGTTTTGGTAGTCGTTGGCAGGGCGGCGGTCCATCAGGCCAGCGGTGTAGCCACGGTTGGCCAAGCCTTCTAGCTCGGTGATGAGCTCGGGGTTGAAGGGGCGACCCGCCACGGCATCGTCAATCGCGCGGCGGTACACCTGCGCGGTGCGGCTGACGTAGTAGAGGCTCTTGGTGCGGCCTTCAATCTTGAGTGAGTCCACGCCAATTTGGGTGAGGCGTTCCACGTATTCCACAGCACGCAAGTCTTTGCTGTTCATGATGTAGGTGCCGTGCTCGTCTTCCATGATGGGCATGAGCTGGCCAGGGCGGCCCTTTTCTTCGAGCAGGTAAATGTTGTCGGCGTCAGGGTGGCGTTGGCCGTCCCCGCAGGTGGAGAAGCTGGATTCAGCTTCTTGCTGCGACTTGGCGAAGTCAAAGTCGGCTTCCATGGGGATAGGCATGGCTTCGCCGGTGTTGGGGTCGGTGGCGCTGGCTTGCGTGCCGTAGCCCCAGCGGCAGGCGTTGGTGCACGTGCCTTGGTTGGGGTCGCGGCGGTTGAAGTAGCCCGACAGCAAACAGCGGCCTGAGTAGGCAATGCACAACGCGCCATGCACAAATACTTCCAGCTCCATGTCGGGGCATTCTTGGCGAATTTTTTCAATCTCGTCCAAGCTGAGTTCGCGTGACAAGATGATGCGTGTGACGCCCACTTTTTGCCAAAACTTCACCGCGGCCCAGTTCACCGTGTTGGCTTGCACCGAGAGGTGAATGGACACCTCTGGCCACTTCTCGCGCACCATGGCAATCAGGCCGGGGTCGGCCATGATGAGCGCGTCGGGCTTCATGGCGATGACGGGCTCGATATCGCGCAAGTAGGTGCGCACCTTGTCGTTGTGGGGCAGCAAATTGCTGGTGACAAAGAACTTCTTGCCGCGTGCGTGGGCCTCGGCAATGCCGATGCCAATTTGTTCGAGGCGAAACTCGTTGTTGCGCGCGCGTAAGCTGTAGCGGGGTTGGCCGGCATAGACAGCGTCTGCACCAAAGTCATAGGCAGCGCGCATCTTGTCGAGCGAGCCGGCGGGTAATAGAAGTTCAGGTGCTTTGAGCGTGGTCATGGAGGTGTGATGCTTACAAGAGCATCTGAAAAATATTTAGCCGTGATTTTCGCATCTCGCTATGTCGACCCACGTGATGACGGATTTGAAATACGAGTGGACCTTATTAAGAGGCATGTTCTAAGAGGCATGTTTTGACGGGGCACAATCTGCTTATGACGAATTCGTTGGTGATTGCTGGAGGTGGAATTGCAGGCATAGCCGCTGGGTTGGCGACTGTGCGCGCAGGCTGGCAAGCCACGGTGTTTGAGCGGGCGCCTGAGTTTTCAGAAGTCGGTGCCGGAGTGCAACTAGGGCCCAACGTGACGCGCATTTTGCAAGCTTGGGGCTTGGGTGATGCACTTAAACGAATGGCTGCATTTCCTTCGGGCTTGCATGCCCGCAGTATGACCACGGGCGAGGTGTTGGCAGTGCTGCCCGTGAAAGACGCCATCACAACGTATGGTGCGCCTTACGTCACGCTGCATCGCGCAGACTTGCATGGCCTGCTATGGCGAGCGGCAGCGGGAGAAGGTGTGCAAGTGCACAGCGATGCCGTGGTAAATAAGGTAAGCCAATCTGCAGATGAAGCGGTGTTTGATGTCATGCAACACGGACGGTTGCAGCATCACGCCGCCAACTTGGCCGTGGCGGCGGATGGTGTGTGGAGTCCGCTTCGGCAGCAATTGCTGGGCGATGGCCTGCCAACATTTACGGGCCACATTGCCTACCGTGCCTTGGTTGCGCAAACCAACTTGCCTGCACATTTGCGCAGCCAAGATGTGTCGGTGTGGATGGGCTCACAAGCCCATGTGGTGAGCTACCCCGTGCGCGGCGGCGACTACCTGAACGTGGTGTGTTTGGCTGAAGGTCGTTTGCTCGATGACGATGCCAAGGGCTTGCAGGCTCTTCAAACTTGGAATGCGCAAAAGTCAGAAGCTCAAACTTTGGCTGAACTGCATCATGCATTACGAGGTGCCTGCGCGCCACTGAAAGATTTGATGGCTGCGTGCAACGACTGGCGTTTGTGGCCCCTGTGCGGCAGGCCAGCCATGCAGGGCGCACACGAACATGCCCAAGGGCGTGTGGCATTGGTAGGCGATGCGGCGCACCCCATGCTGCCGTATTTGGCACAAGGTGCGGGAATGGCGATTGAAGATGTTGATGAATTGGCGGCGCATTTATTGGGCGCTACATCAGCGAATGCACCAGAACGCTTGCAACAATTTGCCGACGCCCGCTGGCAACGCAACGCCCGTGTGCAGGCTAGGGCTGTGCGCAATGGGCGCATCTTCCACGCCACAGGGCCTGTGCGCGTGGGGCGCGATATGGGTTTGCGCCTGATGGGCGCGCGCTTGATGGATGTGCCGTGGCTCTACGGCTATTCACGGACTTGACGCGTTAGCTGAGCGTTTGCAGTCCGTGCCGCATGCGCGCACGTTGGCAGGCATCGCTACCCTCTTCAAACTCGCGACAAGGGGAGGGGCGCCATTCGTAAATGCCGCAGGTGGCTTTCTCGCCCACTTTGCCGCTTAGCGCGCCGCATCGTGGTGGTGAGTAATCTGTGCCACGCATGCGGCACATCGTTGCGGTCAGTTCTTGGCCCAAGCCTGAGGGAACCGAGCCCCCGTGCGTGTCCATTTCTTTCACGCTGAAGTCCACCCTAAAACAAGCACAGCAGGCGCCGCAACTGGTGCAGACCGACATGTTTATTGACGTCCAAGCAGCAGGTACTCCATCAGCGCTTTTTGCACGTGCATGCGGTTTTCGGCTTCGTCCCACACTACGCTTTGCGGGCCGTCAATCACGTCGGCCGCCACTTCTTCGCCGCGGTGTGCGGGCAGGCAGTGCATGAACAACGCGTTGGGTTTGGCGACAGACATCATCTCGCTGTCGACGCACCAATCAGCGAATGCTTTTTTGCGTGCTTCGTTTTCTGCCTCGTAACCCATGCTGGTCCACACGTCGGTGGTAACGAGGTCGGCGCCTTCGCAGGCTTGCATGGGGTTGTCGAAGACCTTGTAGCAGTTGGTATTGTTCAAGCCTGCAATGGCGGGGTTGACTTCGTAGCCGCTGGGAGTGCTGACATGCACGGTGAAGCCCAGCATGTCGGCAGCTTGCAACCAGGTGTTGGCCATGTTGTTGCCATCGCCCACCCATGCCACCACTTTGCCTTTGAGGCAGTCGAGCGGATGCACGGTCAAACCACGGTGCTCGATGTAGGTAAAGAGGTCGGCCATGACTTGGCAGGGGTGAAATTCGTTGGTCAAGCCGTTGATCACGGGCACGCGCGAATGGGCGGCAAAGTTGGTGATCTTGTCTTGGCCGTAGGTGCGGATCATCACCAGGTCGGTCATGCGGCTGATCACTCTGGCGCTGTCTTCAATCGGCTCGGCTCGACCCAGTTGGCTGTCGCCCGTGGTGAGGTTGACCACTGAACCGCCCAGCTGATACATGCCAGCTTCAAAGCTCACGCGGGTGCGGGTGGAGGCCTTTTCGAAAATCATGGCCAGCGTTCGGTCGGCCAAGGTGTGGTGCTTTTCGTAGGCTTTGAATTTCTTTTTGATGAGCGCTGCGCGATGGAATACGTAGGCGTATTCGTCCGCCGTGAGGGATGTGAATTGCAGGTAATGTTTCAGCGCGTGGGTCATGGGGCTTCTGCCAAGAATGTTTGGATGAGCGGCACAAGGATGGCCACCACTTCGTCAGCCTCGACTTCGGTGATGATGAGCGGAGGCACCAAACGCACCACGCTGTCAGCGGTGACGCTGAGCAACAAACCTGCATCGAGTGCGCGTTGCATCAACGCGCCACATGAGCGGTCAAGGTCAATGCCAATCATCAGGCCTTGTCCGCGAATTTCTTTTACGCCCTTCAGGCCGTCCAGCTCACGGTGCAGGGCGGCATGCAAATGCGCGCCCACCTTTATTACGTGGTCGAGCAAATGGTCTTCTTCCATGATGCGGATGGTTTCGACGCCAGCACGCATAGAAAGTGGGTTGCCGCCAAAAGTGGTGCCGTGGTTGCCGGGCTGAAAAATGTGGGCCGCTTTGGGGCCAGCCACGACGGCACCAATTGGCACGCCAGAACCTAGGCCTTTGGCCAGCGGCATCACGTCAGGCACGATGCCGGCCCATTGGTGGGCAAACCATTTGCCGGTGCGGCCCATGCCGCATTGCACTTCGTCAATCATCAAGAGCCAATCGCGCGCGTCGCACAACTGGCGTACTTGCTGCATGTACTCGACGCCCATGGGTGTGACGCCGCCTTCGCCTTGGATGGCTTCCATGAACACCGCCACCACATTAGGGTTGCCGTCGGTGGCTTTTTTCAGTGCGTCAATGTTGTTCACGGGCACGCGGATGAAACCGCCCATCATGGGGCCAAAGCCTTCTTTGATTTTTTCGTTGCCCGTAGCTGCCAATGTGGCCAGTGAGCGGCCATGAAATGATTTTTCGTAGACCACGATTTCTGGCAGGTCAATGCCCTTCATGTGGCCAAACTTGCGTGCCAGTTTTAGGGCTGCTTCGTTGGCTTCTAGGCCGCTGTTGCAAAAAAATGCATTGGTCATGCCCGATAACTCAACCAGCTTGTCTGCCAGCGCTTCTTGCAGGGGGATGTGGTAATAGTTGCAGCTGTGCATCATCTTGCCCACTTGGTCTTGCAGGGCAGGGGTGAGCTTAGGGTGGGCATGGCCCAAGGTGTTGACGGCGATACCGGCCAAGGCGTCAAGGTAGCACTTGCCATCGGTGTCCCACACGCGCACACCTCGGCCATGCGACACCGTCATTGGCAGTCGGCCATAGGTGTTCATGCAATGGGGGGATGCGGCAGGCGTGGTCATGTCAACTCCAAAAATAAAAACGACCCAACGAAGGTTGAGCCGTTGAGGCGAGATTTTAAAGGCACAGACATGACAAAACCGTGGCTGTTTCGGGGGCATTCAAACACCTCAAGTCTTATATAAGATAGAATACTTGACACCCGAGCGACAGAGGGAGATCCCCCTTCGCCACGCAACCGTTTTCAACCTCTATCCGATGGTTTCACACTCCGCCAAAGAAGTTTTTATTCTGGGTTTGACCCACGAAGGACGCACGTTTCGCCCCAGCGATTGGGCTGAGCGTTTGGCGGGCGTGATGAGCCAGTTTCGTCCCGGCGGCGCAACCCCCGGCAGCCACTTAAGCTATTCACCTTGGTGTGTGCCCAATACCTTGGACAACAACAAGTGCGTCATCGTTCACACCGATTTGCGTGACGAAGACCCTATGGCCTGGAACTTCGTGATGAACTTTGCCCGAGACAACAACTTGCAAGTGGTGGAAGCCTGCTTGTTGCCCGACTACCCCTCAGCGGCTTGATGCAGGCAACAAAAAACCCGCTCTAGAGCGGGTTTTTGCTTTTTCTTTGCTGACAGCGCACCCGTTACAAACGGCGGGCTGAACATTCAGCCCGGGCTGGTGGCCTATAAATTAGGCGGCGAGTGCCAAGGCTTTCACCTTGGTCGACAAGCGGCTCTTATCGCGAGCAGCTTTGTTTTTGTGGAAGATGCCTTTGTCAGCAATCGTGTCCACAACGGCTTGCATTTTGGCAAACAGTTCGGTGGCTTTGGTTTTGTCGCCAGCGATGACAGCTTTCTCGACGTTCTTCACCGCAGTGCGGTACTTCGAGCGCAACGAGGTGTTGGCAGCGTTGATCTTGACGTCTTGACGGACGCGTTTACGGCCTGATGCCAGGCGGGGGTTTTTTTTCTTGGGTTTGGCTGAAGCCATGATGAGTTTCCTTGAAGTTTGAGGATGATGTCAGCAAAGCCAATGATTGTAGCAAATCGCTACACTCAAACCGTGTCACTGTTCAAATCTGCTTCCATCGTCTCGGGCTTGACCCTGGTTTCCCGCATCACTGGCCTGATGCGCGAGCTGCTGATTGCCTCCACCTTCGGAGCCAGCGCCCTGACTGACGCCTTTAATGTGGCGTTTCGCATCCCCAATTTATTCCGCCGCTTGTTTGCCGAAGGTGCGTTTAGCCAAGCTTTTGTGCCGGTGCTGGCCGCCAGCCGCCAGCAAAACGGCGACGAAGCCACCCAAGTGCTGATCAACCAAGTGGCCACCTTGCTTATTTGGGCTTTGTTCATCGCCTCTGTGTTGGGCGTTTTGGGCGCTCCTTGGCTGGTGTGGGCCATGGCCAGCGGGCTGAAGCAGTCGCCCGAGGGTTTTGAGGTGGCGGTGGTGATGACGCGCTTTATGTTTCCCTACATCGCCTTCATGTCGCTGGTGGCTTTGGCCGCTGGGGTGCTCAATACTTGGAAGCGCTTTGCTGTGCCTGCGGCTACGCCCGTGCTTCTGAATGTGTCCATGATCGCCGCTGCTTGGTGGGGCGGTCCGTGGTTTGGCACCTTGGGCGTGCCGCCTATTTATGCTTTGGCAATGGGCGTGATGCTGGGTGGCGTGGCCCAACTTGTGGTGCAGCTGTGGGCTTTGCGTCGTTTGGGGCTAATGCCCCGCGTGGGTCTAAGCTGGCGTGCCGTGCGCGAGGCTTGGGGCGGCGAAGGTTCCAAACGCATTTTGCAGCTCATGGCGCCTGCCTTACTCGGCGTCAGCGTGGCGCAGATTTCCTTGCTCATCAACACGCAAATTGCTTCGCAGCTTGTTCCGGGTAGCGTGAGTTGGCTCAGCTATGCCGATCGTTTGATGGAGTTTCCCACCGCCTTGTTAGGCGTGGCTTTGGGCGTGGTCCTGATGCCCCAGCTCTCGGCGGCCAAGGCTGACAACGACACGGCCAAATATTCAGACATGCTCGACTGGGGCTTGCGCTTGGTGCTGCTGCTGGCGCTGCCGTGTGCATTAGCTTTGTTGATTTTTTCTAAAGCCTTGGTGTCCGTGCTTTACAACTACGGCGCATTTACCGCTCATGATGTGCAACAAACCACCGTGGCGCTCATGGGCTATGGCGTGGGTTTGCTGGGGCTGGTGGCCATCAAGGTGCTGGCGCCTGGCTATTACGCCAGCCAAAACATACGCACACCGGTGCGCATTGCAGTGGCGGTGCTGGTGATCACCCAGTTGTTTAACGTCGCCTTGGTGCCTTATTTGGCCCATGCCGGTTTGGCCTTGTCTATTGGCTTGGGCGCATTGGTCAACGCCGTTTGGTTGCTGTGGGGCTTGGTCAAAAACGGCACCTATGTGATGAGCGCAGGCTGGCTTCGCTTTGTGTTGCAAGTGCTTGCCGCGTGTGCTGTGTTGGGCGCTTGGCTTTGGTGGGCGGCCCAACATTGGGACTGGACAGCTTTGCACGCCACGCCGCTGTTGCGCGTGGGTCTGATGATGGTTGTGTTGGCCGTGAGTGCGCTGGTGTACTTCGCCACACTCACCGTCACGGGCTTGAAACTGCGCGCCTTGCTGCGCCGATAAACTGAGACTAAAGGAGGCTGCGCCATGGAT
This sequence comes from Limnohabitans sp., assembly GCF_040401135.1. GTDB lineage: Bacteria > Pseudomonadota > Gammaproteobacteria > Burkholderiales > Burkholderiaceae_C > Limnohabitans. Next base: position 67,925 of record NZ_JBBAOV010000007.1, on the reverse strand, counting down.
TTCAAACTTGAAGTACCCACCACCTTGGAATACTTTGCCTCGTTGGTGCAAAGCGATGCGCACTTTCCGTTGCTCGAAGCTGTGACCAGTTTGGCCCAAGACGAATACCCAGAGCTAGACATTCAAGAGGTTTTAGGCCACGTTGACCAGTTGGGTAACCGATTGAAGAAACGTTTACCCGCCGATGCGGGCGCTTTGCAAAAATTGCGCTTGCTCAACAAGTTTTTCTTTGACGAGCACGGCTTTGGTGGCAACCTCAACAACTACTACGACCCCGACAACAGCTACCTGCATGTGATGTTGCGCACGCGTCGCGGCATTCCCATCAGCTTGGCGGTGTTGTGGCTAGAGTTGGCGCAAACCCTTGGGCTCAACGCCCAAGGTGTGGGCTTTCCCGGACACTTTTTGGTTAAAGTGCGCTTGCCTCACCCCAATGAGGGGCAGGTGGTGATTGACCCGTTCAGCGGCGAATCGCTAAGCAAAGAAGACTTGTCAGAGCGGTTGATGCCCCTGCATGCCGAATCGGGTTTGATGCGCGACGGCCATGTGTCGGACGAGTTGCTGAAACACTATTTGCGCGCCGCCACGCCTCGCGAAATAGTGGCGCGCATGTTGCGCAACTTGGAAGAGGTGTACACCTCGCACCAAGACCCAGAGCGTTTGATGCTGGTGAAGCAGCGGTTAAGGGTGCTGTTGCCGTCAGTTGACGATCAAAACTGATCGTTCAAGCCACAACCACCGCAGCGCCATCACCTAGTTCGGCAATCACACCAATGGTGTGCACCTGCTCGCCGTGGGCGCGCAGCACCTCGGCGCAAGCCTCTGCGTGAGCGGGGTCAATGACTACCACCATGCCGATGCCGTTGTTGAAGGTGCGGTTCATTTCGATGTCGTCAATGCCCGCTGTGTTTTGCAGCCAAGCAAACAGCTCGGTTTGGGGCCAGCTGCCTTTGGTCAGGTGCGCGGCCATGCCTTCGGGCAACACACGTGGGATGTTTTCTAGCAAGCCGCCACCCGTGATGTGGGCAAGGGCTTTGATGCCAGAGGTGTCTTCTGTATTGGGGTGGGCGGCCAAGGCTGCCAATACGCTCTTCACGTACAAGCGAGTGGGGGCCATGATGGCTTCTTTGAACGGTTTGCCGTCTAGGGTGGCGGGGGCGTTGGCACCTGCACGCTCAATGACTTTGCGCACCAGCGAGAAGCCGTTGGAATGCACACCAGAAGAGGCCAAGCCCAACACCACGTCACCCGGCTTGACGTTTTGACCCGTCAAGATTTTGGATTTTTCTACGGCACCCACGGCAAAGCCCGCGAGGTCGTATTCACCGTCGGGGTACATGCCGGGCATTTCAGCGGTTTCGCCGCCAATCAAGGCGCAGCCTGAGAGCTCGCAGCCTTTGGCAATGCCGCCCACCACTGCAGCGGCGGTGTCGATGTGCAATTTGCCGCAGGCAAAGTAGTCAAGAAAGAATAGGGGCTCAGCGCCTTGTACCAACACGTCGTTCACGCTCATGGCCACCAAGTCGATGCCCACGGTGTCGTGCATTTGCCATTCAAAGGCCAGCTTGAGCTTGGTGCCCACACCGTCGGTGCCGCTGACCAGCACGGGTTCTTTGTAACGCTTGGGCACTTCAAACAGGGCGCCAAAACCGCCGATGCCGGCCAACACGCCCTCGCGCATGGTTTTCTTGGCCAAGGGTTTGATGCGTTCGACCAAGGCATCGCCTGCGACGATGTCGACGCCGGCGTCTTTGTAGGAGAGGGGTTTGTTCATAGTGAGGAGGTGCTGGGGCGCTGCCAATGTGTGCGCCGATAGAATCAGGCAGTAATTTTAAAGCCAACATCACCCAACGCTGTATGCAATTCACCCCCGCGCAACAACACGCCCTCGCATGGACTGGCCTTTCGGCAGTGGCAGCACTTGTTTTATGGCTGCTGGGCCCCGTGCTCATGCCGTTTGTGGTGGCGGCTGTGTTGGCTTATGTGCTGAGCCCTTTGGTGCGCGGCTTGCAACGAGCGTTTGGCCGCCGTTTGCCACGCTTGGTGGCAGTGTTGTTGGTCGAAGTGCTGTTTTTGCTGCTGTTGGTGGCGCTGTTCACTCTGCTGATTCCCATCTTGGCCCACGAGCTGCCGCGTATGCGCGACCAGTTGCCCGTGTTGGTCGAGCGTGTGCAAAACGACATTGCGCCTTGGTTGCAAGCCAAAGGCATCCCCGTCATGCTGGACAGTGCCAGCATCAAAGCTTTTGTGTTGCAAAACTTCAGCACCTCGTTTGAAGACGGCTTCAAGCAGGCGCTGACCTCGCTGCGTATTGGCGGCAGCGTAGCCCTGACCGTGGTGGGCAACTTGGTGCTGATTCCGGTCGTGCTGTTTTATTTGTTGGCTGATTGGCAGCGCTTTGTACGTCATGTTGAAGCGCTGGTGCCCAAACCTGCACGCGCGGCTTACGACAGCTTTGTGTCTGAGTGTGACGACGTGTTGGGCCAATACCTACGTGGTCAGTTGTCGGTCATGGCCTTGTTAGCGGTGTATTACAGCGTAGCGCTATGGGCGTTTGGCTTAGAGTTGGCGTTTCCCATCGGTGTGTTCACCGGCTTGGCCGTTTTTGTACCTTATGTGGGTTTTGGCCTAGGGCTTGTGTTGGCAATGTTGGCGGGCGTGCTGCAATTTGCGCCCAGCGAGGCCATGCTGATGGTGGCAGTGGTGTACGGCTTAGGCCAGCTGATTGAGAGCTTTGTTCTCACGCCGCGCTTGGTGGGCGAGCGAATTGGCTTGCACCCGTTGCACGTGATTTTTGCCTTGATGGCTTTTGGCCAGTTGTTTGGTTTTGTCGGTGTGTTGGTGGCTTTGCCTGCCAGCGCCGTCTTGCTGGTGGCCATTCGCCGCTTGCGTGCGCAGTACCAAGCCAGTGCTTTGTACCGTGGTGTTTAAGTGCAGATGAAGCAAATCGCACTCGACATTGGTTTGGCCACAGGCCCCACGCTCCACAACTTTTTCGCAGGCCCCAACCTTGACGCGTTGCAACATCTGCAACTGTGGGCGGGCAACGACAAACGCTCGCCCGTGCCCACCTACGTGTGGGGCGTGAGCGGCAGCGGCAAAACCCATTTGTTACGCGCCGTGCAAGCCGCCTTGCGTGACCAAGGCAGCGCCGTGGGTTGGATGGACGCCACCGTGGCCGAGCCCACCGCGTTTGACGATGCGTGGCGCGTGGTCATCTTGGACGATGCGCACCTCTTCACCGCGGTGCAACAACATGCGGCATTCAACTGGTTTGTGAACGCCACCACGCCCAGCGACGGTCAACAGCGATGGGTGCTGGCCGCAGGCAGCGTGCCGCCCAGCGACTTGGCCTTACGCGAAGACTTGCGCACCCGCTTGGGTTGGGGGCATATTTTTCAATTGCAGGTGCTGAGCGAAGCCGAACGCCGTGCTGTGCTGCGCCAACAAGCCGACGACCGAGGTGTGTTTTTGAGCGATGAGGTGATGGACTTCATGCTCAACCGCTTTAGCCGCGACCTGAGCAGCCTCATTCAACTTCTCAACCAACTCGATGTCTACGCGCTGCAAACGCAACGCGCCATCACCATCCCCTTGATCAAAGCCATGCTGGACGCCATGTGATGAAACTCGCCTTATTTGACCTTGACCACACTTTGTTACCGATTGACTCAGACCAATCATGGGGGGCATTCACGGTAAAGCTGGGTTGGCATGACCGCGATGCCTTCATTCAAAAAAATGATGAGTTCTACGCCCACTACCAGGCGGGCACTTTGGACATTCACGACTACGTGCGTTTTGGTGCGGAGGCGTTTTGCCAGCGTGGCCCCGAGGCGGCGGCTCAGGCTCACATGCAATTCATGCGCGAGGTGGTGCAGCCAGTCATCTTGCCCGAGGCGCTGGCGCTGGTAAAGAAGCACCGCGATGCGGGCGATCGCGTCATCATCATCACCGCTACCAATGAGTTTGTGACCCGCCCGATTGCACAAGCGTTGGGTGTGGACGAACTGATTGCGGTGGAATTGGTGCGCGATGCCAAGGGCTGGTTTACCAACGAGATTTTGGGCGTGCCCAGCCTGCGGGAGGGCAAAGTACAACGTCTGCAACAATGGCTCACATGTGAAGGCTTGGACTGGGCTGATGTAGACACCACGTTCTACAGCGATTCCCGCAACGATTTGCCCCTGTTGGAGCGCGTCAACCACCCCGTGGCGACTAACCCCGACGACACACTGCGCGCCGTGGCCTTAGAAAAAGGCTGGCCGATTTTGGAACTGTTCCCAAAACAATGATCAAACAATTCATCAACAAGCTGATGGGCAAAGCACCCGCCAGCACCCTGCCCAACTTGGGCAAGCGCCTTGTGGTGCCTGCCAAGGTGCACGGCATCAACGTCGATTGGGTGGACGAACGCGCTTTGAATGTGGTGCGCACCCTGCAAGACCGTGGTTTTGAGGCCTACATCGTGGGCGGTGCGGTGCGCGACTTGTTGTTGGGTTTGAAACCCAAAGACTTTGACGTGGCCACCAACGCCACGCCCGAGCAAGTCAAAGCGGCATTTCGTCGCGCCTTCATCATTGGCCGACGCTTTCGCATCGTGCACGTGGTGTATGGCCGAGGTCGCGAGCATGAAGTGATTGAGGTGTCCACCTTCCGCGCCCACCTTGACAACACCGAAGCCGAGCAAGTCAAAGGTAACGAGCGCAGTAGCAAACAAGAACTGGCCAACATGAAGCACGCGGTAGACGCCAGCGGTCGTGTGCTGCGCGACAACGTGTGGGGCCCGCAAGACCAAGATGCGGCCCGCCGTGACTTCACCATCAACGCCATGTATTACGACCCCGAAACGGGCAACGTGATTGACTACCACGGCGGCATTGCCGACGCGAAGAAAAAAGTTATCCGCATGATTGGGGACCCCGCTACGCGCTACCGCGAAGACCCGGTGCGCGTCATTCGCGCTGTGCGCTTTGCCGCCAAGCTATCGGTGTTGGGCTTCAAGATGGAAGCCAAAACTGCCGCCCCCTTGAAGCGTGCCGCCAAGCTGCTGGCCGATGTGCCGCAAAGCCGCTTGTTCGACGAAATGCTCAAGCTCTTGCAAACCGGCCACGCGCTGGCCAGCATTGAGCAGCTCAAACTGCAAGGCTTGGCCAAAGGCATTTACCCGTTGCTGGACATTGTTGTGGCGCGTTCAGACGAAGAGTTTGTTACTACTGCGCTGAACGACACCGATCGCCGCGTGGGCGAAGACAAACCAGTGGCGCCTAGCTTTTTGCTGGCCTGCGTGTTGTGGTCGGACGTGCGCGAAACCTGGGCGCTAAGGAGCGTCAAGCAGCCATCTTTTCCCGCGCTACAAGACGCGATTGATGAAGTGTTTGACACACGGATTGGCGATGTGTCGGGACGCGGCAAGCTAGGCGCTGACATGCGCGAAATTTGGATGATGCAACCGCGCTTTGAAAAGCGCACTGGCAGCGGCCCTTGGACCTTGGTGGACCAATCACGCTTTCGTGCGGGCTTTGACTTCATGCGCCTGCGTGCCGATGTGGGCGAGGTCGACGAAGCCTTGTCAGACTGGTGGCAAGAGTTCAGCATGGCCAGCGACAGCGAGCGTGAAGACCTATTGCAGCAAGTGCGTCAAGAGCAGCAGCAACAAAAAACCCAACGCGCACCCCGCGTGCATGCGGTGCGGCGTGCTGCCAAGCCTGAGGCTGAAGACCCACGTTTCAGAGACGCTGCGTCTGATGGCGTTGAAACGGGTGAAGACGGCGCAGAATCGCCCGCCAAAAAACGTCGCCGCCGCCGCCGCAAGCCCACCGGCGAAGCGGGTGGCGCCCCAACTACCGAATAATCCAAGGCCTCGCCATGTCAGCTCCCCCCGTCATGGCGTGCGTGGCTCTAGGTGCCAATTTGGGTGACGCAGTGGCCACAGTGCAGCAGGCTTTGCGCGATGTGGCGGGCTTGCCAGGTACACAACTGGTCAAGGCTTCATCGCTGTATCGCACTGCGCCTTTTGAGGCACAAGGCCCAGACTTTATCAATGCCGTAGTTTTGTTGCAAACACAGCTCAGCCCGCTTGAGCTGCTGCATGCCTTGCAAGACTTGGAGCTACAAAGTGGCCGCGAGCGTCCCTATGTCAATGCGCCGCGAACCTTAGACCTTGATGTGGTTTTTTACGGCGATGTTGTTTTAAAAACGCCAGAGTTGACGCTGCCGCACCCACGGTGGCAGGCGCGTGCGTTTGTGCTGCTGCCTTTGGCTGAGGTGTGGCCAGAGCGAGTGAGCGCCGCGCAGTTGTTGGCGGTGCAAGAACAAGCGATTGAAAGACTGCCTTATTCGGACAGTTTTCGCGCTTCTTCGATTTGATGTTCGAAGTAACGCTGGAAGCTAAACACAATGCTTGACATCAGCACCGTGGTGCCGATCAGCAGCGCCATGGCAATCGCACCGATGGTCAACCAATTGGTTTGGCCAGCCGGCGCGTCTATGTGTTCAGTGCTGTTGAAACGGGCATTCCAAGCTTCAGGCGTCATCAGGCCATACACGATGGCATTCAATGCACATGCTGCAAAGGTGAAGCCCGCTATGGGGATGAGCCACCAACTGGCAACATCATCTAAGCCGAACTGTTGAACGCGCTCCACGCCGTAAATGCCCAACGCTGTGGGGATGGGCAGCAGCCAGCCAAGGGTGTCCCACATGCCAAACAAGTAAAAACGGTGTAGGCCAAAAGGGCCACCCAAGAAGGCCAACCAAGTGGCGATGGTTTTGTTTTTCATAGGCGGAGTGTAAAGCGCTATAATGATAGGCTTTTCAGCGTGTCGCAGGCCGGGTGGCTTAGCGCGTGTCTCAAACGTTGAAAAAAATTCCACCCGAAGGATTCATCATGGTCGTCATCCGACTTTCACGCGGCGGTTCTAAAGCCCGTCCATTTTTTAACATTGTTGTTGCCGACAAGCGCGACCGTCGCGACGGTCGTTTCATCGAGCGCATTGGTTTTTACAACCCAATCGCCAAAGGCCAGGCTGAAGGTTTGCGTGTTGCGCAAGACCGTTTGACGCATTGGACCAGCGTGGGCGCTCAGTGCTCGCCAACCGTGATCCGCTTGGTCAAGCAAGCTGCAGCCAAGGTCGCTGCTTAATTGAGCACAGGCATTGCAATGATGCTAAGCCTTGAGTCCGCAGAACTTCCTGTGGACGCCATCGAGGTTGGGCGCATTGCCGATGCTTGGGGCATCAAAGGCTGGTTCAAGGTCTTGCCCCATAGCGCTTCTCCGGAAGCGCTTTTTTCTTCTAAACGTTGGTTTTTACAACCTTCTGAAAGAGGTGCCAAAACATTTGCTGGCACCGTGCTTCTGAAAATCATCGAAGCCAAAGAACATTCTGATTCTGTGGTTGCCACGGCCCAAGAGGTGCTCGACCGGAACACCGCAGAACTGCTTAAAGGCGCACGCATTTTTGTGTCGCGTGCCAGCTTTCCCACCCCCGAGGCAGACGAATACTACTGGGTCGATCTGATTGGCCTCGATGTCGTTAACCGCGAAGGCGTGGTGCTTGGCGCTGTACGCGAGCTGTTGCACACCGGTCCACAAACTGTGTTGGTGCTTGCTTACGAGGAAGAGGGCAAGGCCCAAGAGCGGATGATTCCGTTTGTGTCTGCCTACATCGACACCGTTGATTTAGCCGGACGTCGCATTACCGCCGACTGGCAGCCAGATTACTAATCGATCAGCCCAAGGCCATTGCCATGCGCTTTGACGTCATCACCTTGTTCCCCGAGTTGTTTGAGCCGTTTCTCAAAATCGGCATTACGCGCCGCGCCTACGAGGCTGGGTTGGTGGATGTGCATTTGTGGAACCCCCGTGATTACGCCGAGGGCAACTACCGCCGTGTGGACGATCGTCCCTTTGGCGGCGGTCCTGGCATGGTGATGATGCCCGAGCCTCTGTCTGCCTGTTTGACTGCCATTCGCGCTGACCGTGCCCAAGGCCGTGATGTGGCGCCCTTGGTATTGTTTTCGCCCATTGGCGAGACGCTGCGTCACGCAGCCGTGCAGCGCTGGTCAGATAGCCAAGGCGCGGTGCTGCTATGTGGCCGCTATGAAGGCGTGGACCAACGCTTTATCGACACCCAGGTGGATGCGCAAGTGAGCGTGGGTGACTTTGTGTTGTCGGGGGGTGAATTGGCCGCCATGACCTTACTGGATGCCGTGGCGCGTTTGCAGCCTGGCGTTCTCAATGACGAGGGCAGTCATCAGCTGGATAGCTTTAATCCCGCATTGGACGGTTTGCTGGATTGCCCGCACTACACACGTCCAGAGCAATGGGAAGGGCAGGGCGTACCGGCAGTGCTGATGTCGGGCCACCACATCAACATCGAGCGCTGGCGTCGCGACCAGCGTTTGCAGCTAACAGCCCGCCTGCGCCCAGAGCTCATTGAAGCGGCGCGAGCCGATGCAAAGCTCACGGTACAAGACGAGGCTACTTTGAAGGCTCAAAAACCGCTATAATTGTGGGCTTTTCGATCCTCTGGTTGGCCGCTTCGTGCCCTTGTGCAAGAAGCCTTTTGTGTAGCGCGACCAAGATCCTTTAGAGGAAAACATGAACCTGATCCAAACTCTTGAGGCAGAAGAAATTACTCGCCTCGCTAAAGTTATCCCCGAATTTGCACCTGGCGACACCGTTATTGTGAGCGTCAACGTGGTTGAAGGCACGCGCAAGCGTCTGCAGGCCTTCGAAGGTGTGGTGATCGCGAAGCGTAACCGTGGCCTCAACAGTGGCTTCACTGTGCGCAAAATGTCTAACGGCGAAGGCGTGGAGCGTACGTTCCAAACTTACAGCCCTTTGATCGCGAGCATCGAAGTCAAGCGTCGCGGTGATGTGCGTCGTGCCAAGTTGTACTACTTGCGTGACCGTAGCGGTAAGTCTGCGCGTATCAAAGAAAAATTGGTCAGCAAGTCAGCTGCAGCGCTCAAAGCCGCAGCAGCTGCTAAATAAGCAGGTCTCACCTTGCTTAGAAGCCACCCCAAGTGAAAGCTTGCGGTGGCTTTTTCTATGTCAACACTTCCCACCTTTGACCCACAACTTGTGCCCGTGTTCCAAGTGGACGCGCACTTGGCGGCCGTGCCTCCTCAGCATCTCACGCCTGAGGCTTTGCAAGCACGGTTTGCAAACCCGCCCGCATGGCAGCCCGAACTGGTGCGCGAGCGTAAGTTCATGAGTCGCGCCCCGGCACAAGCGGCAGTATTGGTGGGGCTGGTGATGCGCGACGAACCCACGGTGCTGCTGACCCAGAGGCCAGCGCACATGTCTACCCACGCTGGGCAAATTGCCTTTGCGGGTGGCAAGTGTGACGAAGGCGATGCCGATGCGGCTGCCACTGCCTTGCGCGAGGCGCATGAGGAGGTGGGCTTAGACGCCCGTCATGTGCAGGTGCTGGGCACATTGCCCGAATATGTGACGGGCTCTGCCTTTTATGTGACGCCCGTGGTGGCACTGATATCGCCTGCCATGACGCTGCAACTCAACACCCACGAGGTGTCTGATGCCTTTGAAGTGCCCTTGGCTTTCTTGATGAACCCTGCGCACCATTGCTGGCACCGCCACGATTTTGAGGGGGTAACTCGTGAATGGCTTTCCATGTCTTACCAAGACGGTGAAAAGCAGCGTTTTGTGTGGGGTGCCACGGCTGGCATGTTGCGCAACTTTTACCGCTTCTTGCGGGCATGAGTTAGTTAAATAGATAGAACTCACCGCTATCATCCGAACATGAGTTTTCTTTCCTTGCTACTTGCCTTGTTGATTGAACAAGCCCGCCCTTTGGTACGCGGTAATTGGGTGCATGGCACCGTGCGAGTGTGGGTCAATTGGATCAGCCAGACCTTGGACGCAGGCCATTCGAATTTGGCGTGGACCACTTGGTCATTGGCCGTCGGGTTGCCTGCCGTTATTGCAGCGGCCGTGCATTGGTTGCTGATCAGCTTATTTGGCTGGCCTGTGGCTATCATTTGGAGTGTGGCTGTGTTGTATGCCACTTTGGGATTTCGCCAATTCAGCCATCACTTTACCGACATTCGTGACGCCTTGAATGTGGGCGACGAGCGTTTGGCGCGTGAGATGTTGGCCGAATGGCAACATGTGGAAGTGGGTAGCTTGCCGCGCAGCGAATTGCTGCGCCATGTGATTGAGCATTCGGTGCTCTCGGCGCACCAGCATGTGTTTGGTGTGCTCACTTGGTTTTCGGTGTTGGCTGCCTTGGGCTTTGGCCCCGCTGGTGCCGTGATTTACCGCATGAGTGACATGGTGGCTCACACTTGGCAGTCTTCCCCTAAAACCACCCAAGGCTGGGTGAGCGACACCTTGCAAAACGCAGCACGCGACGCTTGGCGTCGTGTTGATTGGTTGCCTGCGCGTTTGACCGCTGTGGCCTTTGCCGTGGTGGGCAACTTTGAAGAAGCCATCGACTGCTGGCGTACTTACGCTCAACGCTTTCCTGATGACAACGACGGTGTCGTGCTGGCCGCCACTGCTGGCGCTTTGAACGTGCGCTTGGGCGGCGAAGCTTTGCGTGCAGAAGATGCCAGCGAATCCCACGACCAAGACAGCGAAAGCACCCCAGGCCGTGCGCCAGAGATGGCGCATTTGTCCAGCGTGGTGGGCTTGGTCTGGCGCAGCGTGGTGCTGTGGCTAGTGCTTTTGGCCTTGCTGACTTTGGCCCGTTTGTTGGGTTGATTTAATAATTCACAGGCTGCGTGAGTTCGGCAAACAACATGCCGTAGAGCTTGTAGCGCGACGGGCTGATGGCCCCAGCCGAAGCCGCGTCTTGCACGCCGCACGAAGGCTCGTGCAAATGGGTGCAGTTGTAAAACTTGCAGTGCGTCACATGCGGTTTAAAGTCCGGCATGTAGGCGGCTAGTTGCATGGCATCGATGTGATGCACACCAAACTCCTGAAAGCCCGGTGAGTCAATCAAGCCCGTCTTGCGATCGGCATCTACCCAGTGCCAAGTGGTGGACGTGGTGGTGTGTTTGCCTGAGTTGAGCGCTTGCGATATCTCAGCCGTGGCCACATTGGCGTTGGGCACGAGTGCATTGATAAGCGTGCTTTTGCCTGTGCCAGAAGGCCCAAGCACCAAGGTGGTTTTGTGTTTTAAGCGCTCAGGCAAATCACCCAAGTCGCCTGATTTAAATGCACCTTGCAGCACGGTGTATCCCATCTTCACATAGGGCGCAAGGCGGATGAAGGCTCGGGCATGCAGCTCGGTTAAATCGCTTTTGTTGAGCACGATGATGGGTTGGATGTGCTCGGCCTCTGCGGCAATGAGTGCACGCGTGAGCTGCATTTCTGAAAATTCAGGCTCAGCCGCTAACAAAATAAGCACTTGGTCTAAATTTGCTGCGAAGGACTTGGTGCGAATCTCGTCTTGTCGGTAAAACAAATTGTGGCGTGGCTCTACCTTTTCGATGGTGCCCTCATCGGTGCTGGCAAGCCATTGCACGCGGTCGCCCACCACCACTTGGCTTTTCTTGCCACGCGGGTGGCAGATGCGCCGTTCACCATCAGGAGTTTCTACCACGCAGTGGCGTCCATGGCTGGCCACCACCAGGCCTGGTTGCCTCATGCGGCCATCCGCGCCAAGCGTTGAGAGGCGGGCGGGTGCGAATAGTAAAACGCCACATACCAAGGGTCGGGCGTGAGGGTGGATGCGTTGTCTTGGTAAAGCTTAAGCAAGGCGCTGGCCAAGGCCTTGCCATCGCTGTTGGCCACTGCATAGGCGTCGGCTTCAAACTCAAACTTGCGTGACCGGCGAGCCGACAAAGGCGATACAAAGAAAGTGAACAAAGGCAACACCAGCATGAAGAGCAACAAAGCCAATGCGCTGTTGTTGCCATTCAAGTTAGGCATGACGCCCAGTCCGGAGTAGAACCAAATTTGCTGTGACACCCAGCCCAACAACGCAAGGCCTGCAAGGCTGGTGGCAAAACTGGTGGCCATCATTTTTAAAATGTGGCGGTGCTTGAAGTGGCCCAATTCATGGGCCAACACAGCTTCCATTTCGTCGCCGTTCAATTTGGCCAGCAGTGTGTCAAAAAACACCACGCGCTTAGCAGCACCAAAGCCAGTGAAAAACGCATTCGAGTGAGCCGAGCGACGACTGCCGTCCATCACAAAAAAGCCTTTGGCGGTAAAGCCCGAGCGGGTCATCAGCGCAGTGACGCGCTCTTGAAGTGTGGCGTCTTCCAGCGGTGTGAATTTATTAAACAAAGGCATGATGACGTTGGGTGCAATCCACATCACAAACAGTTGGTAGACCACCAACGCCGCCCAGGTGTAGAGCCACCAAAGTGCGCCGCCAGCTTGCATAAGCCAAAGCACCAGCCAAAGAATGGGCAAGCCCAGCGCCATGCCCACCAACAAGCCTTTGAGCATGTCGTTCACCCACAGTTTTGGCGTGGTGTTGTTGAAGCCAAAGCGCTGCTCAATGCCAAATGTTTGGTAGAGCGACAAGGGCAGGCCAATCAAACCGCCAATCAAACCAAAGCTCACCACCAGCATGACTTGCTGGCCCATGCCAGCGCCCATCCAATCCAGTGTGACTTGATTGAGGAGGTCTAAACCGCCGAGTAATGTCCACGCCATCAACGTGACGGCATCAAGCCCTAAGTCGACCACGCCCACACGTGATTTGGCCAGTGTGTAGTCGGCGGCTTTTTGGTGGGCGTCTAAGCTGATGGTGTGCGAAAAGGCCTTAGGCACTTGAGCGCGATGTTGCGCCACGTGGCGCACTTGGCGGCCGCTGAGCCAAAGTTTGGTAAGTAAGTTGACCACCAGCAGGGCAGCTAGCGTCAAGGACATTGCGAGTGAGGGATTCATCATGGTGGCTGAGTTTAGATGATGGGCGACAATCTGGCTCATGTCTGAAGTTGCTACTACCCCTGTTTCCCCCGTTGCTCCCAAACTCGCCAAGTCTGACTTGAACTTGGTTTGGCTCGATTGCGAAATGTCTGGCCTTGACCCCGAGTGCGAGCGCTTGCTTGAAATCGCCGTCATCGTGACCAGCCCCGATTTATCGGTGCGCATTGAAGGTCCAGTATTTGTCATTCATCAAAGCGATGAGTTGCTTAGCAAGATGGACGCATGGAACAAGGGTACGCATGGCAAGAGCGGTTTGATTGACAAAGTCAAAGCCTCCACTGTGACCGAAGACCAGGCGCAAGCCCAACTCATTGCCTTCATGAAACCCTATGTGTCCAAAGGCGTGTCGCCCATGTGCGGCAACACCATTGGCCAAGACCGCCGTTTCTTGAACAAATATATGCCCAAGCTAGAAGGCTGGTTTCACTACCGCAATGTTGATGTGAGCACGCTCAAAGAGTTGTCACGTCGTTGGAAACCCGAGGTGTTGAATGCCTTTAAAAAAGCTCAGAAACACACGGCACTGGCCGATGTGCATGAGTCGATTGACGAGATGATTCACTATCGTGAACATTTCTTGAAACTTTAATTAGGTAATAACCCGAATCCATGCCATAATCGCCAACTTCGCTACAAAGCCGTAGCGAATTTGTACATCTCCCTTCATTCACCGGGCTCGCCAAAAGAGCCCCAAGCACTGAATAAACCCCTAGCGGGTCAGAGCAGGTTCCGTTTGATGGTTGATGTTTTTTAACCTAGAACGGAGCAGCCGCACAACTTGCGGCGCTCACGTGCGAGAAAAATCATGACTGACACTTTAAATGTGACAGGCGAATTTGCGCCTGCCGAAACTATTGCTATTGCTGCTCAAAACGCAGTGACCACAGAGGTCGTTCAAGCGCCTGAGTCGGCTCAAGCCGATGCGCCTGAAGCGGCTCAAGCCGACGTGCCTAACGGCTTCGTCGAATTGGGGCTTGCCCCAGAACTCGTGCAAGCTGTGGCCGACCTTGGCTACACGCAACCCACCACGGTTCAACTCAAAACCATTCCTTTGGCTTTGCCATCTGCCAACGCAGATGCCAAAGCTGGCTTTATCGACTTGATGGTGTCTAGCCAAACCGGTAGCGGCAAAACAGCGGCTTTCTTGTTGCCTGTTTTGCACACCTTGCTTCAGCAACAAGCACAAGCTGAAGCTACTGAAAAAGCTGCTTGGGACAAGCTCGTGGCTGACGCTGCTGCCAATGGCGAAGAGCCCCCAAAGCGCTCCAAGCGCAAAGACCCCACCAATACACGCAACTTCAAAGCCCCAACCCCTGGCGCTTTGATCGTTTGCCCAACCCGCGAATTGGCTCAACAGGTGGCGCATGACGCCATCGACTTGGTCAAGCATTGCCGTGGTTTGCGCGTGGCTAACGTGGTGGGCGGCATGCCTTACCAGTTGCAGATCGCTAAATTGCAAAATGCTGACTTGGTGGTGGCAACGCCAGGCCGCTTGCTCGACTTGCAACGCTCCATGCAAATCAAGTTGGACAAGGTCCAATTTTTGGTCGTGGACGAAGCCGACCGCATGTTGGATCTCGGCTTCTCGGACGATTTGGCTGAAATCAACCAGCTCACTATTGACCGCAAGCAAACCATGATGTTCAGCGCTACTTTTGCGCCGCGCATTCAACAGTTGGCCACACGCGTGATGCGTCAACCCCAACGCATTCAAATTGACTCTCCTCAAGAGAAGCACAGCAACATTCGCCAAGTGCTGCATTGGGCTGACAACGCGCAACACAAGCGCCGTTTGTTGGATCACCTTTTGCGTGACACCACCATCAACCAAGCCATCATCTTTGCCAGCACCCAAATTGAGTGCGATGGCTTGGCCAATGACTTGCAACAAGAAGGTTTCTCGGCTGTTGCTCTGCACGGCGCGTTGAGCCAAGGTTTGCGTAACCGTCGTTTGATGGCTTTGCGTCAAGGACAAGTACAGTTTTTGGTGGCTACCGACGTGGCCGCTCGCGGCATTGACGTGCCCACCGTGACTCACGTGTTCAACTTTGGCTTGCCCATGAAGTCTGAAGATTACACCCACCGAATTGGCCGTACGGGTCGTGCAGGCCGTGATGGCTTGGCCGTCACGTTGGCTGAGTTCCGTGACAAGCGCAAAATTTACGACATCGAAGCCTACACGCGCCAACAGTTCACAGCCGAAGTGATTCCAGGCATGGAGCCCACACAACGCGTTGAACAACGTGGCGGTGCTGGCCGTGACTACGATCGCAAAGGCGGCGGCAAGTTTGGCGGCGGCGGTGCGGGTGGTCGTGGCGGCTTCGGCGGCGGTAATAAGTTTGGCGGCGGCGGTGGACGCTTTGAAGGCAACGGCCAAGGCCGCTTCGAACCACGTTCGGAAGGTCGTTCCGAAGGGCGCTTCGAAGGCCGTCAAGACAGCCACCGTTCTGATGCACCTCGTGGCAATAGTTTTGAGCCACGTCAAGGCGCACCTCGCGGCAACTTCGGTGAAAACCGCGGCTTCGGCGGTGAAAGCCGTGGCGCTCCTCGTGGTAACTTTGGCGAAGGCCAAGGCGCACCACGTGGCAACTTTGGTGCACCTCGTAGCTTTGAAGATCGCGCACCGCGCAGCTTCGATGACCGTGCCCCAGCACGTGGCCCACGCGCTCCGTTCGAAGCAGGCCGCACACCCTTTGACAAGCCAGCACGCCCAGCGGCAGGCAAGTCGTTCGGTGGCGGTTTTGATGCCAAGAAGCGCGCACCTAAGCCTCGCACACCTCGTTAATTAGTCCTCGCTTAAACAGCAGGCTAAAACGCACTCAGCCACCGCGCGTTGCACCTTGTGTGCAACTCCGGTGGCTGAATTGTTTGTTTTTTTATAGCTTGAGCTTGTGCGCCACAAAGTCCAAACGGTCTTGACCCCAAAACATCTCGCCCTCAATCACAAAGCTAGGCGCGCCAAACACTTGAGCATCCATCGCGCTTTGGGTGTTGCTGTCGTAGCGGCTTTGTACCTCAGGGGTGTTGGACAACTTTAAGCAAGCAGCATCCAGTTGGTGTTTGCTCAACAAGGCGGCCAATGTTGCTGCATCTGCAATGTCGTGTTCTTCATGCCACACGGCTGACAGCACTGCACCTGTGATGGCCAAGGCTGCATCGGTGCCATGGTGCATGTCCACCGCAATGATGAGCTTTGCTGCAGGGTCGCCTTGCACGGGAAAAAACTTGGGGTGCAAATTCAGCGGCAGGTTTAGAGATTTGCTGAAGCGCGCCAATTCCACCAGTCGATACGCTTGACGCTGCGGCGCACGTTTGCCCAAGGGCAAACCACCTGAGATGGGAAAAATCTTGCCTAAGTCCATTGGCATCACGCGCACGGTGGCGCCAGCGTCTTTGGCAATTTGTACAAACCTTTGATGGCCAAAATATGTCCAAGGGCTTTGCGGCACTAGGTAGTAATCGATTGTTTTTGACATGGGTGTTTCTTTATGAAATGTTTTTTAGTAGTGGGGTGGTAGCTCATCGCGCAGGTTAGTCGAGCCACCTGAGCCACCATCGGGCGTCTGTTGTCGCAACTGGCTTATCTCACGGATCAGCGCGTCGATTTGCTGTTGTTGTTGAAAGATGGTTTGGTTGAGTTGCTCCACCCAATCTTCGGTAAAGCTGGCCTTGACCTCTAGGTCCATCAAGCGCTTGTCAATGTCAGTGTGTGGCATGTGGTGATGAGTTTTTGTTATTTGATTTTGGCTAGAGCGGTGCGCATATTTTCAAGCTCTTCCTTGTAGCTCTGGGCATTGCCAAAGTCTACAAACCCGGTGTAGTAGGGGTGCGCGCCCATGATTTTGCGGGCGTGTTTGATCGGGCACCAATACTGCTCGGTGCGAGCTACCACCTCGCGCCCATAAGCCATCACGCCGTTGCCGTATGAACAGTAGGCGCAGTTGATTTTTTCAATCAGATTCAGGTAGGCCAAATGCGTTCGGTCATACACAAAATAGTCGCCCCGCCTCACGCGGGCAAGGCCATAAGCCCGAAAACAAATGTGCTGATAAATCGTGATGCACAAGTCAAGTAGCAGGATGGGAAAGAACAGGGCATAAATGACGGGGGCTGTGATCACGCTGAGCCAGTTGGCTGTGAAGAGGTAGGCAATCACACCTGTTTTGAAACGGCGTTGTTGTTCCAACACCTCACGCTCAAAGCGCACACGGGTTTCATCGAAGTCGGCTTTTAGCTCAGCGCGCTTGAGCTTCATTTCTAGCTCAATCTCTGACTCCATGTGCTGGATGCGGGCGAGTAATTCGCTGATGATGGGGTTCATAAATGCCTTTGATTGTGCTGATTATGGGTGGTTACATGAGAAAATTACCCAAACATGTGGCCTAATTGAGGGCTGTAACTTTTTTAACTGGAAAATTTCATGGGAAACAAAATCGTCACCGAAGCCGACCGCAAGCGCGCACCAAAACCAATCCCCCTGCCAGGCACTATGCTGCGCACAGGCGGTCATGGTCAACGTGTGAGTCTTGAGCGCGGTGTTGCGACACGAAGCAAAAAGAACCCTGGCAAGCGTTCAAGCAAAGGCGGTTAATTCCACCTTTGTCTTTGCAAGCCAAATAAAAAAGCGACCTTTTGGGTCGCTTTTTTATTTGGGTCTTTACCAACGCTGCTTAGTCAGGCAATTCGATTTTGACTTCAAGCACTTCGAGGTTGTCGTGACGCTCCAAATTGACCTTGATGTCATTTGGATTGATCTTCACGTATTTTGAGAGCACGGCTACCAAGTCGCGTTGTAAAGCAGGCAGGTAATCGGGTTGTGGATTGCGGCCAGAGCGCTCGTGGGTGAGGATGAATTGCAAACGCTCTTTGGCAACGTTGGCGGTTTTTTTCTTTTCACCGAGCAGGAGTGAGAGCAAGGACATGGCTTACTTTCCGCCAAACATGCGTTTGAGCAAACCAGGTTTGACGTAATCTGTGAAACGCATGGGCACGTCTTCTCCCAAGAAACGGCTGATCACGTCTTTGTATGCCTCAGACACGTCGGTGTTTTCTAGGTGAACCGCAGGCAAGCCTTGGTTCGAAGCGGTCAACACCGTTTCTGATTCGGGAATCACACCAATCAATGGAATGCGCAAAATGTCTTGGATGTCTTCCAGCGACAGCATGTGGCCTTCTTCCACTCGGCTAGGGTTGTAGCGCGTGATCAGCAGGTGTTCTTTGATGGGCGTATCGCCGTCAATCGCACGCTTGGTCTTGCTGCTGAGCATGCCCAAGATACGGTCAGAGTCGCGCACGGAGGAGACTTCAGGATTGGTGACCACCAAAGCTTCATCGGCAAAGTGCATCGCCATCATGGCGCCCACTTCAATGCCGGCAGGCGAGTCGCACACGATGTAGTCAAACTTCATCTCTTTGAGGTCGTTCAACACGCGCTCCACGCCGTCTTGAGACAGCGCGTCTTTGTCGCGGGTTTGAGAGGCGGCCAGCACAAACAAGTTGTCGCATTGTTTGTCCTTGATCAAGGCTTGGTTCAACGTGGCCTCACCGTTGATCACGTTGATGAAGTCATACACCACGCGACGCTCGCAACCCATGATGAGGTCGAGGTTGCGCAAACCGACGTCAAAGTCGATGACCACCGTTTTGAAGCCGCGCAAAGCGAGGCCAGAGGAAAAACTGGCGCTGGTTGTGGTTTTGCCCACGCCGCCCTTGCCAGAAGTCACCACCACGATTTTTGTCATGAAGAAAGCCCAAGGTTGATCTAAAAATTAATCTGCAATTTTACAATGCCAGCATGACCAACTTATCGCCTTGAAGACTGATTTGCGCGGCTTTGCCTGCCACATTCGCAGGCAGTGGGCTATCGCCACTGGTGCGGTAGGTGCCTGCAATCGAAAGCAGCTCGGCCTCAAGGCATGAGGTAAAGATGCGTGCTTGTTCATCGCCGCGTGCGCCCGCAATGGCTTTGCCGCGCAGTGGTGCATACACATGGATGTGACCATCGGCCATGATCTCTGCCCCTGGGTTGACCATGGCCAACACTATCAGGTCGCGACCTTTGGCATACACGTGCTGGCCAGATCGCAGGGGCTTGTCGATCACCATGGCGGCACCGCTGCCAGTTTGCACCTCACGCACCACCTCAACTTCGCGAATGACTTCTTGCACCACCGTTTCCACGCTGGGTGCAGCAGGGGTTTGAATGCTCAAATCGCTCGCTTCAAACAAGCCCGCTTTGCGTGCGTTAGTTAATTGGTGTTCATTTGCGCCACGCACTGCCACAGGCAGCATTTGATGTGTTCGCAACATAAGGCACACAGAAGGTAGGTCGAGCTGTTGGCTGGGGTCTTCTAGGACGCTCAGATCGATCACCACGGGGTCGTTGTCAAAGAAGCCGGGGGTTGGTCCCAAGCGGCGTGTCATATCGGCTTGCAGAGCTGATGTGTCAGGGGTTTTGAGGAGAAAAGACACCAAGGGCAAGGAGGCACTTTTGATTTCGTAGGTGTGTGGTGCAGCAGCTTGGCTCATGAAACTTGCGTGAAAAAGAAAACCTGAACTTTACACGCCAAGGGTATCCATACCTCGGTAAACTTTTTGATATGTACTTCAAGCCCACCGCTCACACGCTTCTCGTTCCTTTTGCTTTAAGCACATTTGCCGCCTTGGCGCAGCAAACACCTGCGCCTGTTGCAGCCACTTCGGACATGGGTCGCATTGAAATCACCAGCGGGCGTGACAACGAAACCCAGGAACGCCGCGAATCTACCGCCAGCAAAATTGTGATTGGACGGGAAGAAATTGAGCGTCAAGGGGACGCTAACCTTGGCGAAATTTTGAAGCGCATGCCCGGCATCACCCTGGGTGGTGCGCCCGGCAGGGGCGGCGGCATTCGCATGCGTGGCTTGAGTCAGGGCTATACGCAAATTTTGCTTGACGGTCAACGCGTACCGCCAGGCTTTTCGGTCGAATCACTCACGCCTGAGATGGTTGAGCGTGTGGAAATTTACCGCGCACCCACGGCCGAGACAGGTGCGCAAGCCATTGCAGGCACCATCAACATCATCACGCGCGAAGGCCGCAAGGGCATGCCCACCGAGTTGAAGGTGGGCTCGTCGTTTCAAGGCGGCTATGTGTCGCCCACAGCATCGATCGTCAAGTACCACGATGCTGAAAAGTGGTCGGGCAACTACACCTTGTCAGTTAATCGGTTTGCCGCACCGGACCATAGTGAAAATAATTTAACGCGATTCGATGCTTCAGGCACAACATTGCGTCAACGTGTGAGCGACAGCCATTACGGACGCGAAGGCATGAATGCCTCAGCGCGTTTGCAGCTCAAGGGCGATCCGGGCGAGACCTTAACGCTGACACCCTTTGTTATTTTGTCCCAAGGAAAAACGCCATCATCGATACGTGCCACTGAATCTCTCGACGGGGTGGATGTGGCTGGAAGTCCCGCGACAGCGAGCAGTGAAATCAAAAATAACTTTGAACTAGCCCGCTTGAATGGTCAGTGGCGACGCAGGCTGTCAACGGACAGCAACATGGAATGGAAATTCAATCTGGGGGGCTGGAATAGCCACAATGAATTTAAACAAACCTCCACGAACACCTCGCTTATTCCAAGCGTGTCGGAAAACTCGCATGTCCAAGATCGTTCGTTCAGTCTCGGTGGCAAGTACACCAACGTGATGGGAGGTGGTCATCAGTGGGTGAGTGGTTCAGAGGTGGAGTCAGTTCGCCGCACACAAAGTGTGGTGGGGGCCTACCAAACCATTGCTGGCAGCGCTGATTACCGAGCAAGCACGGTGCGCTATGCCTTTTATTCTCAAGATGAATGGCAACTCACACCGAATTGGTCATCACACGTGGGGGCGCGTTACGAAGGTTTGACCACCGAGGGTAGTACCAGCGCGGGCGATGTCACCAATCGAAACAGCGTTTTCACCCCGCTGCTGCATGCGATGTGGCGACCCAATCCAGACAGCCGCGACCAAGTGCGCATGAGCCTGACACGCAGCTTCAAGACGCCCACCATGCCCACTTTGCTAGCGCGACGCGCTTACACGCGTGACGACAACAGTGCGACCAATCCCGACGTGTCTGGTAACCCCAATCTAAAGCCAGAGGTTGCAACAGGTTTGGATGTGGCGGTCGAGCGCTATTTGCCTCAGGGTGGCGTGATGAGCGCCAGTGCGTTTCACCGCCGTGTGCAAAACCTCATCCGCAATGTGACAACACTAGAGTCCGGGGCCAATGGTCGGTGGCTGTCAAGCCCACAAAACATTAGTGAAGCCGTGACCGAAGGCATCGAGCTCGAAGCCAAGTTCCGCATGGACCAGTGGATAGCCGACGCCCCCCACATCGATCTGCGCAACAACCTCAGTTTTTATCGTTCACGTGTGCTCAGCGTCATGGGGCCGGACAACCGCTTGGACCAACAGCCCAGCATGACGGCTAACTTTGGGGCGGATTACCGATTGAAATCTGTTCCTCTCACCCTTGGCGGTAACGTCAACTACAACCCTGGTTACAGAACGCGCTTGAGTGCTGAACAACTGAGCACCGTGTCGCAAAAACGGGTGATGGACGTGTATGGTTTGTGGCGTTTAGACAGCCGCACCGCTTGGCGCCTGACCCTCAGCAACCTGGACCCGCGCAACTACAACACAGGCAGCGTCTACAGCGGCAATCGTGTAAGTGAAAACAGCCGCACCCAAAGTCAAAGCTGGACCAACGTGCAAATTCTTCTGGAGAAAAAACTATGACGCAACGCGACGGCGCTTGGTATGACCGCATGTACAACAACCGCGCTTTGGTGCCCGAGCATGCGGCCCACTTTGACCATTGGCGCGAGGCGTCAGCACAAGTGCGTGCAACGCACCGTTGCTTTCAAGACGTGGCTTATGGCCGTGGTTTAAATGAAACTGTAGATATTTTTGCAAGCGACACGGCACAAGACAAAGCCCCTGTGGTGGTGTTCATCCATGGCGGTTATTGGCGCTCACTTGACAAGGCGGACCATTCCTTCATCGCGCCCACCTTCACCGCGCAAGGTGCGCATGTGGTGGTGCCCAACTATGCTTTGTGCCCGGCCGTCACTGTGTCTGATATCACGCTGCAAATGGTCAAGTGCGTGGCTTGGGTGTGGCGCAACATTCATCGCTTTGGTGGCGACCCCAGCCGTATCACGCTGGTGGGCCACTCAGCCGGTGGGCACTTGGCAACAATGTTGCTGGCTTGTGATTGGCCTGCCTATGCAGCCGATTTGCCTGCGCATTTGGTCACCAAGGCTTTGTCGATTTCTGGTTTGTATGAGCTGGCATCGGTGCAAGCCACGCCCTACCTCAAAGATAGCCTGCGTTTAACCGACGAGGTGGTGCTACGCAACAGCCCCGCTTGGATGCCAGCGCCCAAGCAGGGCACGCTTTACAGCGTGGCGGGTGGCATTGAGAGTGAAGAATTTACTCGCCACAACTTTTTGATCCAACAATCTTGGGGCAAAGACCGCGTGCCCGTGGCCGAGACCTTAGAAGGCTTGCAGCACTTCAGCATCGTTGAGGCCATGACAAACCCGGGCCATCGCCTGCACACACTGGCGCTTGAGTTGCTGAACAAATAAGCCGCAGTGCGAGGCTTACATCAACAGATGTTCGCCTGCGTTGTCGCCGCCTAGCGTGACGTAGTTCACCTTGCGAATGTCCATGAGTTTGAGGCCGCCGGCGTAGCTGATGGAGCTCTGCACGTCTTGCTCCATCTCAATCAGCGTGTTGGCTAGCTTGCCTTTGACGGGCTCGAGGATGCGCTTGCCTTCCACGTGCTTGTATTCGCCTTTGTTGAAGTCAGAGGCTGAGCCGTAATACTCTTTGAACAACTCGCCGTCCACTTCCACGGTCTTGCCTGGCGACTCTTCGTGGCCAGCAAATAGCGAACCAATCATCACCATGCTTGCGCCAAAGCGAACGCTCTTGGCAATGTCGCCGTGGCTGCGAATCCCGCCGTCAGCAATGATGGGTTTGGTCGCCACCCGCGCGCACCACTTCACAGCCGACAGCTGCCAGCCGCCAGTGCCAAAGCCTGTTTTGAGTTTGGTAATGCACACCTTGCCTGGACCCACGCCCACTTTGGTCGCGTCGGCGCCCCAGTTTTCGAGGTCGATCACGGCTTCGGGCGTGGCCACGTTGCCCGCGATGACAAAGCTCTTAGGCAACTTGGCCTTGATGTAGCCAATCATGTCGCGCACGCTGTCGGCGTGGCCGTGGGCGATGTCGATGGTGATGTATTCAGGCGTTATGCCTGCTGCGGCCAGTGTGTCCACCGTGGCGCGGTCTGGGCCCTTGACACCCAAAGAAATAGAGGCGTACACACCTTTGGCATGCATGTCTTTCACAAATTGCACGTTGTCCAAATCGAAACGGTGCATCACGTAGAAGTAATTGTTTTGTGCCATCCACAAGCAGATGCTTTCATCCACCACGGTCTTCATGTTGGCGGGAACGACGGGCAAGCGAAACTTGCGGCCACCGAGCTCTACACCAGCATCGCATTCAGAACGGCTTTCCACGCGGCACTTGCGTGGTAGCAACAAAATGTTGTCGTAATCAAAAATTTCCATATCCCAAGCTCCAGAAAATAACGTTCGAAGATTGAGCGCTTGGCTTGGTCGGTTTTTTAGCGTGCAAAAGGCAGACATAAAAAAACCGAGCGCAAGTATCTTGGGCCCGGTGGCTGATTCTAAACCCTAAAATTGCCCTATGCATTTTTCACCCCACACCTCGCCCTTGCTCCAAGGCCTCAACAACGAACAAGCTGCGGCGGTCACGTTGCCGCAGGCGCATGCGCTCATTTTGGCGGGCGCGGGTTCGGGGAAGACGCGGGTGCTGACCACGCGCATTGCGTGGCTCATGCAAACGGGGCAGGTGTCGCCGGGTGGGTTGCTGGCGGTGACCTTTACCAATAAGGCGGCCAAAGAAATGCTCACGCGTTTGTCGGCCATGCTGCCGGTCAGCGTGCGCGGCATGTGGGTGGGCACCTTTCATGGTCTGTGCAATCGCTTTTTGCGTGCGCACTGGAAGCTGGCCAACTTGCCCCAGTCATTTCAAATTTTGGACACCCAAGACCAGCTGAGCGCCATCAAGCGCTTGAGCAAACAGTTTCAGGTGGACGACGAGCGTTATCCAGCCAAGCAAACCATGCGCTTCATCGCTGGCTGTAAAGAAGATGGTCTGCGCCCTAAAGACGTGGTGGTGCGCGACCCCGATGACCGCAAACGTGTGGAGCTGTACGAGCTGTACGAAGCCCAATGCCAACGCGAAGGCGTGGTGGATTTTGGCGAGCTGATGCTGCGCTCGTACGAGCTGCTTCGCGATAACGATCCGCTGCGCGAGCACTACCGCCGCCGCTTTCAGCACATTTTGGTGGACGAGTTTCAAGACACCAACAAGCTGCAATACGCGTGGCTCAAACAACTCGCTGGCCCCGTGGATGGGGGCGGCGGGGCCATCTTGGCCGTGGGCGACGACGACCAAAGTATTTATGCCTTCCGTGGCGCACGCGTGGGCAACATGGCCGACTTTGTGCGTGAGTACCACGTAACGAATCAAATCAAGCTCGAGCAAAACTACCGTAGCTTCAGTAACATTTTGGACAGCGCCAACCATCTGATCAGCCACAACAAAGGCCGCTTGGGTAAAAACCTGCACACCACGCAGGGCGCAGGCGAGCCCGTGCGTGTGTATGAATCGCCCACCGACTTTGCCGAGGCGCAATGGATGGTGGAAGAGATGAAGCAACTCTTGCGCGATAGCAAAGACGGCGACGGCACGAAGGGTGTGCAGGCCCGCAGCGAAATTGCCGTGCTGTATCGCAGCAACGCACAAAGCCGGGTGATTGAAACCGCTTTGTTCAATGCTGCCATGCCGTACCGCGTGTACGGCGGATTGCGCTTTTTTGAACGCGCTGAAATTAAGCACGCCTTGGCCTATTTACGCTTGCTAGAAAACCCACGCGACGACACCAGCTTCATGCGCGTGGTCAACTTTCCGCCGCGTGGCATTGGTGCGCGCAGCATCGAACAGCTGCAAGACGCCTCACGCGCTATGGGCTGCTCCATGAGCGATGCCGTCACTGCGGTGGCCGGCAAAGCAGGGGCCAACCTGAGCGCTTTTGTAGCCAAGATTGATGTACTGCGTGAGCAAACGCAGGGGCAAAACCTGCGTCAAATCATTGAGCTGTTGCTGGACCACTCAGGCTTGATCACCCATTACCAAGCCGAGCGCGAAGGCCAAGACCGCATCGAAAACTTGCAAGAATTGGTCAACGCCGCTGAGAGCTTTGTAACGCAAGAAGGCTTTGGTCGCGATGCCGTGGCATTGCCGATTGATGAGCACGGCCAGCCTGTGGTGCAGGACGCGAATGCAGCCTCAGCAGACGCGGCTGATGGCGCAGTCACGCGTCAGCCCACACCTCTAACCATGATCAACGCCGACACCGGCGAGACCTTGTCGCCTTTGGCTGCCTTCCTCACGCATGCTGCGCTCGAGTCGGGCGACAACCAAGCGCAAGCGGGGCAAGACGCGATTCAGCTGATGACGGTGCATGCCTCGAAGGGCTTGGAGTTTGACTGCGTTTTTATCACGGGCATGGAAGAGGGCTTGTTCCCGCATGAAAACTCGATGAACGACTTTGACGGCCTTGAAGAAGAGCGCCGTCTCATGTATGTGGCCATCACGCGTGCGCGCAAACGTTTGTACCTCAGCCATTCGCAAACCCGCATGCTGCACGGTCAGACGCGCTACAACCTGAAAAGCCGCTTCTTTGAAGAGCTGCCTGAGCACACGATGAAGTGGATCACGCCTGCACGTTCTGCGTTTGCAGATGCGATGCCTTCACGGCGCGATGCATGGCAAAACCCTGCGTGGTCTAACAACGCGTGGGGCGGTGGTGCGGCCACTGCGGCAGCGCCTTCGCCAGTGCCTCAGCGTGCTGCACCTATGGCCAGTGGCCCCAATGCTTGGGTGCGCAGCGGTGTGCAAGTGTTTCACGCCAAGTTTGGCGAGGGCGCAGTGGTGAGCATTGAAGGCGTGGGCGACGATGCCCGTGCGCAAGTGAAGTTCTCGCGTCACGGCACCAAGTGGCTGGCGCTGAGTGTGGCCAAGCTCACGCAGGTGTGATCAAGCGTAAATCACTTCAGAAGTAAAGCAGTCTTTGAAGCTGTAGTAGGTCGAGCTAAAGAACATGGCCGCCAACATCAGCATGGCGGGCAACAAAGCCATGGCTGCAAAGTCACCATCGCCGACCAAGCCGCCAATGAGTGTGATGACCAAAGTGGTGCCTAAAAAAATGGCCGTCCACATTACGCCAAACACCAAGAACGCTCGCCAGTTGCTTAGACACGCCACGGTGCTAAAGAACAAGCTTTTGCCCACGGTGACACCGTGCCAATGTGTGAGTGCCGGTGCATGCCAAAACACCAGCGATAAAGGCAGGTACAGCATGATCGACAGCCACATAGCGTTTTGAAAATCGGGGTTCATCACGGTCTCAACATCCAAGTTGCCACCGACCAAATACAACTTGGCAAAGTCACCGCCGTCCATCATCGTGGACAAGCCCATCACGCCCACAAAGCAAAGCGCATAGATCAAACCCAACATAACCATGTTGCGTTTGCCTTCTGCGCCGTTTCTAAAACCGGCTGCCAAGATAAACGGCATAGGAAACTTGCCCAACTCCACCTCGCGTGTGGCTGCCATGAGCCCAAGTGAAGCGGCGGGCAATAACATCAAGGCCAAGAACCCACCCAGCACGGGCACGATGGAGAGGATGGACATGCTGGCCATGAACATAAAGAACAGGCCGGTGAGTGCCAGGGGTTGCTTCCAAAAAGCGCGAATGCCTTGGCGCACCCAGAGCGAGCCAGTTTTTGCGGGAACGACGTTGAGTTTCATAAATCAGAGTGTGACAGGGTGCGCCACACGTTGGCGCAACACACGCTCAAAGTGCGTGGGGTCGTGGGGTTGAAGCATGCTGGCTTCGCGCGGCAGATGGAAGTCCCACAGTCGCGAAGTCCAAAAACGCAAAGCGCCCGCACGCAGAATGGGGTTGAGCAATTGGCGCTCAGCGGGGGTGAAAGGACGTACCGCTTGATAAGCGGCGATGAACGCTTGGGCCTTGGCCGCATCGTGCGTGCCATCGGTGTCGATGTCTTCAGCGTGGTGGGTGCACCAGTCGTTCAAAGACACGGCCACGTCAAACAGCCATGTGTCGACGCCAGCAAAGTAAAAGTCGAAGAAGCCTGTTAGCTCGGGGGCTTGCAAGCTGCCATCAAACATCACGTTGTCGCGGAATAAGTCGGCATGCACAGGCCCACGGGGCAGGGCGGTGTAGGCCGATGATGCGGCAATGTGGTTTTGATAGGCCAGCTCGGTTTGAATCAGCGCCGCTTGTGATTCGCTTAAAAAAGGTAGCACCACGGGCACGGTCTCGTTCCACCAAGGCAGACCGCGCAGGTTGGGCTGTTGGCGGTTGTAGTCGCGGCCGGCCAGGTGCATGCGGGCCAGCATGTCGCCCACAGCGGCGCAGTGGGCCGCTGTGGGGCTGAGTTCGCTTTTTCCGCGCAAACGGTTGACCACCGCAGCTGGTTTGCCTTCCACGGTTAGCAAAATATCGCCGTCTTGGTTAGACACGGGGTCTGGCACAGGGATACCGCCTTGCGCCAGGTGTTTCATCAGGTACAGATAAAACGGCAGTTGCGCGTGCGTGAGGCGTTCAAACAGCGTGAGCACGTAATGGCCTGTGCTGCTGGTGAGAAAGTAGTTGGTGTTCTCAATGCCGCCTTGGATGCCTTTAAGTTCGACCAACTCGCCAAGTTTGAGTTGGGTCAGCAGTTCTTGGGCGGAGGACTCTGAAACTTCGGTGAAAACTGCCATGACTACCAAGGGATTAAAAAGTTCGCACATTGTAGTTGGCGCTTGTTTGCTTCCTTTGCTTTTGGTGCTGAGCCCGCTTGGGGGTTGAGGGTTGAGCGGGTGCCTCATGCTGGGGTACCAGAAATCGTTACCCGCTCAACCCTCAACCCCCAAGACTACGGCCTGCATTTGTGGGTGCACGCGTGCCACAACCTACGCCGCAGTCTGGGCGTGGCTGGTGGGCGTCGCCATGATTTCTGGTACCCCAGCATGAAGCAGCGACGCCCACCAGCCGCGCCCAGCGAGCTCAGCAACAAAGCACAAAGACCAAGCAACAACCCACGGCACAATCACAACCTATGAGTGAATCCAAAACATTGCTACTGGTCGACGGCTCC
>NZ_JBBAOV010000007.1:29183-39602 GCF_040401135.1 Limnohabitans sp. | reverse complement strand
GGCACAATCACAACCTATGAGTGAATCCAAAACATTGCTACTGGTCGACGGCTCCAGCTACCTATACCGCGCCTTCCATGCTATGCCTGACCTTCGAGCTGTGCCAGGCGACCCAACCAGCGCCGCCACAGGCGCCATTCGCGGCATGATCAACATGATGCAGGCCCTGCGCAAAGAAGTGCCCACCCAGTTGGCCGCTTGCGTGTTTGACGCCAAAGGCCCCACCTTCCGCGACGAGATGTACCCCGCGTACAAAGCCAACCGCTCACCCATGCCTGATGATTTGCGCTCGCAAATCGAGCCCATCCACGCCATGGTACGCATGCTCGGCTGGACGGTGTTGGATGTGCCGGGTGTCGAAGCCGATGATGTGATCGCCACCTTGGCCGTCACTGCGGCCAAGCAAGGCATTACCGTGGTGGTGTCCAGCGGCGACAAAGACTTGAGCCAGTTGGTGAACGAACACATCACCATCATGGACACCATGAACGGCAAGAAGCGCGACGTGGCCGGTGTGACCGCAGAGTTTGGCGTGCCGCCTTCGCTGATGATCGATTACCAAACTTTGGTGGGCGACACGGTAGACAACGTGCCCGGCGTGGCCAAGGTCGGCCCTAAGACTGCAGCCAAGTGGCTGATGGAATACGGCTCGCTCGACAACTTGATGCAAAACGCCAGCGCCATCAAAGGCGTGGCGGGCGAGAACTTGCGTCAATCCGTTGAATGGCTGCCTAAAGGTCGCCAGCTGGTGACCATGAAAACCGATTGCGATTTGTCCGCCTTTGTGCCCAACTTACCCGTACTCGATGCGTTGCACTTGGCCGAGCCCGACAAGCCCTCACTCCAAACCTTTTACGAAACCTATGGCTTCAAAGGTTTGGCCCGCGCCATCAGCGAAGGCAAGGATTCAAGCAGTGCGGCAGGCGACAAAGAAGCTAGACCCAAGTTTGAACCCAACCCCAGCCTGTTTGACGAACCCGAGGCTGTGGTGTCTGTCGTGACCGACAAGCATTACGACTGCGTGTTGGACTGGGCCATGTTCGACACCTGGCTGGCCAAGCTGCAAGCCGCCGAGCTGGTGGCGTTTGACACCGAGACCACATCGCTTGACGCCATGCGCGCCGAGATTGTGGGCTTGAGCTTTTCGGTCAAGCCTGGCGAGGCTTGCTACATCCCGCTGACCCACAGCTATGGCGATGCGCCCACGCAGCTGCCCATCACCGAAGTGCTCGCCAAGCTCAAGCCTTGGTTTGAAAACCCGGCTATCCACAAGCTCGGCCAACACATCAAATACGACCGCCATGTCATGGCCAACCACGGCATTGAGGTGAAGGGCTACGCGCACGACACCATGCTGCAAAGCTATGTGTTGGAAGTGCACAAGCCTCATGGCCTAGCTAGCTTGGCCGAGCGCCATGTGGGCCGCAAAGGGCTGAACTACGAAGACCTGTGTGGCAAAGGTGCGCACCAAATTTCGTTCTCGCAAGTGGACGTGGCGCGTGCCACCGAATACTCGTGTGAAGACTCAGACATGACGCTAGACGTGCACCAAGTGCTGTGGCCGCGTTTGCAAGCCGATGACAAACTGCGCTTCACTTACGACCTAGAAATTCAAAGCAGCGAAGCGCTGTATCGCATCGAGCGCAACGGCGTGTTGATTGACGCACCCACACTCGCCGCACAAAGCCATGCGCTGGGTCAACGCATCGTGCAGCTAGAAACCGAAGCGTATGACATTGCAGGTCAGCCGTTTAACTTGGCCAGCCCTAAGCAACTGGGCGAAATCTTCTTTGACAAACTGGGTTTGCCCGTCATCAAAAAAACCGCTACGGGCGCACGCAGCACCGACGAAGAAGTGCTGGATAAATTGGCCGAAGACTACCCACTGCCTGCCAAAATTTTGGAGCACCGTAGCCTTAGCAAACTCAAAGGCACCTACACCGACAAGCTAGCTCTTATGGCCCACCCACGCACAGGCCGCGTGCACACCCACTATGCCCAAGCCGTGGCCGTGACGGGCCGCTTGTCTAGCAACGACCCCAACTTGCAGAACATCCCTATTCGCACAGCAGAGGGGCGCAAAGTTCGCGAAGCATTTGTGGCCTCTGCGGGCTGCGTGATAGCCAGTGCCGACTACAGCCAGATCGAGCTGCGCATCATGGCGCACATCAGTGGGGACGAGGCCTTGGTCAAAGCTTTCCATGATGGCTTAGACGTGCACCGCGCCACCGCAGCTGAAGTTTTTGGCGTGGGCGTGGATGCAGTCAGCACCGAGCAGCGCCGCTATGCCAAGGTCATTAACTTTGGTCTCATTTACGGTATGAGCGCGTTTGGTTTGGCTAAAGCGCTGAGCATTGACAACAGCGCGGCTAAGAACTACATCACCCGTTACTTCGAACGCTTTGCTGGCGTCAAGCGCTACATGGACGACACACGCGAACAAGCCAAAGCGCAAGGCTATGTACAAACCGTGTTTGGCCGCCGCTTGTACTTGCCCGAAATCAACAGCCCCAACGGCCCACGCCGTGCAGGTGCAGAGCGCGCCGCGATTAACGCACCCATGCAAGGCACAGCCGCCGACCTTATCAAGCTAAGCATGGTGGCCGTGCAACACGCCATTGACGAGCAACAACACCAAACCAAAGTCATCATGCAAGTGCATGACGAACTGGTATTTGAAGTCCCCGAGTCAGAGGTGGACTGGGTGCGCACCGAAGTGCCACACCTGATGGCTGAGGTAGCTAAGCTGAAAGTGCCGTTGTTGGCTGAAGTTGGCGTTGGGCCTAACTGGGATAAGGCGCATTGATAATCCACCCATGACCTTGATTTCAATTTTTGTCGGCACCTTAGTTGCCGGCGTGGGCAGTGTGTGGCTGGCGGCCTTGTTGGCTTATGCGTTGCTGTCGCGTTTTACCCAACATTTACTCAGCCTTGCAGCAGGTGCTTTGCTTGCTACAGCATTTATGCGTTTGTTGCCCGAGGCGTTTGAGCTTTCTGTCGAGACGGGGGTTTCAGCCCATGCTTTGTTTGCCGTGTTGTTGGTGGGCTTGGTGTTTTTCTTTTTACTGGACAAGGCCGAGCTTTGGCATCACGGGCATGAACATGGGCAGGGCCATGCCCATTCGCATGGCCACGCAGACCACCACCATCACGACCACAACCACCACAGTGGTGGCTGGGCGGTGTTGTTGGGCGACAGCGTGCACGCCTTTGGTGATGGCATTTTGATTGCTGCGGCCTTTGTGGCTGATCCACGTTTAGGCGTGGCTGCAGCCTTGGCGGTAATGGCTCACGAAGTGCCGCACCATGTAGGCGATCTGGTGGTGTTGCGACAGTCGCTCAACAATTCGCGTGCGGCGTTGTTTAGGCTCAGCCTCGCAGGTGGCGTGACAGCTATTGGAGGCGTGGTGGGCTATTTACTCGTAGGTGCCTTGCACGAGTACCTGCCCTTCTTTTTGGTGGTGGCCGCCAGCAGCTTTATCTATGTGGCGCTGGCCGACTTGATTCCACAATTGCAAAAGCGTTTAAGCCCACGAGAAACTGCCGCCCAAGTCGCCTGGTTGTTTGCAGGCATCGCCCTCGTTGTTGCTTTGGGCGAGTGGGCTCAGCACTAGGTTCCGGATTTTTCGCAGGGTAGTCCAGGCGTGTTGCACCACTCGCTCCAACTGCCTGCATACAGGCCAGTGCGGCCTAAGCCCGCCACTTCCATGGCCAGAATATTGGGCACCGCACTCACGCCACTGCCGCAGTGGTGCACCACGGTTTCGGGTTTGGCGTTACCTAGCAAGATGGCAAATTCAGCACGCAGTTCATCTGCGCTTTTGAAGAAGCCTTGTGCGTTGAGGTTGCTGTTGAACGGGCGGTTAAGTGCGCCAGGAATGTGGCCCGCCACGGGGTCGAATGGCTCGGCCTCGCCACGGTAGCGCGTTGCGCTGCGTGCGTCGACGAGGGTTTGTGCGTCGCTATTTAGCCGCGTAGACACGGTGGCGGTGTCCACTAATTTCAGCAGTGGTTCATGGAGCTCAAAGTTGCCTGATTCGTGCACGGTTTCGTTAGGCGCATTGTCTTGGTTTGAAACGACAGTACCCCCCGCAGCCACCCATGCCTGCAGACCACCATCAAGCACGGCCACAGCATCATGGCCGCACCACTTAAGCATCCACCACAAGCGGCCACAGTAGTTCATGCCGTTCCGGTCATACACCACCACTTGGGTGTCCTGGTTCATGCCCACGCTTTGCAGCCATGAGGCAAACACCTCGCGCTGGGGCAGTGGGTGGCGGCCACTGTTCACGCGCTTGTCAGCGTCGTGCGTGGCGAGGTGCTGGTCTAAGTCGGCGTGTTGTGCGCCCGCGATGTGTTGTTCGACATACTGCACATGTCCCTTAGACGGGTTCATCAAATCGAAGGTGCAGTCAAACACCGCCAAGGGTGTGCCGTTGGCTTGCAAGGCTTGAAGTTGTGCAACAGAAATGAGTGTGGTGAACATGGGGTTTTCCTTTCAGTGTTCTTCTGCAGGCGCGTTGGGGGCTGCACGAGCGCGCAGCAAGGTGGCGGTCATGCCGCTGACCACGATGAGTGCCATGCCAGCCCAACCGATGAGGGGAATGTCGTCTCCAAACAGCAGCAAACTGTACAGTGCGGCAAACACTATGCCCGAGTATTGCAAGTTGGCCACCACCAGAGTGGCGCCTTGGCTATAGGCGCGTGTCATGCACAACTGACCCAGTGAGGCAAACACGCCCACAGGCAACAGCCACACGGCATGCTGCCAGTTCCATTCAGAGACACCAGCAACGGCCATGCCAATCAGCCCCGCCACCGACGTGCCAATGGCAAAGTAAAACACGGTGCGTGCCGCAGGCTCGCCCAAGCGGCCCAGCGCCATGACCTGCATGTAGGCAAAGGCAGCGCCAAATCCCGACATCAAACCGATGAGGCCAGCAAAAATTTGGTTTTGTTCCACGGTAGGGCGCAGCATCATCACCACCCCTGCAAACCCGGCAATCACGCTCATCGCCAGTGGACCTTGTGACCAAGCGCTGCGACCGTCTTGCGGATTCCAGTTGACCAGCGATCCGCCCACGATGAAGGCCGCAATCCACACGCTGCTCATGTAGTTGAGTGTCATCGCGGTGGCCAGTGGCAAATGGGCAATGGCATAAAACCATGCGCTGAGGGACGACACGCCAATGAACGAGCGCCACAGGTGCATACCTGGGTACTTTGTGCGCAGAGAAACTTTTTGTTGCTTGGCAATGATGGCTAAAAACACCAAGCCCACCACGCCTCGGTAGAACACCAACTCAGCTGAATTGAAATGTTCCGAACCAAACTTGACGCAAACCCCCATGGTGGCAAAGAAGGCGGCACCCAGCAGCATCCACAGAGCTTGCATTGAGTCGGCTTAGCGTTGCGTGAAGTTGAGCTTGCCGCGATACCACTCGTGGAAATGCTGCATGCCGTCTTCCATGGGGCTTTGGTAGGGGCCGACTTCGTTGTCGCCGCGGTCCATCAAGGCTTTACGACCGGCGTCCATGCGCTCTGCAATTTCGTCGTCCTCGATGCAGGTTTCCATATAGGCGGCTTGCTGAGCCTCGACAAATTCGCGCTCGAAGGCCACGATTTCTTCGGGGTAATAAAACTCCACCATGTTCAGCGTTTGGGTGGGGCTGATGGGATGCAGGGTGGAGACCGTCAGCACATGCGGGTACCACTCCACCATGATGTGTGGGTAGTAGGTGAGCCAAATGGCACCGCGTTCGGGCAACTCGCCATTGCGGTATTTCAACAGCATGTCGTGCCAGATTTGGTAGGTGGGCGAGCCGGGTTTGCCAAAGCCTTGCGACACCCCCACCGTTTGCACCGAGTAGTTGTCTTTAAATTCCCAGCTCAGGTCATCGCAGGTCACAAACTGACCAAGACCTGGGTGGAAGGGGCCTACGTGGTAGTCCTCTAGGTAGACCTCGATGAAGGTTTTCCAGTTGTAGTTGCACGTGTGCAGCTCAATGCGATCAAGGGCAAAGCCTGTGAAATCCAGTGCCGCGCGGGGACCCATATTGGCCAAGTCGGCATCGATGTCTACGCCGTTGTCTTCAAACAGCAAGCCGTTCCACTCACGCAGTTTGTAGTTGTTCAGGTTGAGACACGGGTCTTGCGAAAAGTGGGGCGCACCCAGAAGTTTGCCTGAGGGGGCGTAAGTCCAGCGGTGCAATGGGCACACGATGTTGCCGCCTGCAGAGCCTGGGGCTTGGGTGTCAAGTGAACCACGGCCCTTGAGCATCACCGCCTGGCGGTGGCGGCAGACATTGGAGACTAATTCGACGCCTTGGGCTGATCGCACAAGCGCGCGCCCTTCGCTTTCATGCGGCAAAGCGTAGTAATCGCCCACATTGGGCACGGCAAGCTGATGGCCCACATAACGGGGCCCTTGCTGAAAGATGGTCTCCAGTTCGCGCTGAAAAAGCGCTTCATCGAAATAACTGGTAACTGGTAGTTGGCTGTGCGCCTGCTGCAGTTGAAGACTTAAATCAGACATGGGTGACCTGACCTAAAGACCCCCCACAGGGAGAGATGTGAAAAATATATTGACCAGATGATCAATCAGGGAGATGTATTGTACCCAAGGGCTGTGAGGTGGGCCGTATGCGGCCTAAAATGGCACGCTATTTGATAGACCTCAATCACGGATATTTACGCACCATGCCCAAGGCTAAAACCACCCCAAGCGACGCAGACACAGTACCGATCTGTTACGAGGCCGCTGTGAAAGAGCTGGAAGGATTGGTGCAACAGATGGAGTCGGGACAGTTGCCCTTGGCCGATTTGTTATCGGGCTACCAACGTGGCGCAACGCTTTTGAGCCACTGCCGCGCTCAGTTGGACGCCGTGGAGCAGCAGATCAAGGTGCTCGACAACGGCGCTTTGAAGACTTGGACACCCACGTGAGCATCTCCATGCCCCACGCCATGACGCCCGCAGAACTTGACCAATGGAGCAACCACGGCTTGGCTACCGTTGAGGCTGCCTTGTCGAGTTGGATCAGCCCGCAAGCCCCTGCTGGGTTAGGTGAAGCCATGCGTTACGCCGTGCTGGATGGCGGCAAACGCTTGCGCCCTTTGTTGGCGTTGGCAGCGCGTGAGGCAGTGGCTCACGGCACGAAAGACGCTGCGTTAGACGAAGCTGCTTTGCGAGCCGCATGCGCGGTGGAGTTGATTCACGCTTATTCGCTGGTGCACGACGACATGCCTTGCATGGACAACGATGTGTTGCGCCGTGGCAAGCCAACCGTGCATGTGCAGTTTGGCGAAGCACAGGCCTTGTTGGCAGGCGATGCCTTACAGGCCTTGGCCTTTGAATTTCTCACGCCTGATGCCTCGGCTATTTCTGATGGTGTGCAGGCGCGCTTATGTCGTTTGCTGGCGAGCGCCGCAGGACATGCGGGCATGGCCGGTGGTCAAGCCATTGATTTGGCCAGCGTGGGCACGGCGTTGAGTGAAGACCAGCTGCGCCACATGCACCGACTGAAAACAGGGGCGTTGCTAGAGGGCAGCGTCATGATGGGCGCTGCGTGTGGAGACGCCACGCCTCAGGCCTTGAGTGGGTTGAGACGTTATGGCGAAGCATTGGGCTTGGCATTTCAGGTGGTCGACGATATTTTGGATGTCACCGCCGATTCAGCCACGCTTGGTAAAACCGCAGGCAAAGACGCTGCCAATGACAAACCCACCTACGTGTCGTTGTTGGGTTTGGAAGAGGCCAAGTCTTACGCGCAGTCTTTGCTCAACGAGGCGCTCGAAGCGCTGCGCAGCACTGGCTTGACGCACACCCACACGCTGGCCGCTTTGGCCGAGCGCGTGGTGAACCGGAACACGTGAACACACATGCCTAAATTGTTGCAAACCATCCAATCACCCGCTGATCTGCGAACTCTACCGCGCCAACAGTTGCCAGCGCTGGCTGATGAATTGCGATCCTTCGTGCTCAACAGCGTGGCCAAAACTGGTGGCCACCTGAGCTCCAACCTCGGCACGGTGGAACTGACCGTGGCTCTGCACTATGTGTTCAACACGCCGCACGACCGTATCGTGTGGGACGTAGGTCACCAAACGTATCCTCACAAAATTTTGACGGGCCGCCGTGACCAAATGGGCACGCTGCGTCAACGCCATGGCCTGAGTGGTTTCCCGCGCCGTGACGAAAGCGAATACGACGCCTTTGGCACCGCACACTCATCCACCAGCATTTCGGCCGCTTTGGGCATGGCCATTGCCGCCCAGCAAAAAGGCGAACAGCGCCACGCCATTGCCGTGATCGGCGATGGCGCGATGACGGCAGGCATGGCCTTTGAAGCCTTGAACAACGGCGGGGTGTCTACCTCTAAGCTGCTCGTCATCTTGAACGACAACGACATGTCCATCAGCCCGCCCGTGGGCGCACTCAATCGTTACTTGGCGCAGTTGATGAGTGGTAAGTTTTACGCGACCGCCAAAGAGGTGGGCAAGCAAGTGCTCAAAGGCGCACCGCCCTTGTTCGAGTTAGCCAAGCGCTTTGAAGAGCACGCCAAAGGCATGGTGGTGCCGGCCACTTTGTTTGAAAAATTTGGTTTCAACTACATCGGCCCCATTGATGGACATGACCTCGATTCACTCATCCCCACGCTTGAAAACATCAAGCACCTAGAAGGTCCGCAGTTCTTACATGTGGTGACCAAAAAAGGCCAAGGCTACCAATTGGCCGAGGCCGACCCCGTGGCTTACCACGGCCCTGGCAAGTTTGACCCTGCCGTGGGCTTGGTGCCTTCTGCCACCGTGGCCAAAACCACGTTCACCCAAGTGTTTGGTCAATGGCTTTGCGACATGGCTGAGCAAGACCCATTGCTGGTGGGCATCACGCCTGCCATGCGCGAAGGCTCTGGCATGGTGACGTTTCACAAACGTTTCCCTGAGCGCTATCACGACGTGGGCATTGCCGAGCAACACGCTGTCACGTTTGCCGCTGGCTTGGCTTGTGAGGGACTGAAACCTGTGGTGGCGATTTACTCCACCTTCTTACAGCGTGCGTATGACCAAGTGATCCACGATGTGGCGCTGCAAAAGTTACCCATGGTGCTGGCGCTGGACCGCGCTGGCCTTGTGGGGGCCGATGGCGCTACCCATGCGGGCTTGTATGACATCCCGTTCATGCGATGCATTCCCAACGTCAGCATGGCTTGCCCTGCGGACGAAAACGAATGCCGCCAGTTGCTAACTACCGCTTACCAACAAGACCATTGCGTGGCGGTGCGTTACCCCCGCGGCGCAGGTGTGGGCGTGCCTGTGCAGCCTGGCCTGCTAGCCTTGCCTTTTGGTAAAGGCGAGGTGCGACGCGAAGGCAAGCGCATTGCCATCCTCGCCTTTGGTACGCTGCTGTATCCCGCACTCAAAGCGGGTGAGGCCCTCAACGCCACCGTGGTGAATATGCGATGGGCCAAGCCACTCGACACCGAGCTGCTGGCCAAAATTGCGTCCACGCACGATGCCTTGGTCACGGTGGAAGAAGGTGCCATCTTTGGCGGCGCAGGCTCTGCGGTATTGGAAGCATTGCAAGATTTGCAGCAAGTCAAACCCGTGTTGGTGTTGGGCATGGGTGATGTATTTACCGAGCACGGCGACCATGCGCAGTTGCTGGCCGAGTTGGGGTTGGATGCGACTGGCATTCAAGCGTCCATCAGCAAGCGTTTTGCAACGCTTTTGAATTAACTTTTTATTGAAGTAATTTCAGCCCCCTAAAAGAATTTTGAAATACAAGTTCTTCGGGGGTAAACCCGTGCGTCTAGAGGCATTTACACCTGCATACAATGCCCCATCTCTGAAGGTTCGTGCCGTCAATAGTGCGCACTTTCAGGATTTGTTTTAACAACTCAAGGGAGTCTCAAATGGACCGTCGTTCCGTCATTAAAAACGCAGGTATTGCAGGTATTTTGGCTGCTGGTGCAGCCCCCGCAGTGCATGCACAACAGCAGGCCAACGTTCGTTGGCGCTTGGCTTCGAGCTTTCCTAAAGCGCTCGACACCATCCACGGTGCATCTGACACGTTTGCCAAGGCTGTCAAAGCCATGTCGGGAGGCAAGTTTGAAATCTCTGTGCATGCACCTGGCGAAATCATGCCTGCTTTTGGCGTGGTAGACGGTGTGCAGCAAGGCTCCATCGAAATGGCCCACACAGCCCCTTACTACTTCTTCGGTAAGGACGAGACCTTTGCTTTGGGTTGTGCCATTCCTTTCGGTTTGAACAGTCGCCAAATGACCGCTTGGATGTACGAAGGCAACGGCATGAAGCTGATGCGCGAGTTCTACGCCAAGTACAACATGGTGAACTTCCCAGGCGGCAACACAGGTGCGCAAATGGGTGGTTGGTTCCGCAAAGAAATTAAATCGGT
>NZ_JBBAOV010000007.1:0-29083 GCF_040401135.1 Limnohabitans sp. | reverse complement strand
GCGGCAACACAGGTGCGCAAATGGGTGGTTGGTTCCGCAAAGAAATTAAATCGGTAGCTGACCTCAAAGGCTTGAAGTTCCGTATCGGCGGCTTCGGCGGCAAGGTGATGGAGCGTTTGGGCGTTGTGCCACAAAACATTCCTGGCGGCGACATTTACCCAGCCCTAGAAAAAGGCACCATCGACTCAGCTGAGTGGATTGGCCCCTATGACGATTTGAAATTGGGCTTCAGCAAGGTGGCGCCTTTCTACTACTACCCAGGTTTCTGGGAAGGTGGCCCACAGCTGGACTTCTTCATCAACGACAAAGCATTCAATGCCCTGTCGCCTGAGTACAAGGCCATCGTGGAAGCCGCTGCTGCCATGGCACACACCGACATGCAAGCTAAGTACGATGCTCGTAACCCCGCTGCATTGAAGCAGTTGGTTGGCTCTGGCACCAAGTTGCGCGAGTTCCCGAAAGACGTGATGGCTGCTGCCTTTAAAGAGGCGATGGCTTATTACAACGAGATCTCTGCCAAGAATGAAAACTGGAAAAAGGTCTATGCCGATTACTCCAAGTTCCGTGCTGAATCCAACTTGTGGTTCCAGTTCACTGAGATGAAGTTTGACCAGTTCATGCAAAAGCAAAAGCTGTAATTCAGCCTTTGCTTAAGCAGACAAAACCGCGCCTCGGCGCGGTTTTTTTTTAAAACTCACGAAACGCAGACAACTCTGCTTTCAGTCGAGCGCACTCTTGCTGCACATGTGGGCTGCTCACGTAGAACACGGCAAATTTACCCATCAAGGTGCGCACGTAAAAGCGCGGCGCCATCAACCACTCCAAGCCACGAATGCGGATGAGTTTGGCGTAGGCCAGTTCGTCGTAGCCCATGTGCTTGTCCCAAATCCAAGTTTGGTGAATGCCCGTGGCGTCCAAGCGGGAGCGGCTGAACATGACATGCCAAGTGGTCCACGCTAGCAAGCTCCAGCCCAAAATAAACCAACCCGCCGCGCGTAGGCCGTCAAGGCCTGTGTCGCCACCAAACTTGCCTTGTTGCCACAGGCTAAGCAGCCAATAGCCTGAACCCAGCAGCGTGGCCCAGGTGATGGCTTTGAACGCGCGCGAGAAAGCAGGACCCTCGATGCTGTCGGTGATGGGATGAAACACAAAAGGCTGTGGGCCCAGTGTGGCCAGCTGTGCGGCGGGTGAGTCGGAGTTTGAGGTTGGATCAGGTTTGGACATGGCGGGTGCTTTCTACTGGCAAGAAAAAGCCCCTCTCGGATGTGCCGGAGGGGCTGGTCGTGAGGACAAACTTTATTTCTTAAACAAGTCTTCCATGCGCTTTTGCTCTTCGGCAGCGCTTTCGCCTGCAGAGGGCTTGATGCCGTCGAGCTTGAGCTCGGCTTCAGGTACTTCTTGATCGGTTGGCATTTCGATGACCACTTTGTCGATATCAACCTTTTCTTCTTTGTCCAAGAACATGGTCACGGTCTCGGGCACGAAGATCACGATCACGACCAAGACCAACTGCATGATCACCCAAGGAATGGCGCCCATGTAGATGTCGTTGGACTTGACAGGTTTTTCAATGCGGCCTTCTTTAAATAGCGTGTCAGCAATGCCGCGCAGATAGAACAGCGCAAAGCCGAACGGCGGATGCATGAAGCTGGTTTGCATGTTGACGCACAGCAGCACGCCAAACCACACCATGTCAATGCCCATCTTCTCAGCAACGGGGCCAAGCATGGGCAAAATGATGAAGGCGATTTCAAAGAAGTCCAAGAAGAACGCCAAGAAGAAGATGAAGATGTTCACCACAATCAAAAAGCCCACTTGACCGCCTGGCAAACCAGTCAGCAAGTGCTCCACCCACTTGGCTCCGTCCACGCCTTGGAACACCATAGAGAACACGCGTGAACCGATCAAGATGAACACCACCATGGCTGTGAGGCGCATGGTGCTGTTCATGGCATCCCAAATCAGCTGTTTGCTCAGGCGGTTGTGTATGGCTGCCAAGATCAAGGCGCCCACGCAGCCCATCGCACCCGCTTCGGTGGGGGTGGCGATGGCCGTGTCAATGCCTGGCAAACCGCCCATCGAACCCAACACCGCAAAGATCAAGAAGGCTGACGGGATGATGCCGCGCAAGCACTTCATCCACAGGTGAAAACCGTCGGCCGTGCGGGCTTCTTTGGGAATGCCAGGCACGTGCTCAGGCTTGATGATGCTCAAGCCAAAGGTGTAGAGCGCAAAGATGGCAATCTGCAAGATGGAGGGGCCCCAAGCACCTTTGTACATATCGCCCACAGAGCGGCCGAGTTGGTCAGCCATCACCACCAGCACGAGTGACGGTGGCACCAACTGTGTGATGGTGCCTGAGGCAGCCAACACGCCTGTGGCGTAGCGCATGTTGTAGCCGTAGCGAATCATGACGGGCAGAGAGATCATGGCCATGGCAATCACTTGGCCAGCCACCGTACCGGTGATGGCGCCCAAGATGAAGCCCACAATGATGACCGAGTAGCCCAAGCCGCCGCGCACGGTGCCAAAGAGCTGGCCCATCGAATCGAGCATGTCTTCGGCGAGGCCGCACTTTTCAAGAATGGCGCCCATGAAGGTGAAGAAGGGGATGGCCAGCAACAAGTCGTTGCTAAGAATGCCAAAAATGTTCAATGGCAAGTTGGCCATGAAGCTGACGGGGAACCAGTCCATGCTGATGGCGAAGAGGCCACAAGCCAAGCCTAAGAACGACAGCGAGAACGCGACGGGGAAGCCAATCAACATTGTCAGCACAAGGCCAGCAAACATGATGGGTGCGAAGTTTTCCATTTGCATGATCATGAGTCCTTATTGCACTGGCTTTTCGTAGTGCGTGTCCATCTCAAACTTGCCTTGCAAGTAAGACACGCGCTTGATGATTTCACTCAAACCTTGCAGGAACATCCAAGCAAAGCCTACGGGGAGAAGAAGCATGGCGGGCCAACGAATCAGGCCACCTGCGTTGCTAGACATTTCGTTGGTTACCAACATCTTCAGGAACAAGGGAAAGCTCAACCACGCCAACATGCCCATCACAGGCAACAAGAACACGACCAAGCCAACCAAGTCCACATACACAGGACCCTTGCCCTTGAGCTTGCCGTATAACAAGTCCACGCGTACGTGCTCGTTGAGTTTGAGCACCACAGGTGCGCCCAACATCACGGTGGCTGCGAACAGGTACCACTGAATTTCGAGCCAGCCGTTTGAGCTGATATCGAAACCGTAACGAATAAATGCATTGCCTGCCGAGATCAAGGCTGCTGCTAAAACGCCAAATGCCGCCACGTGGCCAAATTGCACACTGATGCGGTCAACGCCTAATGCAAATTTAAGAAGTTTTGACACTGAGTACCTCCATTTTTTTGCCAACCCAAGATGGTAACAAGACTAAGTACCTGTCAGGCCTTGTTGGGTTGAAGATTTAAAGCGGTGTTTGAAAAAACTTCAAACGAGACAAAGGGTATTAACGGATTTTCTTGACGCGCGGAAAGGTCCACCAAGGCAGGCGTTTGCTAAGCGATTGCACTTCACCGCTGTGGTGGGCTTGATAGCCGGGCAATGCGTTCAGTGTTTTTTGCCAAATAGGATCTTGCAAAAATTGACATAGGGCTTGGGTAGCAGGTGTCTCGAGTGCGGACTTGAGGCACACCAAATGGAACTCTTCTTGCACCAGCGGCACAAAGCCAAGCCCTCGCGCACGGGCCGTGCTCTCGATACCCAAACCCACATCGCAGCGTCCCGAGGCAATAGCCTCGGCAAGCGCGGTGTGCGAGGGCTCTTCGTCGGGCCAGTTGTTCAGGTTTTGGATGCTGAGTTCAGCTTGCGCGAGCAAGTCGTCTAGCAACACGCGCGTCCCCGTGCCGGGGCTGCGTTGAACAAAGCGGGCTTGGGTCTTGACCACATCGGCCAAGCTCAGCAGTTGCTTGGGGTTGCCGGAGGCGGTGATAAGGCCTTGGGTGCGCGTGGCAAAGCCGATGATTTTGTGCAGACCGGGTTGCAGCAAATCGCGGTAGGCCTTGGCTGTGTATGAAGCATCGCTGGGTTGGCTTTGGGTATGAAACCCCGCTAAGGTACAACGTCCTTCGTTCAGGGCGCGAATGGCGTCCACGCTGCCGCAAAAGCGGATGTCCAAATGCAGGCCTGCGGTGGCCGCGTGTTCGCGCAAGCGAGGGAGTGCGTCATCGTGGCTGGCGTACAGGGTCAGCACATGGGCGGCGGGGTCAAAGGCCACAGCAAAGGTGCGCTCCAGGTCGGCGCGCAAAGCTTCGAGTTGGGGAGCCAGGCGGGCTTGGGTTTGGCGCTCTGCCCACATGAGCTTGCCACCAAACTCAGTGAGCTTGGCTGACTGCCCTTTTTCCCAAATGATGAGTTCGTGGCCCAGCACATCTTCCCAACGCTTGAGCTCGCCCCAAACGTGGCGGTAGGACAGATTGAGCTCGCGCGCAGCCGCCGAGATAGAGCCCTGTTGGTCTACGGCTTGAAGAAGGCCCATCAAGGGATGACGCAACAGAGCGGCCTCATTGTTGGAGGCGATGTCTGTGTCATCTCGGTGAGTGAGTGTGTAGTGAAGGCTGACGCTATGCACAGATTTACATATGGTGGGGTATTGAGTAGCTAAGTACGATAACTGAAGTTTTGATTGATTTATGACGACATTTACCAACACAGCCCTGACTGCGCTTGATCTACTGACTGAATTAGACCCCGTGCTTTGGTCCATCGTGGGCCGATCTTTGTGGGTGAGTGTGCTTGCCACGGTTCTGGCGTGCAGCATCGGTGTGGTGTTGGGCGCTTGGCTGGGGGTGGCAAGGTTTGCGGGACGCGATGCGTTGCTGACGGTGCTCAACACGTTGCTAGCGCTGCCCTCTGTGGTGGTGGGTTTGTTGGTGTATTTGATGTTGTCGCGCACGGGGCCATTGGGATCTTTGGGCTGGTTGTTCAGCCTCAAGGCCATGGTGTTGGCGCAAGCCATGTTGGTGCTGCCGGTGGTGACTGCCCTCACGCGCCAGTGCGTGGAAGATGCCGAGCGCAACCACGGCGAACAGTTGCAGTCGTTGGGTGCCAAACCTTGGTTGCGAAGTGTGTTGCTGGCCTGGGACGAACGCTATGCCTTGCTCACCGTGTTGATTGCGGCCTTCGGTCGTGCCATTTCAGAAGTAGGCG
The DNA here is from genome assembly GCF_040401135.1 of Limnohabitans sp. Taxonomy (GTDB): domain Bacteria; phylum Pseudomonadota; class Gammaproteobacteria; order Burkholderiales; family Burkholderiaceae_C; genus Limnohabitans. Next base: position 23,896 of record NZ_JBBAOV010000007.1, on the reverse strand, counting down.
CGGTCATGGTGGTGGGCGGCAACATCGAAGGTTTCACGCGTGTGATGACCACCGCCATTGCGCTGGAAACCAGCAAGGGCGATTTGCCCTTGGCGTTGGCCTTGGGGCTGGTGCTGATGAGCGTGGTGCTGTTGCTCAACGTTTTGATTTCTGCGCTACGTCGCTGGCGACAACGTGTCGACGGTGCTGGTGCAGACCCCGTGCAAGGGGTGCTGGTATGAGCGCGGTGTTGAACTTGCAAGAAGTGTCTGTGCAGTTCGACACGCATTTGGCTTTGCATGGCATCAACTTGCAAATGAATGCTGGCGAACGTGTGGCCTTGGTGGGGGCAAATGGCTCTGGCAAAAGCACATTGCTGCGCGTGGCGCATGGTTTGCTAAAAGTGTCGACTGGCCGCGTGTTGACTTCGCCCGCAGTACACCAAGCCATGGTGTTTCAGCGACCACACATGCTGCGCACCTCGGTGCTGAGTTTTGTCGTGTGGGGTTTGTGGTTGCAAGGCACGCCTTGGCGCAAGGCGCAAGGGCGGGCAATGCAGGCGCTTGAGAGTGTGGGTTTGCAAGACATGGCCGAGCGTTCAGCACGCACCTTGTCGGGCGGCCAGCAACAGCGATTGGCCTTGGCTCGCGCATGGGCCTTAGAGCCGAATTTTGTCTTGTTGGATGAGCCCACTTCTAGCTTAGATCCGCATGCCAAACGCGAGGTTGAGCGCTTACTGGCCGAGTGGGTGGCGGCATCGAACGTGAGCCTGCTGTTCAGCAGCCACAACTTGGGCCAAGTCAAACGTTTGTCGACGCGGGTGATTTATTTGGAGGAAGGCCGCGTGTTGGCTGACCTGCCCGTAGAAGAGTTTTTCAATCGACCCTTGGGCGACAGTCACCCCGAGGCACATTTGTTTTTAAAGGGAGAGTTGGGATGACACGTCGTACACATTTGGTTTCATTGACTGGTTTTTTGGCTGTGGCTTTGATGCTGGGCAGCGGCGTGGCCCAGGCGCAAGCGCAAGCGCCAAGCATCGTGATGGCATCCACCACGTCTACCGAGCAGTCGGGTTTGTTCACGCATTTGCTGCCGGCTTTCAAACAAGCGACAGGTATTGACGTCAAGGTGGTGGCTTTGGGCACAGGTCAAGCCTTGGATACCGGCCGCCGCGGGGATGCGGATGTGTTGTTTGTGCACGACCAAGTGGCTGAGGAAAAGTTTGTAGCTGAAGGCTTTGGTGTGAAGCGCTTGTCCGTGATGTACAACGACTTTGTGTTGGTCGGCCCTGCCAATGACCCTGCCAAAACACGCGGCAAAGATATTGTGGTGGCCTTACAAAAAGTGGCCAATACGCAAGCAGGCTTTGTGTCGCGCGGTGACAAAAGCGGCACACACGCGGCTGAACTGCGCTTTTGGAAACAAGCGGGTTTAGATAACAAAGGCGCTGGTTACAAAGAGTGCGGTTGCGGCATGGGCCCAGCGTTGAACATTGCATCGTCAACGGGCGCGTATGCGATGACGGATCGCGGCACCTGGTTGAATTTCAAAAACCGTCAAGATTTGCAAATCTTGGTCGAAGGTGACAAAAGCTTATTCAACCAGTACGGCGTGATGGTGGTCAACCCCGCCAAGCACCCACATGTCAAAGCCGATCTGGCGCAAAAGTTCGTTGACTGGGTCATTTCCCCTACAGGACAGAACGCTATCAGTGCCTACAAAATTGGTGGCGAGCAACTGTTCTTTCCCAATGCCCGCCCATAATTTATTAGCGGGTAGTTTTGGCCTGTGAGATTTTTCGGTAAAGCGTTGCGCGACTGATGCCCAAGTGCCGCGCGGCTTCTGTCACATTGCCGTGGGCTTGCTGCATTGCGCGACGTATCAAATCGCTTTCTGCGGCTTTGAGTGCAGGGGCTGTGGGCGTGACAGCCAAGGGTTGATGGGTTTGTCCGGTTTGCACCTGTATGCGCAAACCAGACCATAAAGGCAACTCCAAGCTGCGGTTTTTCTGTGTTGCGTCAAACAAACTTTGCCAAGCACAAGCAAACACATCTCCAGCGTGCGGTTGTGCATGGGCGGATAAGCCCATGATTTGTCGTGCTTGCCGGTTCGCGCAAATGACAAAGCCATCTGCGTCAAGCCCAATCAAGCCATCGTTGTCGTTACCTAAAAGTTGCCCCGCCCAGTTGATGTGCAGCAGCAGTGCGGGAGCGTGTTGCTGAATCAATGCATTCTCAATGCTGCGAGCCGACTGAGCCGCCAAGTGTTTTAACTCAGGCCTTTCAGGCACATCAATGCCTGTTAAGTCCAACATGCCAATGCAGTCTCCTTGCGGGCTGAACAAGGGCGCGCCTGCACAACTGTAGGCGTTGTTGTCATTGAAGAAGTGCTCGCCACGATGTAGCCAGATGGGGCGATGCTCGGCCAAAGCAGCGCCAATGGCGGTGGTGCCCACGCTTTGCTCAGACAGGTTTACACCGACGCGTGCAAGGTTGTTGGCGCGGGCATCATGCGCATCAATCGCACCCCGTGTGTCGATGACCACGCCTTGCGCATTGGTCAATAAAGCAAAGTAGCGCGTGCCAGATATGGCTCGGCTTAATCTGTCGAGTTCAGCTTGTGCGGCACGCAGCAAAGGTTGGTGTTGTTCCTGCAGTCGTCGACTATGGGCTTGACTCACCGTTTCGAAATGCACCCCGTGTTGAGGTTGTTGGCCCCACGACATGCAGCGCCGCCAAGAGCGCTGAATCCATTCGTCAACCAGTGGAGTCGCGTTATCGGAACCGTGCTCAAGCACTTGCTGACGAGCCAACGCAATGTTGTTTAGTCTGTGCTGTGAAGTGAGTGCGCGTGCCATAGCTTAGATTTTTGATGAAAAATGAATTTAAAAACTGTTGACGTGTCTCAACTTGAGAATACTCTTGGCTAGATAAGGGTAATTCCTAGGGCCTTGTTGTCAGCGATCTTCTCAAAATCCTATGTAAACAAATTCATAGCCCCGGGTTGACCCGGTTTTCATTACGTTGCCACTGGAGATGCAGATGCAAAAAATCTTGCACATTAACCCTGACAAATGCACGGGCTGTCTTCAATGCGAGATGGCCTGTTCTTTCGAGAATTACGGCACATTTGCCACAGCCAAATCTCGCATCAAAGTATTTGACTTCCACGAGACGGGTAAAAAAGTGCCCTACACCTGCACGCAGTGTGACGAAGCGTGGTGCTTGCATGCTTGCCCCGTCGAGGCGATCACCAAAGACAAAGTCACCGGCGCCATGGTGGTGAACGAAACCACCTGCGTCGGCTGCAAGGTGTGCACCATCGCTTGCCCTTTTGGCACTATCAACTACGTGCAAGAAACTGGCAAAGTCCAAAAGTGCGACTTGTGCGGTGGCGATCCTGCATGCGCCTCGGCTTGCCCCACCGGTGCGATCACCTTTGTAGACGCCAACTGGACGGGTCTGGACAAAATGAAGCAATGGGCCGACAAACTCGGCAACCAGCCTTCCGCTACTTAAATCCAAATTAGGAGTAATCATCATGACTTGGGCTGGAAAAATTCTTCGTATCAACTTGACCACAGGTACGGTCAAAACCGAACCCCTCAACATGCAATGGGCTCGCGATTACCTTGGCTCTCGTGGCTTGGGCTCGAAGTACCTCATCAGCGAAATCGATCCGAAGGTGGATCCGCTGTCACCTGAAAACAAAATCATTTGGTCCACTGGTCCATTGACGGGCACGATGGCTTCAACCGGTGGGCGTTACACCGTCATCACCAAAGGTCCGCTGACGGGTGCCATTGCTTGTTCTAACTCGGGCGGCTACTTTGGCGCCGAGCTAAAGATGGCAGGCTGGGACATGGTGATTTGCGAAGGCAAGTCACCCACACCTGTGTACCTCTACATCAACGACGGCACAGCCGAGTTGCGTGATGCCACAAGTCTTTGGGGTAAGAGCGTTTGGGAAACTGAGCACGAGCTGAAGAAAACCCTGCAAGACCCACTGACCCGTGTGTCTTCAATTGGTAAAGCCGGCGAAAACCATGTGTTGTACGCCGCTATCGTGAACGACCTGCACCGTGCGGCTGGCCGCTCTGGCGTGGGCGCTGTGATGGGCAGTAAAAACCTCAAAGCTGTGGCCGTGCGTGGCACCATAGGTGTGGGCAACGTGCGCGATCCCAAAGCCTTTATGAAGGTCACGGCCGAGAAGAAAAAGATCTTGGCCGACAACGCTGTGACTGGCCAAGGCTTGCCCGCTTACGGCACGCAAGTGTTGATGAACGTCATCAACGAAGTGGGTGCTTTGCCAACGCGTAACCACCGCGATGTGCAATTTGAAAGCGCCAAAGATATTTCTGCTGAAGCGATGGCCGCTACGCGTGAAACGGATGGCAAGAAACACTTGGTGACCAACCAAGCTTGCTTTGGTTGCACCATCGCGTGTGGTCGCATCAGCAAGATGGACGAGACCCACTTCACGGTTCAAAACAAGCCGCAGTATTGGGGCGCTTCGGGTGGTTTGGAATACGAAGCTGCTTGGGCTTTGGGCGCTGCCAACGGCGTGAAAGATTTGGAGGCGTTGCAATACGCCAACTTGCTTTGTAACGAAGAAGGCATTGACCCCATCAGCTTTGGTGCGACCGTGGGCGCGGTGATGGAGTTGTACGAAATGGGTGTTCTCACCCAAGAGCAACTCGGCATTGATGCCAAGTTTGGCTCGGCACAGGCCTTGGCTTTCTTTGCCGAAGAGACGGTCAATGGCCGCGGCTTTGGTATTGAAATCGGCCAAGGCTCTAAACGTTTGACTGAAAAGTACGGTCACCCAGACTTGAGCATGAGTGTGAAGGGCCAAGAGTTCCCCGCTTACGACGGCCGTGCGATTCAAGGTATTGGTTTGGCTTATGCCACCTCCAATCGTGGTGCTTGCCATTTGCGTGGTTACACCATCGCGTCTGAAGTGCTTGGTATTCCTGTCAAGACCGATCCTTTGGAACACGAAGGCAAGCCAGAGTTGGTCAAAGCGTTCCAAGACGCAACCGCTGCGTTTGACTCGTCGGGTCTGTGCATCTTCACGACCTTCGCTTGGGGTTTGGCTGACTTAGCCCCCCAAATGCAAGCCGCTTGCAACGAGGAGTACACCACCGAAGAGCTCGAAAAGATTGGCGAACGTATTTGGAATATGGAACGTGAGTTCAACAACGCTGCAGGCTTTACCTCCAAAGACGACAGCTTGCCCAAGCGGTTGTTGACTGAGGCTGCCAAAACGGGTCCTGCCAAAGGTAAGGTCAGCATGCTGCCAGTTATGTTGCCCTTGTATTACAAGGCGCGCGGTTGGGACAGCGAAGGTCGTCCAACGGCTGAAACCAAAACCCGTTTGGGGCTCTGAGGTTGCCATGACACATCACGTCATTCTTGGGGCCGGTCCGGCTGGCGTGATCGCTGCCGAAACCATTCGCAAACATGCGCCTCACGACCGCATTACCCTCGTGGGTGATGAGGCTGAGCCGCCTTACTCGAGGATGGCCATTCCTTACCTGTTGATGGGCAACATCGACGAGCAAGGTACTTACTTGCGCAAAAGTCCTGACCATTTCGCTCATTTGGACGTCACTCAGGTGCAAGCCCGCGCGGTGTCGGTTGATGCGAAAGCTAAATCCATTCAGCTCAGCAACGACCAAGTGTTGTCGTACGACAAGCTGTTAATCGCTACGGGTTCGCGTCCTGTGCGTTCCCCGATTCCTGGCATGGACAGCCCGCAAGTGCATCCCTGTTGGACCTTGGAAGACGCGCGTGCCATCATGGCCTTGGCCCAGCCTGGTTCCCGTGTCTTGCAAATGGGGGCGGGCTTTATTGGTTGCATCATCATGGAAGCTTTGGCTTCGCGAGGTGTCACGCTCACGGTTGTGGAGATGGGTGACCGCATGGTGCCTCGCATGATGGGCCCCGTGGCGGGTGGCATGATCCGGTCGTGGTGCGAAACCAAAGGAGTACAAGTGTTCACCGGTGCCAAGGTGGAGGCTATCGTGCCGAACGGCAGCGAGAATCCTGGCTTGTTGTCCAAGTTGGCACAGGCGGCGGGTCTGCATGACGGGCCGACCGATGCGGCATTGACCGTGCGCTTGTCGACAGGCCAAAAAATTCCGGCCGATTTGGTGATCAGTGCCACTGGGGTCAAACCTTGTATCGATTTCCTCAAGGCATCGGGCATCACCTGCTTGCAAGGTGTGTTGACCGATGAGCACATGCAAACCAACGCAGACGGTGTTTACGCCGCAGGCGATTGCGCTGAGGCATTTGACAAAGTCAGCGGCACCACTATCGTGAGTGCCATTCAGCCTAATGCAGCCGAGCAAGCGCGCGTCGCAGCACTCAACATGGTGGGACAAAAAGTCAGCCTGAGGGGTGTGACGCAAATCAACGTTCTCGACACCTTGGGTTTGATTTCAACCAGTTTTGGCAATTGGCAAGGAGTGCCTGGTGGCGAACAAGCCTCGCTCACCGCCGATGGTCGTCACTTGAGCTTGCAGTTCAAAGACGAGGTGATGGTCGGTTGCAACAGCGTGGGCTGGACCGACCATGTGGGCGTGATGCGCGGTTTGGTGGAAGGGCAAGTGCAACTGGGTGAGTGGAAAGACAAGCTTGTGCAAGACCCAACGCAACTGATGGCGGCCTACTTGGCGTGCGCGCAAGGCCAAGGTGCCTGGTCTGGCGCTGCGGATACACGTCGACGATAAAGTGGAAGATAACGTGGACGTGAGATCCAGCGCGAATGCGCTAACCTAGGCCTATGGACATTACTTTCAAACTCTTCGCCACCCTCACCGATTTCTTGCCACCAGCCGCACGCCGCAGCAACGTGCTAAACATGGAGGTGGACGATGGGATGACGATCAATCAAATCATTGAACCCTTTGGCATGCCTGAAAAGTTGGTGCATTTGGTGCTCGTCAATGGCACGTATGTGCCCCCAGAGGAAAGGGCCAGCAAGGTTCTGAAAGACGGAGATGTGTTGGCTGTTTGGCCGCCTATCGCTGGGGGTTAAGCCCCAGGGTTTTCGGCAGTTTGCCACTTCAAGATGCAGTCGGCTTATGAAGCAATTTTTTCCCGTGAAATGGGATGCACAGAAGCTGAATGGCTGGGTTGGTTGCCTGCGGCCATTGGCACGCAAGCATGGCAACGCGACGCTGCTGCTGTGCAGATCAGTCTTCAAGAAGACGGTGTGAATTTGGGCCAGCTTCGAATCGATTGGCAGCAAGTCGCTCCGCGTGCGATTGCACAATTTCGCATCCCATGTCTCAAGGTCAATTTTTGCTTTGAAGGTTTAGATGCTGCCCAACGTTACCGATTTATGCGTCGCTTTGATTTGTACATGCAACGAGGAGGCGGTTGAGGTGAGTTTTGTTGCGGTTGGTTTGTTAACCGCCAGCTCAGATTAAGGTTTTAAAAGAAACGGTTGGCCGTTGACCGTCAAGCCCTGAGCCGAAAACTGTTTGGCTTTGCCCCGACCCATGCCAGCGACGCGTTTGAACACATCTGCCCAGCTTTGAAACTCTCCCTCAGCCCGCGCTGTCAGCACATGTCGGCTGAGCGTTGGGCCCATGCCTTTGAGGCTATCAAGCTCGGCTTCATTGGCTTGGTTGATTTCCAAGGCGGATGCCGTAGCGCAAACCACCCAACAACCTAAGCCGATGAGTATTCTTGGTAGCCTTGACACCTTAGGCTTGACCCAAAGTGTCCATGTATTGCGTCACACCGCTTTGCACATCGGCAAATGCGTGGTCGCAGCCGCTGGCGCGCAGGTTGGTTAGGTCGGCTTGTGTGTAGCACTGATATTTGCCACGCAGTGCTTCGGGGAAGGTCACGTATTCAATCAAGCCGGCTTTTGCGGCACCAGCTAAATCAAGAGCAGCTTCACCTTTCTTGGCGCGCATCGCGTTAACCACAGACAAGGCCACATCGTTGAAGGGCTGTGCGCGGCCAGAGCCGAGGTTGAAGATGCCCGACTTGTCTGGGTTGTCCAAGAACCAAAGATTCACAGCCACCACGTCGTCGATGAACACAAAGTCGCGCATTTGTGCACCTTGGGCGTAGCCGCCGTATTCACCAAACAACTTCACTTTGCCTTCAGCGTTGAATTGGTTGAATTGGTGAAACGCCACGCTGGCCATGCGGCCTTTGTGTTGCTCGCGTGGGCCGTAGACGTTGAAGTAGCGAAAACCCACCACTTGGCGCTTGAATTTCTTGAAGTTGTTGTTGCACTCCAAACGCATGCGTTGGTCAAACAATAATTTGGAGTAGCCGTAAACATTGAGAGGGAGTTCGTGCTCGGGCGACTCTACAAAAGTGTCGCTGCCGCCGTAGGTGGCGGCGGATGAAGCGTAAAGCAAACGTGTGCCCGACTGTTGGCAGGCGTTGAACAAACCGCACGAAAGCGTGTAGTTGTTGTCCATCATGTACTTGCCGTCGCTCTCCATGGTGTCGCTGCAAGCGCCTTCGTGGAACACGGCTTCAACTTTGCCAAATGCGTTTTCGGCAAAGAGTTCATAGAACACATCCTTGTCCAGGTAGTCGGCAATCTTGAGGTCGGCGATGTTGCGAAACTTGTCTCCCTCGGTCAGGTCATCGACAGCAATGATGTTGGTGATACCGCGCGCATTCAAGCCCTTGATGATGTTGCTGCCGATAAACCCAGCGGCACCTGTGACAACGATTTTCATAACTTTTCCTGATTTGCTATGGCTTTTTAGACCATCAATTCTTCGTAACTCACGGTGGCCGTCCCAAACTTGCCCACCACTATGCCGCCAGCTTTGTTGGCCAAAGGCATAGCTTCGCGCAAAGTCAAGCCGGCAGCTACCAACGTGGCCAAAGTGGCAATCACGGTGTCGCCAGCGCCTGTGACGTCAAACACTTCGCGTGCTTGGGCAGACACCGTCAGTTCGCCTTGTGCGTCAAACAGGGTCATGCCTTCTTCGCTACGTGTGAGAAGCAAGGCGTCGAGTTTGAGCTCTTGGCGCAAGGCGTGGGCTTTTTGCACCAGCTCTGATTCGGTGCTCCATTTGCCAATGACTTGCTCCAGCTCGGCGCGGTTGGGTGTGATGCAAGTGGCGCCTGAGTAGCGCGAGTAGTCGCTGCCTTTGGGGTCAATCAGCACAACTTTGCCAGCAGTGCGAGCCGCGGCAATCATTTGCGACACATGAGCCAAGCCGCCTTTGCCGTAGTCGGAAAACAGCACCACTTTGTGCGTGTGCAGCAACTGCATGAACTGGTCTGTTTGCGAGGCCAGCACTTCGTTTTGCGGCGTGTTCTCAAAGTCCACGCGCAGCAACTGTTGCTGGCGGCCAATGACGCGCAGCTTGACAGTGGTTTTGAGTTGGCTGTCGCGGCCCAAGTGTGGCGCGATGCCTGTCTTGGCCACCAAGCCTTCAAGCAAGTGGCTGGCTTCGTCGTCGCCTACGACCGACAGCAGGGATGAATGTGCGCCCAAACTCACCACGTTGTAGGCCACGTTGGCGCAGCCGCCCAAACGGTTTTCTTCACGCGTGATGCGCACCACCGGCACGGGGGCTTCGGGGCTGATGCGGTCGACGGCGCCATACCAATAGCGGTCTAGCATCACATCGCCGACGACCAAAACGTGGGCATGGTTGAGTTGTTGTTGGGTGATGTTCATAGTTCCTCCACGCGTCGTGCGGGGTAGCTGTCCCAAGCTTGGCAGCCCGGGCATTGCCAAAAGTGCTGGCTGGCTTCAAAGCCGCAAGCGGCGCAGCGGTATCGCTGCAGCGGTTTGGCTGCGCGGTCCAGGGCGCGTTGAACTTGCGGGTGAAACTCTTCGTGCTCAAATTTTTCGTTGGCAATCCACTGCGTAGCCGCCACCAACGAAGGCTCGCGTTCTAAGTGCTTGGCGAACAAGCCGCTGGTGTGTGTGTTGCCTTGCGCTTTTTGCAAGGCGACGATAGCGTTCAGCACATCGAGCGATGGTGTTTTGGCGTAGCTGGTTTCTAGCAAAACCAAGGCTTTGGGTGTGCAGCTCAAGGTTTGTGCCAAAGCTGCCAGCTTGGGCGCGACCAAAGGCAAAGACGAAGGCACTTGCGCGGCTAAATTTTCTAGCGTGGCATAGGCCTCGGGTGAGCGGTCTGTTTGCTCATACGTTTTAGCCAAGGCCATCCGCGCTCGTGCGTTGTTGGGAGCGGCTTCAGTGGCTTGTTTCAACAGGGTCACGATTTGGGTGGCATGCTGCGTCACGTCAAGGCTTTCCGCTTCTTCGCACAGGTAATGCGCCAAACGGCCTTGAAAACTGCCTTGGCCGCTGTCGCCCAATTTCTTCGCAACAACTGAGGCTTTGGCCCAATCACGTGAACGCTCGTAAATGCTCAGCAAGGCCAAGTGCGCTTGCGCTTCGTGGGCTGTGCCTTCGAGTTTGCTTAATGCTTCTTCGGCTCGGTCGAGCAGGCCTGCTTTGAGGTAATCCAAGGCGAGGGCATGTTGTGCGCGATCGTGGTCGGTTTGGCTCAAGTCGCCGCGAGACAGCAGGTGTTGGTGCACGCGCACAGCGCGTTCGTATTCGCCACGGCGGCGGAACAAGTTGCCTAGTGCAAAGTGAAGCTCAGAGGTGTCGGGGTCGTGTTGCACGGCCTCGATAAAGGCGTCGATGGCTTGGTCTTGCTGTTCATTGAGCAAGTAGTTCAAGCCTTTGAAATACGCTTTGGGTGTTTGGCGGTTTTCAAGACGCAGTTGGCGCAAGTCCATGCGCGAGGCCATCCAACCTAAGATGAAGGCGAGGGGCAAGCCCAGCAAAATCCAGCTGAGGTCAAGTTCCATGTGTGGGGTCCGCAGAGGAGGAGGCGGAAGCCTTAATTTCGGGTGCTGATGTGTCGGCAAGTTGTACCAAACGGCGGTGTTTCAACCAGCGCGGCACCATGCCTATGACGCCAATCGCCACGCCCGTGACGAAGACAGCAAGCAGCACCAATACCAACGGCGCACTCCACGTGGTGCCAAAAAAGAAATGGACCACGGCGTCGTGTTGGTTGTTCAGTGCGAAAGCGAACAGGGTAAAAAAAATGGCTGCTTTCAGAATGAACTGAAGCAGCCACATGAGGTTTTTCAAGTTAGCTCCTCTGTGACAAGGATCATTTTAGCCTTGCGGCCACTCGAAAAAACCGGTGATCAACCTTTGGGTACAGACCCCGTCAACAATTCTTGGGTTCGCGTGTCCACCGCTTCGCGCAGGGCTTTGCCCGGTTTGAAATGAGGCACACGTTTTTCAGGAATTGCCACGCTCTCGCCAGAACGCGGATTGCGTCCCATGCGAGGCGGGCGACGGCTAATCGAAAAGCTACCAAAGCCGCGCAACTCAATGCGGTGCCCGCGCACCAGCGCGTCGCTCATCGCGTCAAGAAGGGTCTTGACAGCGAATTCGGCGTCGCGGTGCGTGAGCTGCCCAAAGCGGGCAGCCAGCTCTTCGACCAGGTCTGAACGGGTCATTAGTTGTTGTCGAGCTTAGCGCGCAACAAAGCGCCCAAGCTGGTCGTGCCAGCGTTTTCGCTCTTCGACTGGTGTGACAAGGAAGCCATGGCTTCTTGTTGGTCCACAGCGTCTTTGGCTTTGATGGACAACTGGATGTTGCGGGTCTTGCGATCCACGTTCACCACGACAGCCGTCACTTCATCGCCCACTTTCAGCACGTGGCTGGCGTCTTCCACGCGGTCACGTGAGATTTCGCTGACGCGCAAGTAGCCGATGATGTCTTCGCCCAAATCGATTTCTGCGCCCTTGGCATCCACAGTCTTGACCTTGCCAGTCACGGTTTGGCCTTTGTCGTTGATCGACACGAAGGTGGTGAATGGGTCAGAGTCGAGCTGTTTGATGCCCAAGCTGATGCGCTCGCGGTCGACGTCAACAGCCAAGACCAAAGCCTCAACTTCTTGACCCTTCTTGAATTCGCGCACAGCGTTTTCGCCGGTCTCGTTCCAAGACAAGTCAGACAAGTGAACCAAACCGTCGATGCCGGCAGCCAAGCCCACGAACACGCCGAAGTCGGTGATCGATTTGATGGGGCCCTTCACGCGGTCGCCACGCTTGGTGGTTTGCGCAAAGTCTTGCCATGGGTTGGCTTTGCACTGCTTCATGCCCAAGCTGATGCGGCGCTTGTCTTCGTCGATCTCGAGGACCATGACTTCGACTTCGTCGCCCAATGACACGATCTTGGAAGGTGCCACGTTCTTGTTGGTCCAGTCCATTTCAGAGACGTGCACCAAGCCTTCGATGCCTGGCTCGAGTTCCACAAATGCGCCGTAATCGGCGATGTTGGTGATCTTGCCGAACAAGCGAGTGCTTTGTGGGTAGCGGCGGTTGACGCCCATCCAAGGATCGTCGCCCATTTGCTTGAGACCCAAGGACACGCGGTTTTTCTCGGTGTCAAACTTGAGAATCTTGGCAGTGATTTCTTGACCCGCCGTGACCACTTCAGAAGGGTGACGGACGCGGCGCCATGCCATGTCGGTGATGTGCAACAGACCGTCGATACCGCCCAAGTCCACGAATGCACCGTATTCGGTGATGTTCTTGACCACACCATTGACGATCGAGCCTTCTTTCAAAGTCTCCATCAACTTGGCGCGCTCTTCGCCCATCGAAGCTTCCACCACAGCACGGCGTGACAACACAACGTTGTTGCGCTTGCGGTCGAGCTTGATGACTTTGAATTCCATGGTCTTGTTCTCGTAAGGAGACAAGTCTTTGATCGGACGTGTGTCGATCAATGAACCAGGCAAGAAGGCGCGGATGCCGTTGACCAACACGGTCAAACCACCCTTGACTTTGCCGCTGGTTGTACCCGTGACAAATTCGCCAGATTCCAGAGCTTTTTCCAAGCTCATCCACGATGCCAAACGCTTGGCAGTGTCGCGGCTCAAAATGGTGTCGCCGTAGCCGTTTTCAACGCTACCGATCGCAACTGACACGAAGTCGCCCGCTTGGACTTCGAGTTCGCCCTTGTCATTCTTGAATTCTTCGATTGGCACGTAGGCTTCAGACTTGAGGCCAGCGTTCACCACAACGTGGTTGTGCTCGATGCGGATCACTTCAGCAGTGATCACTTCACCTGTGCGCATTTCGGAGCGCTTCAGGGATTCTTCAAATAGGGCGGCAAAAGATTCAGACATGTATTTCCTTTGTCTCATCACGGGAAAGAGGGCAGCGGAACTGCTGCGCCACATGGGCCTGCGATAAGCGGTGGTTTTTGTGGCGTGAGCCACAGGTTAAGTTTTAGATCCGTTAGGCCAGTGCGCCAATGCAGCGCGATAGGGACCAAACGGGCCAGGGTTGCGCCCTTTTAAAAAGGCCGCTTTGCTTGCCACCAAGCCAACACATGTTCTACCGAGGCTTCGATAGAGAGCGATGAGTTGTCGAGTTGGTAAGCATCTTGTGCCGCTTTCAAGGGCGCCACGCTGCGCGATGAATCGCGAGCATCGCGAGCCTCTAAATCAGCGCGAAGGATTTCAAGTGTAGTCGAAATACCCTTTGAAATCAATTGCTTATGACGACGCTCAGCACGTTGGGCAGCACTAGCGGTCAAAAACACTTTTAAAGGTGCATGGGGAAAGATGACGGTGCCCATGTCTCGGCCATCGGCCAAGAGACCGGGTAGACGCTGGAAACTGTGCTGCAGCGCTACCAAAGAGGTACGCACAGCAGGCAAAACAGACACTTTAGAAGCATTCATGCCAGCTTGTTCTGAGCGAATGGCGTCGCTCACGTCTTCGCTGCCTAACCAAACTGTTTCGCCTTCGAAGCGAACGGGCAAGGTGCGCGCAAGCTCGGCAATGCGTGCTTCATCGTTGGTTTCCAACGACAGTTGAGCTTTCAATGCCGCATAAGCAGTGACGCGGTAAAGCGCGCCAGAGTCGAGGTAGTGGTAGCCCAAAGCTTGCGCTAAATGGCTAGCCAAAGTGCCCTTGCCTGAAGCGGTGGGGCCATCGATGCAAATGACGGGAATGTCTTGCGTATTGGCGTGCGATACCGAGAACAAAGCTTCGAAGTAATCGGGGAATGTTTTAGCGACGCACTTAGGGTCTTCGATACGAACGGGCACTTGGTCTGCATTGAAAGCTGCAAGCGAAAAACACATGGCCACGCGGTGGTCGTCGTAGGTGTGGATGCTGGCGGATTGCCATTGATGCTGTTGAAGTGGGTGAACCGTGATCCAGTCCGGACCTTCCTCAACCGTCGCGCCCAGTTTGCGGCATTCGGTGGCCATGGCAACGATACGGTCGGTTTCTTTGACACGCCAGCTGGCAATGTTTCGCAGCGTGGTGGGGCCGTCGGCGTACAGCGCCATCACAGCCAAGGTCATGGCTGCATCGGGGATGTGGTTGCAGTCGAGGGTGATGCCCTTAAGTGGCCAAGCGCCGCGTTTGATTTCGAGCCAGTTGGGACCGCTGGTAATTTTGGCGCCCATTTGTGCGGCGGCGTCTATGAAGCGGATGTCGCCTTGAATCGAGTCCGCACCGACGCCTTGAATGCGGATGCCGTCGCCAGTGGAGCCATTTGACGAATTGCCTTCGGCAATGGCACCCAGCGCGATGAAATAGCTGGCCGAAGACGCATCGGCTTCGACGTGAATCGTGCAGGGTGACTGATAGCTGCAACCTTGTGGAATGGTGAAGCGCTGCCAGCCATCGCGCTTCACCGCAATGCCGTAACGCGCCAACAGGTTGAGCGTGATGTCGATGTAGGGCTTGCTGATGAGTTCGCCCACCACTTCAATCACGATGTCTTGTGTTTTTGCCGCGAGAGGCAAAGCCATCAACAACGCGGTGAGAAACTGGCTGGACACATCGCCCCGCACTTGAATGGGAGCATCGAGTTTGAGTGAGGGTTGGCCAATGCGCAGGGGCGGAAACCCATCGTTGCCCAAGTAGTCAATCGAGCAACCGAGTAAGCGCAAGGCATCCACCAAGTCGCCAATCGGACGCTCGTGCATGCGGGGCACGCCCTTGAGTGTGAAGTCACCGCCGAGCACCGCCAGTGCAGCGGTGAGCGGTCGCATGGCGGTACCTGCGTTGCCCATAAAAAACTCTATCGCATCGTGGTGTTTGAGCTGACCACCCAAACCCGTGATGGTGACTGTCGTGCCTTGCACATCCACACCGCAGCCGAGTTGGCGCAGCGCGGCCAGCATCACGCGGGTGTCGTCGGAGTCGAGCAAGTCGTGAACCACCGTGGTGCCTTGGCACAGGGCCGAGAGCAACAGCACACGGTTAGAAATGCTTTTAGAGCCGGGCAGGGTGACGGTGCCAGAGGCGCCTTTTAGCGCTGGAATATCGATGAAGGCAGAGGCGAACATTTATTTGTCTTCGGAGGCTTGATTGCAAGCGTTGTCTGCAAGAAGTGACCAGGCCGAGCGCGTGTCGCTGGCTTGTTGAATCAGGTGTTGCAGCGCGGCGGTGTCGCCTGATTTCAAGGCGGTTTCAAACTGGTCAAGCGAGGCGCGGAAGTGCGCCACTTGCGTGAGCACTTCAGCATGATTGGCGCTCAAGATGTCGCGCCACACCGAGGCATCGCTAGCGGCGATGCGCGAGAAGTCGCGAAAGCCGGGCCCCGCCATGTCTAAAAACGCAGCGCCTTGTGGCTGCGCAGTGATGGCATTGACAGCGGCAAACGCCAGCATGTGTGGCAAGTGGCTGACCGCTGCAAAAGTAGCGTCATGAGCCTCAGGCGTGAGGGTGCTGACGTGGCTGCCAATCGCAGTCCACACATCGTGTGCGGCTTGCAAGCGGTGGATGCCAGTTGTAGGCAAAGGTGTGAGGATGGTGCGGCGCTCTTTGTAAAGCGAGGCTTCGGCGTGTTCAATGCCGGCCACTTCTTTTCCCGCGATCGGGTGGGCGGGCACAAAGCAGTTCAGCCGTTCGCCCAAAGTGGCTTGTGCAGCGGCAATCACATCGCATTTGGTGGAGCCCACATCCATCAGCAAGGTGTTGGGTTGCAGCACATCGCGCATGGCGGCAAAGCTGATGTGCATGGCGCCTACGGGCACGGCCAGTAAAACCAAATCTGCGCCTTGTACAGCCTCGGCCACGCTGTTGCAGGCTTGGTCAATGACCTTGAGTTCAACGGCGCGCTGGCGGGTTTTTTCAGACGCGCTGAAACCGACGATGGTGTGTACCAAGCCCGCCTCGCGCAAAGCGAGAGCAAACGAGCCGCCCATCAGGCCACAGCCGATCAGGGCAAGCCGTTGGAACATCATTCAGAAACTGGGTAAGAACCCAAGACCTTGTAGAACGCGCACAAGCCTTGCAACTCTTGCAGCGCCGCAGCCACATGGGGTTGGCTGACATGGCCTTGGATGTCTATGTAGAAGTAGTACTCCCACTGTCCCGATTTGGCGGGGCGTGACTCAAAGCGTGTCATCGACACACCGTTGTTTTTGAGCGGCACCAACAAGTCGTGCACGGCACCCGGACGATTGGGCACCGACACCACCAAGCTGGTGCAGTCGTTGCCCGATGCGGGCGGGGTGTCCAAGGTTTGGGGCAATGCGATAACTGCAAAACGTGTGCGGTTGTAGGCCTCGTCTTGGATAGCGTGGTGCACGATGTGCAGGCCAAACTGGCTGGCTGCACGCTCGCTGGCCAACGCAGCCCAGGCTGGGTTGCTGGCTGCCAAACGCGCGCCTTCAGCGTTGCTAGATACGGCACGGCGTTCGACGTGCGGTAAATGTTGCGACAGCCAGCCTTGGCACTGCGCCAAAGCTTGGGGGTGGGCCATCACCAATTCAATATCAGCATCGGAGTTAATTTGGCGCATGAGGTTGTGGCGTACCAGCAGACTTATCTCACCCACCACATGCACGGGCGACCGCAAGAACAAGTCGAGCGAGCGGGCCACTACGCCTTCGGTGGAGTTTTCCATGCCGACCACGCCGAATTGGGCTGTGCCCGCAGCGGTGGCGTGAAAGACTTCGTCAAAGTTGGCGCAGTAAATGAGATTGGCAGCGCTGCCAAAAAACTCAATCGCAGCCTGTTCGCAGAAAGTGCCTTGGGGCCCAAGCACCGCCACGCGTTGTGGTGCTTCAAGAGCCAAGCAAGCTGACATGATTTCACGCCAGATGGACGCGATGTGCTCGTTCTTCAGCGGACCAGGATTGGCTTGGGTGATCTTGTCGATCACCTGCGCCACGCGGTCAGGGCGAAAGAACGGCGAGCCTTCGGCGCGTTTGATTTCGCCCACAAGCTCGGCCACTTTGGCGCGGTCGTTGACCAGTTGCAGCAGTTGTTTGTCGAGCGCGTCAATTTGCACGCGCAAGGCGGCAAGGGCGTCAGACTGAATAGGTTGTTGGCTCATGTGCTTGATTAGGCCTGTATTTTTTCAAACGCTTGCATGTAGCTCACCAGCGCTTGCACGCCTGCGATGGGCATGGCGTTGTAAATGCTGGCGCGCATGCCGCCGACTGACTTGTGGCCCTTCAGTTGCAACAGGCCTGCGGCTTTGGCGCCAACCAAGAAGGCGTCGTTACGCGATTCGTTGGCTAAAAAGAAGGGCACGTTCATGCGTGAGCGGCAGTCGTGCGCCACCTTGTTGCTGTAAAAGCTGGAGTTGTCTAAAAAGTCATACAAGAGCTTGGCTTTGGCGATGTTTTGCTGCTCTATCGCAGCGACGCCACTGAGCGAGCCTTCTTTTTGGCGCTTGAGCCATTGGAAGGTCAAGCCCGCCATATAAATGCTGTAAGTGGGCGGCGTGTTGTACATCGAGTCATGCGTCGCCACCACTTTGTAATCAAACGCACTGGGGCAAGCTTTAAGTGCGTGACCCATCAAGTCCTCGCGCACGATGACCAGCGTCACGCCTGCAGGACCAATATTTTTTTGTGCGCCACCAAAAGCCAAGCCGACTTTGGACCAATCCACGCTGCGCGAGAGCACATGTGATGAAAAGTCAATCACCAGTGGCGCATCAGAGCCCAAGGCTTGGAGGTCAGGCAGGGTGTGAAACTCAACGCCGTGGATGGTTTCGTTAGTGCAAATGTGCACGTACTGTGTGCCAGCACTGAGCTGCCATTTTGCGGGGGCGGGCAGGGCCGTGAAGTGGCTGTCAGCGCCTGTGGCAGCCAAATGAGGCTTGCAGTATTTACTGGCTTCTAGGTATGACTTTTCGCTCCAGCTGCCCGTGACCACGACATCAACGGTTTCGCCGCGTGAGAGATTCAATGGCACGATGGCGTTTTCTCCCAAACCGCCCCCTTGCATAAACAAGATTTTGAAATGGGCGGGCACAGCCAGCAGTTCACGCACATCGGCCTCGGCCTGTTCATAGATGCTGATGAACTCTTTGCCGCGGTGGCTCATTTCCATCACACCCATGCCAGAAGGGCGGCCCTGTGCATCGGGCCAGTTGGTCATCTCAGAGGCCGCTTGCTGCAACACCTCCAGCGGCATGGCCGCTGGACCTGCAGAAAAGTTAAAGGGGCGGTTCATCCCTTGATTAACCTTCGTTGGTGGCGTCCGTGCCGCCTTCAGCGTTGTCGTCTTCTACGCCTTCGCTGAAGTGGGCGTTGGCATCGTTTTCGACAATGCGTTGCAAACCGCTGAGCTTGGCGCCTTCGTCCAATCCAATCAAAGTCACACCTTGCGTGGCGCGGCCCATTTCGCGAATTTCTCCCACGCGGGTGCGCACCAACACACCGGTGTCGGTGATTAGCATGATTTCGTCATCGGCTTGCACCAAGGTGGCGGCCACAACCTTGCCGTTGCGCTCGGATTGTTGGATGGCAATCATGCCTTTGGTGCCACGGCCGTGGCGGGTGTATTCGCTGATGTTAGTGCGTTTGCCGTAACCGTTTTCGGTGGCAGTCAACACACTGGCGCGAGCCACAGTCTCATCGATCGCAGCTGCTGGATCTTCTTGCTCAGACACCAACATGGCGATGACGCTTTGACCTTCTTCGATCATCATGCCGCGCACACCACGCGCGCTGCGACCCAAGGGGCGCACATCATTTTCGTCAAAACGCACGGCCTTGCCGCCGTCGCTGAACAACATCACGTCGTGCTTGCCGTCGGTCAGGGCTGCTCCGACAAGGAAGTCACCATCGTCCAAGTTGACGGCGATGATGCCGCCCTTGCGTGGGTTGTTGAACTCGTCAAGCGAGGTCTTCTTCACGGTTCCCATCGACGTGCCCATGAACACAAATTGGTCTTCTGGGAAAGTGCGTGCTTCACCGGTGAGCGCCAAGACGACGTTGATTTTTTCGCCTTCTTGCAAGGGGAACATGTTGACGATAGGGCGGCCGCGTGAGCCGCGTGAGCCTGCGGGCACTTCCCAAACCTTGAGCCAGTAAAGGCGGCCACGGTTGGAAAAGCACAGCAAATAGTCATGCGTGTTGGCAATGAAGAGTTGGTCTACCCAATCGTCCTCTTTATTTGCGGTGGCTTGTTTGCCACGACCGCCGCGTTTTTGGGCGCGGTATTCAGACAAAGGTTGGCTCTTGATGTAGCCGCTGTGGCTGAGTGTGACCACCATGTCCGTGGGCGTGATCAGGTCTTCGGTACCCAAGTCTTGGGCGTTGTGCTCAATCACGCTTCGGCGTGCGCCAAGCTTGGTTTGGCCGAACTCTTGTTTGACCACAGTCAACTCGTCACTGATGATGGTTGACACGCGCTCAGGCTTGGCCAAGATATCTAGCAAGTCGTCGATCTCGCTCATCACGTCTTTGTATTCGTTGACGATCTTGTCTTGCTCAAGACCCGTCAAGCGTTGCAAGCGCATTTGCAAAATTTCTTGGGCTTGGGTATCGCTCAAGCGATACAGGCCATCGCCGCCCATGCCGAATTCTTTTTCTAGGCCGTCAGGACGGTAGTCGTCGGCGTTGATCACGCCACCATCGGAGCGACTGCGGGTGAGCATCTCGCGCACCAATTGGCTGTCCCAAGACTTGGTCATCAGCTCGGCCTTGGCCACGGGGGGCGTAGGTGCATTGCGAATGATCCGGATGAACTCGTCAATGTTGGCCAGCGCAACTGCCAAACCTTCCAGCACATGACCGCGTTCGCGGGCTTTGCGCAGGGTAAAGATGGTGCGGCGTGTGACCACTTCGCGGCGATGTTGCAAGAAGACCTGAATCAAGGTCTTCAGATTACACAGCTTAGGTTGGCCGTCGATCAACGCCACCATGTTCATGCCGAAGGTGTCTTGCAGCTGAGTTTGTTTGTATAGGTTGTTCAACACCACTTCAGGCACGGCACCGCGCTTGAGCTCAATCACCAAGCGCATGCCCGACTTGTCAGATTCGTCTTGAATGTGGCTGATGTCTTCAATCTTCTTCTCGTGAACCAATTCCGCCATGCGCTCTTGCAAGGTCTTTTTGTTCACTTGGTAAGGCAACTCGTCCACGATGATGGACTGGCGTTGGCCTTTGTCGATGTCTTCAAAGTGGCACTTGGCGCGCATCACCACGCGGCCGCGGCCTGTGCGGTAGCCGTCTTTGACACCGCTGATGCCGTAAATAATGCCGGCGGTTGGGAAGTCGGGCGCAGGGATGATTTCCATCAACTCGTCTATGGTTGCCTCTGGGTTGCGCAACATGTGCAAACAAGCGTCTACCACTTCATTCAAGTTGTGCGGCGGAATGTTGGTGGCCATGCCCACGGCAATGCCAGAGGAGCCGTTGACTAATAAGTTGGGGATGCGGCTGGGCAAGACCAGCGGTTCTTTCTCAGAGCCGTCATAGTTAGGGCCGAAATCGACTGTTTCTTTGTCAATGTCGCTCAACATCTCATGAGCTATTTTGGACAGGCGAATTTCCGTGTAACGCATGGCCGCAGCGTTGTCGCCGTCCACCGAGCCGAAGTTACCTTGGCCGTCCACCAACATGTGGCGCAACGAAAAGTCTTGGGCCATACGAACGATGGTGTCGTACACCGCACTGTCGCCGTGCGGGTGATATTTACCAATCACGTCACCCACGATACGGGCTGACTTTTTATAAGGACGGTTCCAGTCGTTGTTGAGCTCATGCATCGCAAACAAGACGCGTCGGTGCACGGGCTTTAGACCGTCGCGCGCATCAGGGAGGGCGCGGCCCACAATCACACTCATGGCGTAATCTAGGTAGCTGCGGCGCATCTCCTCTTCTAGGCTGATGGGCAAGGTTTCTTTGGCGAACTGGGTCATGAAAGAGGCCGTAATGCAGGAAACCGGACATTTTAGGCTGATAAGTGGCCCATTCCTTTGTGGCACCGAAGCAACAGCCCCCCGCTTAAATTGTCAACACTTGTTATTAGAAGAAGTTACTCGTTTTGGTTATGGCACAATATTTCAAGCGTCAGAGGTGTCCCCACCTAGACTGCCCCGATTCGCAGAGTGGTCTGCGGCTTATAAATCCCTCAGAGGTTAATCATGAAAAACTTGAAAAACTTAGCAACTTTTGTTGCTACCGCTGCATTGGCTACCGCTGCTGTAGCTCAAAACGTTGACAACTGGCGTAACGCCTCTGGTGACGTGTGGAAAAACTCCACAGGTTTGTGCTGGCGTGATGCCAACTGGACGCCTGCCACTGCCGCTCCTGGCTGTGACGGCGCCGTTGCTGCTCCTGCTCCTGTTGTTGCTCCTGCTCCTGCTCCTAGAGCTGCTGCTCCAGCTGCTCCAGTGGCCGCCGCTTCTAAGGTGACTTATGCTGCTGACGCATTCTTTGACTTTGACAAAGCCGTGGTCAAGCCAGCTGGCAAAACCAAGTTGGACGACTTGGTGTCTAAGGTTAAAGGCATCAACTTGGAAGTCATCATTGCTGTGGGTCACACTGACTCTGTCGGCTCTGACGCTTACAACCAAAAACTGTCAGTGCGTCGCGCTGAAGCTGTGAAGGCTTACTTGGTGTCCAAAGGCATCGAGAAAAACCGCATTTACACAGAAGGCAAGGGCGAGAAGCAAGCTGTGGCTAGCAACGTGACCAGCGAAGGCCGTGCTAAGAACCGCCGCGTTGAGATCGAAGTTGTGGGCACCCGCAAGAACTGATCTGACTTGATCTGAAAAAGAAACCCCGCTTCGGCGGGGTTTCTTTTTGCTTGAACGACAATACAAACTATGCAAAACACCGCCGCTCATACTAACTTTGATCAGGCCGAATTGGCCAAGTTTTCAGATCTCGCTCACCGTTGGTGGGATCCTGAGAGTGAGTTTCGGCCTCTGCATCAAATTAATCCACTGCGCTTGGATTGGATCAATGGCATCGTGCCCTTGCAAGACAAAAAAGTGTTGGACGTGGGCTGTGGCGGCGGCATTTTGACTGATGCCATGGCTCGTTCAGGCGCATATCCTTTGGGCATTGATTTGGCGACCAAGTCCCTCAAAGTGGCCCAACTGCATGCCTTAGAAGCGCAAACGCCCAACGTGCAATACCGTGAAGTGGCGGTGGAGGCCTTGGCGGCTGAGCAACCCGCCAGCTTTGATGTGGTGACCTGCATGGAAATGCTCGAGCATGTGCCCGACCCATCGTCCATCGTGCGTGCCTGTGCGCAATTGGTCAAGCCGGGTGGCCATGTGTTTTTCTCAACCCTCAACCGCAACGCCAAGTCGTTTTTGTTTGCCATCGTGGGGGCGGAGTACGTACTCAACTTGTTGCCCCGTGGCACCCACGAATACGCTAAATTCATCCGCCCCAGCGAGCTGGCGCGTGATTGCCGCGAAGCGGGCCTAGAGTGGCAGCACGCCCGTGGCATGGAATACAACCCTTTGACCCGTCGCTATTGGCTGAGTGGTAACACCAGCGTCAACTACATGGTTGCCACGCAAAAACCCCTGTGATGCTGAAAAATATTCGTGCGGTGCTCTTCGATTTGGATGGCACTTTGATTGACAGTGCCCCTGATCTCGCCGCTGCTGCCGACAAAATGCGCACTGACCGTGGCATGCCATCACTCCCCTACGAGCTTTACCGCCCGTTGGCAGGCGCAGGCGCACGCGGCATGCTTAAGGTGGCATTCGACATAACACCTGAACACCCAAACTTTTTGACTATGCGCGAAGAGTTCTTTGCCAACTACGAAGCTGCCATGACCGTGCGCACCTATGTATTTGACGGTGTGCATCAATTGATTGAGCACCTCCTTCTGCGCCAAATGCCTTGGGGCGTGGTGACTAACAAAATGGCGCGGTTCACTGATCCGCTTACCGCGGCCATGCCTTTGTTTGCCAGTGCGCGCGCGATTGTGAGTGGTGACACCACCCCGCACTCTAAACCGCATCCCGAACCGTTGTTTGAAGCGGCACGACGTTTGGCGTTGCCGCCTGAGGTGTGTTTGTATGTGGGCGACGACGAGCGCGACATTGCCGCAGGCCGTGCCGCAGGCATGCCTACGGTGGCTGCCACTTACGGATATTTGGGTGAAAAGACCGATGTCAGCACCTGGGGTGCAGATTTATCGGTCGATTCACCAAATAAGCTCTTGCAACTGCTGGCGCAGGTTTAAAATACGAGACTTGGGGCTGCACTGGTTTCGACATGGGTTCGGACGCGTGGCAGGGCATGTCGAGGTTCTGATCCTCGTAAAACAGCGGAAAAAAAACTAACTGCAAACGACGAACGTTTCGCACTCGCCGCTTAATCCGGTGAGCCTTGCAACAGTTGGCCGATAGGCTGGGTTAGGGTGATTGGGGTGTTAAAACCTCAAAAGTCCTAGCTGCAAGGTAACTCATATTGGCTGGCATGACATCGGGCACCTTGATGTTGTGCGAGATCTAAGGATGCTGGTTTGATTTTCAGCGTGTCGCTGCGCGGTTCATCAGATAAGACTCAAATCAGACGACTACACATGTAGAACTGTACGAAAAAGGCTTGTGGACGCGGGTTCAAATCCCGCCAGCTCCACCAATACCTTAAAAGCCAACCCTAACCGGTTGGCTTTTTTTTGCCTACTAGC
>NZ_JBBAOV010000006.1:23791-82424 GCF_040401135.1 Limnohabitans sp. | reverse complement strand
GGCCACTTGCACAGCGGTCAGCGCTTCCATTTCCACGCCCGTCTGCCCAACCGTCTCCACAGTTGCCGTGCAGTTCACGCTGTGCGTTGCTTCGTCAACGGCAAACTCCACCGCCACATGCGTGAGCGCGAGGGGGTGGCACAGGGGAATTAAGTCGCTGGTTTTCTTGGCCGCTTGGATACCCGCAATGCGCGCAATGCCCAACACGTCACCCTTCTTGGCGGTGCCGCTTTGAATCAAGGCCAGTGTGGCGGGCAACATAACAATGCGGCCCGTGGCCACGCCCACGCGTTTGGTGTGGGCTTTGTTGGCCACGTCCACCATGTGGGCTTGGCCTTGAGCGTCAAAGTGTGTGAGTGTGGACATGCTGAAATGGGCAACGGGTTAACATCAAAGCCGCATCATACGGCCCATGGCACACATGTTTTCCTCCCTGCTTTCACCTCACCTATTAAGCCGATTGGGCGTGTTGGGTGTGTGCGCGGTTTTGCTGCTGACAGTGTCGCCAGCGCAGGCACAACTTAATAGCAACCGGTTGCCCAATTTGGGTGATGGCGCCGAAGTGCCGCTGGGGGTGGAGCGTCGTTTGGGCGAGAGTATTGCCCGCGAAATTTACCGTGACCCCGATTATTTAGACGACCCCGTGCTGGGTGACTACGTGCAGTCAATTTGGCAAATTTTGCTTGCTTCAGCCCGCCAGCGCGGTGAGCTCACGCCTGAGCTAGAGCAGCAGTTTGCGTGGGAGGTGTCGCTTATTCGTGACCGCAGCATCAACGCGTTTGCCCTGCCTGGGGGGTATTTGGGCGTGCATTTGGGTTTGATTTCGGCGGTCAGCAGTGCCGACGAATTGGCCTCAGTACTTGCGCATGAACTCAGCCACGTCACACAGCGCCACATTGCTCGCATGATTGCGCAGCAAGGTAAACAGGGTCCCATGGTGATGGGCGCCATGATATTGGGCATGTTGGCGGCCAGCCGCACCATGAACGCCAGTAGCATGAGCGCGGCCAATGCAGTGATGGTGGGCGGCCAAGCGGCCGCCATCCAAAGCCAGCTCAACTTTTCGCGTGACATGGAGCGCGAAGCCGACCGCGTGGGCTACGGCGTGATGACCGAAGCGGGCTTCGAGCCGCAAGGCTTTGTCACCATGTTTGAAAAGCTGCAGCAAGCGGCACGACTCAACGACAACGGCTCTTTCCCTTATCTGCGCAGTCACCCCATGACGACCGAGCGTATTTCGGACGCGCAAGCGCGCCAGCAGCTATTGCCCGCGCGCGCAGCCGTTGCCCCTACAGCCACACACGCCATGATGTCGGCGCGTGCGCAGGTGCTGGCTAAGCCGGGTGTGGATGCGTTGCGCAGCATCGCCTCACTGGCGAGTGCCGCAAGTTTGGGCGCGCAGAGCAAGGACAAGCAAGCCGGCGTTTTGTATGGCGCGTCACTGGCCGAAATGCAACAGCGCAACTTTGTGGTGGCGCGACAGCACTTGGCGCGTTTGCAAAGCTTGAGTGTTTTAGATCTAGCGGCCATCCGTGCGGTGCGCTTGTTGGCCGCAGAGTTGGCCTTGACGGCGGGTGAGGCCTCGCAAGCGGTTGCCATGCTGGAGCCCAAAGCCACGGTGATCGCCAGCCAAGATCGTGCGACGCACATGCTGCTGGCACGCAGTCGCATAGGAACCCAAAAGCCAGCGCAAGGCAAGGCTGCAGCCAACGAGCTGACGTGGTGGCTAAACCAGCATCCGCGTGATGCCTCGGCGTGGTTGTTGCAAGCCTCGGCCTATGAGTTGCAAGGCGATCCCTTGCGCGCCATTCGCGCTCAGGCCGAAGCGCGAGCTATGGAGTTGGATTACGGCGCAGCCGTGGACCGCTTTAAGGCAGCACAAACACTGGCGCACCAAATGGCAAGTGAGGGAAAGTTAGACCGCGCGGGGCACATGGAGGCATCCATCATCGACGCCCGTTTGCGCGATTTAGAGCGGCTGCGGCGTGAACAAGCGTTGGAGCGCGGCATCAATTAACACGCCAAACGCTGAGTAAATTAACGAGCCCAGCAGGGCCGAGCCAAAGCCGCGCACCCAAAACCCGTCGAGTAAACCAGCCGCTGCCCAAAACATCAATGCATTGATGACAAACATAAACAGCCCGAGCGTGAAAAACGTCACAGGTAGCGTCAGCACCACCAAAGCGGGTCGAACAATCAGATTAAAAACACCGATGACCAGGGCGGCGGTCAAGGCAACGCCAAAGTTGGTGACTTCAACGCCGCTGTAGAGATGCGCCAAAGCCATCAAGGCGGTGGCGTGGAGTAACCAAGTTAAAAGTAGTTTCATGTCTTGGTCAGCATAGCATTGCCGCTATCATCCACAGCCCAACTTCTACCCTGCTTTCTAGGTAACAAACTCTAACGCGATGGCTGGCATTCACATCACAGATATCGAGGCGGCCATCAACTATTGGCGCGAACAAAAGCCCTCACCCGATGGCGTCACACTCGCGCCAGAAATTCGCGCCTTGGCCGAGGTGTATGCGCTGATGATTTATTACCACCATGACGAAGCGGCAGAAAAAGGGTTCCCACCCAAGGCCTACGATGCATGGCTAGGCTGGTACCGCACCACCGCCGATGCGCCGTGCATTGCCATTTGCTCGACCAGCCAAGGTGACGAAGAGTGCAAGGGCTGCGGTCGCACTTTTGAAGAAGTGCAGTACTGGCCAGAGATGAGTCCAGGCGAGAAGCGCAGCACGTGGCGTCGCATCACCATGATTGGCACGTCTTGGCGCTTCAACAAATACGCCGAGCGGGCGCGAGGCGGCTAAGCTTTATTTCTTGCGCGCTATTTCCAGCGCTCGCACTCAATGTCAACCGTCGTTTTGCCGTTGCTCATCATCACCACACCTTCTTGAACGGTGGCTTGCAGCTGCATGCTGCGCTCGGCCAGTTTGGCCAAGTCTTGCGACGCGCTGGTGGGGATACGCCACACCTGCAAAGACGTGGGCTTGATGAGTTTGTTTTGCATGTTCTTCCACCAGACATCGCCGGAACTAGAGAACACATACAGCATCACTTGGTCGGCCTTGCTGCACGCTTTGAGCAAGGGCTTTTCTTCGGGTTGACCCACTTCAATCCATAGGCGTTTGCGGCCGGTGAAATCTGTCAGCATGACATCGGGCTCGTCGGGGTTAGACAGCCCCGCACCAAAAGCCAGCACGCCGTCGCCATTGCACACGTCTTGCAGCAAATGCGCTTGCAAAGACAGCGCGACCAAGCGCACCATCATGCGTTCGTCCGTCTCGCTGGGGTGGCGCGCGAGGGTCAGCGCGTGGTCGGCGTAGTAGCTGTGATCAATGTCAGCGATTTGTACGTTCGCTTTGAAGATGGTGGATTTGATCGCCATTGTTTTAAACGCGACGCGCCAGTTCGGCGGCTTTGCCCACGTAGCTACCCGGCGTCATGGCCAGTAAGCGGTCAATATCGGCCTGCGGAATTTGCAGCGAGGCAATCAAACCATGCAACGCTTCGGCGGTGACGGTTTTGCCTCGCGTGACTTCTTTCAGCTGCTCGTAAGCGCCTTGCACACCATAGCGGCGCATGACGGTTTGAATGGGCTCGGCCAACACTTCCCAAGCGGCATCGAGGTCGGCCGCCAAAGCTTCTTCATTGAGTTCGAGCTTGTTTAAACCTACCAGCATTGACTGATAAGCCAAGGCGGTGTAGCCCAAGGCCACACCCATGTTGCGCAACACAGTGGAGTCAGTCAGGTCACGCTGCCAGCGGCTGATGGGCAGCTTTTCGCTCATGTGTTTCAGCACGGCGTTGGCCAATCCCAAATTACCTTCGGCATTTTCAAAGTCAATCGGGTTGACTTTGTGCGGCATGGTGGACGAGCCAATTTCGCCAGCTTTCAGACGTTGCTTGAAGTAGCCCAAAGACACATAGCCCCATACATCGCGTGACCAGTCAATCAGAATGGTGTTGGCACGTGCCATGGCATCAAACAACTCAGCCATATAGTCGTGGTGTTCGATTTGAATGCTGTAGGGCTGGAAGGTCAGACCGAGGCCCAAAGGCGCAGGTGTTTCCACCACTTGGCGGCTGAAGGCTTCCCAATCGAAGTCGGGCCAAGCGCTGAGGTGGGCGTTGTAGTTGCCGACCGCACCGTTCATTTTGGCCATGATGTGCACACCCGCAATGCGCTCGCGTACTTGTTTCAAGCGCACCACCACGTTGGCCACTTCTTTGCCCACCGTGGTGGGGCTAGCGGTTTGGCCGTGGGTGCGGCTGAGCATGGGCACATCGGCGTAGGTGTGGGCCATGTCTCGCAGTTTGGCAATCAGGCCGTCGAGGCCAGGCAAGATCACTTCATCACGGCCCGCTTGTAGCTGTAGCGCGTGGCTGGTGTTATTGATGTCTTCGCTGGTGCAGGCAAAGTGAACAAATTCAGAAGCGGCTTCCAGCTCGGCGTGGCCTTTGAATTGCTTCTTAATCCAGTACTCCACGGCTTTCACATCGTGGTTGGTGACCTTCTCTTCGTCCTTGATGGCCAGCGCGTCTTCGGTGCTGAAGTTTGTTACCAAGCGGATCAAATAAGCGCGCGAAGCAGCGCTCAAAGGTTTGAATTCGGCAAAACCTGCGTCGCTCAAGGCGATGAACCACGCAATCTCCACTTGCACGCGGCGGTGCATATAGCCCTGCTCGCTCATCAAGGGGCGCAGATGCGAGACTTTGCCGGCGTAGCGGCCATCGAGTGGCGACAAAGCCATGATTTGAGAGATGTTTTGCGAAGTTGGGGTGGTATTGCTCATTCCCCAATTTTAGGTGCTGGGCCCAAATGCTAAAACGACGCAAGCCAGATAAAATACTGATATAACAAAACTGTGAAGAACTTATGAAACTGATTGGTTCAATTACCAGCCCCTATGTGCGCAAAGTACGCGTCGTGATGGCCGAGAAAAAACTGGACTACCAGTTTGTAGCCGAAGACGTGTGGGCAGCAGACACCAGCATCGCAGCCTCCAACCCGTTGGGCAAAGTGCCGTGCCTCATCATGGAGGGCGGCGAAGCGCTGTTTGATTCACGCGTCATCGTTGAATACGTCGACACGCTCTCGCCTGTGGGCAAGCTTATTCCAGACCGTGGTCGCGAACGCGCCGAAGTAAAAACTTGGGAGGCCTTGGCCGATGGCCTGTTGGATGCCGCCATTCTGGCGCGACTCGAAGCCTCATGGGCGGGTCGCAAAGAAGGCGAACGTAGCCAAGCATGGATCGACCGTCAGATGAAAAAAATCGACGACAGCCTGAATGCCTTGGGCCGCGCGTTGGCCGAGCGTAGCCACTGCGTGGGCATTCAAGTCAGCTTGGCTGACATTGCGGTTGGCGTAGCGGTGAGCTATTTGGACTTCCGCTTCCACGCTATCGATTGGCGTGGCAAGCACCCCAATCTGGGCGGTTTGTATGAGCGCTTGTCTCAGCGCCCAAGTTTCAAAGACACGCTGCCTGAATAAGACTAGCTTTTCAAAAGCAAAAAGCCCTTCGCTGAAGGGCTTTTTTATGGGCGCGGTTTGCTTAACTGTTAGCGCGTTTTTTTAGCCAGCGCATCAAGGCGCCGACGACGGGCAGCTTTTCGTACAACTCTTCCGCCGCATCCCAATAATCGCGGTGCACGGCCACGCGCCAAACGCCCGCTTCTTCGCGCAGCACAAAGTGCGTGGCCCCGCGAATGGTTTGCGTTTGACCGCCGTCCATGCGCGGCATGGCAAACAAAAAATCCCAAGTCACAAAGCACTGCTCACCTTGTACTACTTGGGTAGTGATCACAAAGCGTGGCGCTTGAAGCGCTTCAAACATGTGGGCAAAAACGTGTGCTATCGCAGGCAGGCCCTGCACTTGGTTGAATGGATCTTTGAATTGCGCGTCGGCGGTGTAGATCTCGGCCATGCGCGATACATCCGCTGGCTGCAGGTGTTCAAAGAAATGCACCACACGGTGCATGGCCGCTTCTGGTGAGTCAGTCATCACATGCCCGTCCCACCACGCACCAAGGCAAAGTACCAGCGGTAAGGCAGCAAGCGCAGCAATAGCAGCACGCGCGTGAAGCGCTTAGGAAAATGAATGTGAAATTCTCCTTTGCGCCAACCTTTGAGAATTTCCGTTGCCGCCCTTTCGGGCGAGATAAGCGCTGGCATTGGAAAGTCATTGCCTGCCACCAAGGGTGTTTCCACAAAGCCGGGGTTGATCAAGCTCACACCAACGCCGCGTTGCGAAAGGTCGTAATACAAAGCCTCGGCCAAGTTGATGAGGGCGGCTTTGGTCGGGCCGTATGCCAAGCTTTGTGGCAAACCACGAAAGCCAGCCACGCTGGAAATAAAGCTGAGGTGGCCCGCGCCATTGGCAATTAGGGTGGGCAAGACCGCTTCCAGCACACGCAACGCACCGGTGTAGTTGACATCAAGGTGACGCTGCATTTCGATCAGCGAATAGTCGGAGGCGCGCATGGCTTGGTAGTAGCCCGCGCAGTACATCACCACATCCAAGCCCTGATGCGTTTGCACGTACTTGGCTGCTTCAGCAATGGCGGCCGTGTCGCTCACGTCCATCACCACTGCTTGTGCGCCGGGATGCGTGTCTACAAACTGTTGCAGCAATTCGGCCTTGCGTGCCGACACCACTACTTTTGCGCCAGCAGCGTGCAGCGCTTTGGCCGTGGCCAAGCCAATGCCGCTGGAGGCGCCAATCAGCCAAACGCTGCGGCCTTGCCAATCGGCGATAGGCGGGTTGAATGGTTTTAAAAAATGCATATCAATAACCCCGTGCAAACATTACTGAGCGACACCATAACATCCGCCACGCCGCATGCAAAGACGCCTCATGGCTGAGCACCTGCCAAAAGGTTTTGGCGGAGCTGGCGTTGTGAGGATTCAGCGGCCAACCAAATGCCCAAAAAGCGTTGCGCAAATTCGGCGTCGCGCAACTCGCCAAGCAGGCGGTCTTGGTGCAACAGTTGCATGCCTTTGTCCGGGCTGTAAATACCCGTGATGTGTTCACCTGCGCGCACATTGGGCATCAGGGCTTGCAGCGTGGCCGACCAGCTTTGCAGTTGGGCGGCGCTCAGAGGGCGTTGACCTTGCATTTCGTCGATAGACCGTTGCGCAAGGTCAGCGCCTTTGAAGTCGCGCAAGTAGCGCAGATCAATCACCAGCATTTGCTTGGCCCAATCCTGCGCAGCAAATGGGGCACTGGCCCACAGGCGGGCGTCGTAAACCTCAAAGCCCCAGTAGGTGAGGCGGTGTTGGCCCAACAAGCGCGGTGTGCGTAACACGGCTTGCAACGCAGGCCTGGGCTGCAAGGCTTCACGGCTGACTTCGGCCTGCACAGCGCCAAACTGCCCAACGCCCACACCGGCCAAAGCCGTGCGTAAAACTAGCGTCAAAGCAGCGCGGCGCGTGGTCATGGTTTGAGCAAAGTGAACTGAACAACGTCTGTGCTGTGCTGCTCAAACGCGGCTTCGCAGTATGCCAAGTAGAACTCCCAAATGCGCATGAAGCGTTCGTCAAAGCCCAGTTGCAGCACTTGTGTTTTGTCGGCCATGAATTGGTGACGCCAGCGGCGCAGTGTTTCGGCGTAGTCCAAGCCGAAGGCCAACTCGTCCACCACTTTGAGGCCCGCGCGTTCGGCATGTGCGCGAAACTCACGCGGGCAAGGCAAGCAGCCGCCGGGAAAGATGTATTGCTGAATGAAATCGGTGCTCTTCACGTAGCGGTCAAACAGCGCGTCGTCGATGACGATGGTTTGAATGCACGCTTTGCCGCCTGATTTAAGCAAGCGCGCTACGCTTTCAAAATAAGTGGCCCAATATTCTTGGCCCACGGCTTCCAGCATTTCGATGGAACAAATGGCGTCATAGGGCCCATCGTCAATGTCACGGTAGTCTTGCAAACGCAAGTTGCTGGTGCCTTCTAAACCCAACCGTTGCATACGCTGGTGGGCAAACGCCAACTGTTCGTGGCTCAGGGTCACACCGCTCATGTGTGCGCCAAACTCTGTGCCACCTAGTTCGGCCAAGGCACCCCAACCGCAGCCGATTTCAAGAATGCGGTCACCCGTCTTGGCGTCCACCATGCGCAGGGCGCGGCGCACTTTGGCGGTTTGGGCTTCGGCCATGGGCTTGGACCGGTCGTTGTCAAACCACGCGGACGAGTAGTTCATGGTGGGGTCTAGCCACAGCTCGTAAAACGCGTTGCCCAAGTCGTAATGTGCGTGGATGTTTTTCTTGCTGTTGCTGCGCGTGTTGCGATGCAGCAAGTGTCGAACGCGGTAATACAAGCGGCCCAGCCAGTTGCCAAAAATCAAAGCGTCCATGTCGCGGCGGTTGGCCAGCAACAGTTGAAGCAACTCCGACAAGTTGTTGGTGCTCCATTCGCCGGCGATGTAGCTTTCTGCAAAACCAATGTCACCCGACTTCAGCGCTTGCGTGAGCGGTGCCCAGCTGTACAAATGCAAGGTGGCGTTGAGTGCTTTGCCTGAAGCGGGCGCTGAGCCAAACTGCTCCACCCGGCCATCTGGCCACTGCACATGCAATGTGCCGTGTTGCAAACGTTGCAGCAAGCTCAGCACGCGGCGTGCTGCAGCGGGCATGGCTTCTGACTGGGAGGTGCGGTTGGTGGAGGTCGAGCTATTCATGGGCGTGTATCAATATCAGCGGGTCACAAAATCTTGCGGAGGTGTGGGCTTGGAAAAAAACGGCACGCGCTTGAGCCACAGCTTCAAGGCTTGCCAATGGATGCGGGCCATCACCATCAGCGTCATCAGTGGGTAGCCCAACAAAGCGTGACGCAACTCGGCTGGCGTGATGGGTTTGAGTTGACCGCTCACACTGGTTTCTATCAAAGGGCCATCTGCATCGTCGTGGTCCACGCGGGCGAGGGTGTGATCCACCGAGCGCATGAAGCGAAAACGGTAGTCGCCCTGCACCGCGCAAAACGGCGACACATGAAACACTTTGTTGGCGCGTTGCTCCACGCCGAACTGCGGGCGGTCTAGCAAATAGCAGTGACGCTCACCAAAAGTGTTGTTCACTTCCACCACGACGGCACGCAACGTGTTGTCTGCGCCGTGGCAATACCAAAAGCTCACGGGCTTAAAGGTGTAGCCCAGCACGCGCGGGTAACAGTGCAGCCACACCTCGCCCGTGGCGTCAGTGATGCCTTCGCGCAACAGCACATCGTCTAGCCAAGCGAGCGCGCCGCCTTCTGTTGCATTGCGGCCATCACCGTGGTCGACATCATGAAAGCTGATGGCGCCTGCACGGTTGATGGGCAGCGTCGCATGGCCCGAGGATTGCAACGTGCGCATGGGCAGCATCAAAAAGAAGGTGCTGTAGTTGAATGCGTGTGGCGTGGGGCGTAGTCGCGTGTGGCGAACTTGTCCAAAACCAATCATGGCTTGTGTCATGGCGTTCATTGGGTCAAGCGGGCGAGCAGGCAGCGCGCGACATCACGCCCAGCCTTGAAGCCGTCTTCATGAAAGCCATAGCCCATCCACGCACCGGCAAACCATGTGTGTTGCAGGCCTTGCAGTTGTGGCATTTGGGTTTGCGCCTGAATGGCGGGCAGGTCAAACACGGGGTGGGCATAGTCGTATTCGCCAAGGATGTGCGCGGGGTCAATCTCTTGAACAGGGTTGAGCGAGACGATCACGTCTTGCGTGAACGGCAGCGGTTGCAACAGGTTGAGCCAATAGTGCAGACACACACGGGCCGACTCGGTGTTGCTGTGCGCGGCGCGCTCGTAATTCCACGCAGCCCAGGCGAGTTTTTTTTGAGGCATCACCGAGGTGTCGGTGTGCAGCACGGCTCGGTTGGGGTGGTAGCGAATGGCGCTGAGTGTGGCCCGCTCTTGAGGCGAAGGTTCGGCCAACATGGCCAGAGATTGATCGGCATGGGTGGCCAAAATAACTTGGTCAAACCGTTCAGAGCCTGCATGCGTTTGCAGCGTCACGCTGTGTGCGTCGCGATCAATGTGCAGCACCGGTGTGCTCAGCCGTTGGTCTGGAATGCCCGCCAAAATCTTCTCAACATAGTGGCGTGCGCCGCCTGCCACGGTGTGCCATTGCGGACGGTTGTTGACTTGAATCAGGCCGTGGTTGTGGCAAAACCGAATCATGGTGGCCACAGGAAACTTCAGCATTTGGTCGGTGGGGCAGCTCCAAATGCAGCCCAACATGGGCAGCAAATACCAGTCGCGAAATACGTCGCTAAATTTGTGCGAGATCAAAAAACCGCTCAAGGGCTGAGCCAACTCATCGTCTTGGTTGCGCTCGGCCAGCTGGGTAGCCAGCGCGTTGAAGCGCACCACATCACGCAGCATCAGCAAGAAGCTGGGCTTGAATAAATTGCTGCGCTGGGCAAACACGGTGTTGAGGTTGGCACCGTTCCACTCCAAAGCACCTTTGCCGTTTTTGTGTGGCACTTGCACCGAAAACGACATGTCTGACTTGACGGTGGTCACTTGCAGTTCTTCAAACAACGCAATGAGCCCAGGGTAGGTGCGTTCGTTGTAGACCAAAAAGCCAGTGTCCACCCCGTGCGTTTGCATGCCGGAGGCGGTGGGCAAGGTCACGTCTACCGTGTGGGTGTGGCCACCGAAATAATCACCAGCTTCAAACAAGGTAATGTTGGCTTTGTGCTGCAAATGGTGCGCTGCAGACAGGCCCGAAATACCCGAGCCCACGATGGCGATGCGTGGTTTCATCGCGCAGCACTCTTGAAGGCCAATTGCTTTTCAATCTCTTGCACAAAATTCTTGTCTTGTGGGCCCGTCATGCTGCTGAAACTCTTGACGTCTTTGCCGTCTCGGCTGATGACGTATTTATAAAAATTCCACTTGGGCGAGGTGCCTGTTTGCTCCGCCAGTTGCTTGAACAAGGGTGATGCGTCAGCACCGCGCACGGTGGTTTTTACAAACATAGGAAACTTCACGCCAAAGGTGTTGTCGCAAAAGTCGGCGATCTTGGCGTTGCTGTCCGGCTCTTGGGAGAAGTCGTTGCTAGGAAAGCCCAGCACCACCAAGCCGCGGTCTTTGTATTTGGCGTGCAAGGCTTCCAGGCCTTTGTACTGCGGAGTGAAGCCACAAAAACTGGCGGTGTTCACCACGACGACGACTTGGCCAGCGTATTGACAAAGTGCTTGTGGCTTTTCATCTTGCAGACGAGCCAAGGTGTGTTGCAAAACACGCGGGCAACTGGCAGAAGTGGACTTGCCTTCAGGCGCGCTGTGAACAGGGCTAACCCCCAAAAATAAGCCAACTAAAGCGAATAAAATACGATGCATCACGGGAAAACCCCTTTTTAATCCAGGTCCATCATGGCCTACTACGAATTGTTTGTCTTGGACGGAGCCATTCTCCACGATTAGCGATAGGGATTTCTAACAATGACCATACCTGAAGACCCTCTCCACATAACTCTGTCTATTGCTGCCGTCGAACGCGACACTGGCATTGGCAAAGATACCTTGCGCGTGTGGGAGCGTCGCTATGGTTTTCCAATGCCCGGCCGTGATGCCAACGACGAGCGCTCCTACCCCATGGCGCAAGTGCAGCAGCTGCGCGTCATCAAACGGTTGATGGATCAAGGTCACCGCCCAGGCCGCGTTGTGGCGCAGCCCATGGCCGTGTTGCAGCAATTAAGCCGAGCCGAGGCCAGCGTGCAGGCTGGGTCGGAAGCACAAGTAACGCAGGAGCACGCCGAGTTGCAGGCGTATCTGACCTTGCTTCAATCACAAGACGCCGAGGGGATTCGTTTGGCTTTGCACCAAGCCTTGTCCACCATGGGCTTGCAAGGTTTTATCACGGACGTGGTGGCGCCTCTTACCTACTTGGTTGGGGAGACTTGGGCCCAGGGTGACTTGGCTGTGCATCAAGAGCATCTGTATACCGAGTGCATCAGTACCTTGATGCGCCAAGCCATCGCCGCCATTCCCAGCGCTGCGCAAACTACAGCGCCCAAAGTGTTGCTGACCACTTTTCCGCAAGAGGTGCATGGCTTGGGCTTGTTGATGGTCGAAAGTTTGTTGGCCTTGCAGGGCTGCCGCTGCGTTTCGTTAGGCACCCAAACACCGGTGCGCGACATTGCACAAGCGGCACTGGCTCACCAGGTTGATGTGGTGGCCTTGAGCTTTAGCGCAAGCATGAAACCAAACCATGTGGTCGACGGCTTGGCCGAGTTGAACGCGCTTCTGCCAAACGATGTTGCCGTGTGGGCTGGTGGCAGCGCGTCTGCGTTGCGTCGACGGCAAATCGAGCGCGTGTTGGTGTTGTCCGATCTGGCTTCCATTTCAGAGGCTGTTGACCAACACCGCCGAACCCCCAAGTCAGATGCAAACAAGGCAGCGCTAGTCCTGGCGGCCTGAGGCTTTAGGCAGTGCGCAACTTAGAATTGCCGCACCATGAACGATGCCTCTTTGCTGCCTCCTGCATTTCTTTTAAAACTAAGCTCACGCCAAGATGCGGTGCAACGCGTGGCGGCTTTGCGTGCACTGGGCCCCGTGGTGTTTACCAATGGCGTGTTTGATGTGTTGCACCGTGGGCACGCCTCGTATTTGGCGCAAGCCCGCAGCGTGGGCGGTAGTTTGGTGGTGGCACTCAACAGCGATGCCTCTGCACGCCGTTTGGGCAAAGGGCCAGACCGCCCCCTCAACAACGAGCTAGACCGTGCCGCCTTGATGGCCGCTTTAGAGTCCGTGAGCTTGGTGACGTGGTTTGACGAAGACACCCCCCTTGAGCTCATCTCTGAGTTACGCCCGGATGTGTTGGTCAAAGGTGGCGACTACGACATGAGCCAACTCGCCGAGACGCAAGTGGTGCTGGCCTACGGTGGCCGCGCCCAAGCGATTCCGTTTGTCGACGGTTACTCCACCACAGCGCTGGTCAAAAAAATTCGTCAAGGTTAGTGGCCGAACACGGCGAGCCAAAGCGACTGAATGGCGGCACATTCTTTGTCTAGCTCGGTGCATGGCACTTGCGTTGGCTGCTCGTCCAAGCGCGCGCGGTGTTGCACACGGCGTAATTCACGGTAAGCGCTGCCTGCTGCTTCGCCCACACCCACGGGCAACAAGCCCGATTGTTCAGCGTTCAATAACAAAGCAATGTTGCCCACGTTGGCCAACAGCGTAGGTTGTTGATGCGCATGGGCCAGGACCAAGAACTGCACAGCAAACTCCACATCCACCATGCCGCCAGCGCTGTGCTTGACGTCAAACAAATTGGGTTTCACGGGATGGGCGCTGCGCATCTTGTCGCGCATGGCCACAATTTCTTGGCGCAAGGCCGCCACGTCGCGCTTGGCATTGATGACACTGGCACGCACGCTGTCAAAGCGTATTTTGAGGTCGGCCGCACCGAGGCAAAAACGCGCCCGCGTCATAGCTTGGTGTTCCCATGTCCAGGCTGTGTTGTCGCCGCGCTGGCCTTGGTAGTCGGCATAGGCGTCAAAAGTGGACACCAGCAAACCCGAGCTGCCGTTGGGGCGAAGCGCGGTGTCAATCTCGTACAAATCGCCGTCGCCCGTTTTCACGGTTAGCCAGTTGATGAGCTTGCGCACATAGGCTGCGTAAATTTCGCCCGCACGTTCGTGTGCGTCTTCATACACAAACACAATGTCCAGATCGCTGCCGTAGCCCAGCTCTTTGCCGCCCAACTTGCCATAGGCGAGGATGGCAAATTGCGGCTCGTCGCGATGGCGTTGTTTGAAGTGTTGCCACACCCAACGGCTGGTGATCTTAAGCAGGCTGTCGGCCAAGGCGCTTAAATCGTCAGCCACTTGTTCCACTGTGATGCGGCCTTCCACGTCACGCGCCAGGGTGCGAAACACCTCGGCGTGGTGGGCGCGGCGCAACAGGTTGAGCAAGGTTTCTTCGTCTGCTTGGCCGGTGGATTGCAACGAGGCCAAGCGCCGCTCTAGCTCTTCTTCAAACTCGGCTGGCACAAAGCGTTCGGCCAATAAGGCCTCGCCTGCCAGCTCATCAATCACGCCGGGGTGTTGCTGCAAATACTTGGCGGGCCAACGCGCTAAGCCGAGCAAACGCATGAGTTGCTCATGCACACGCGGGCGCTCGATCAACAAAGCCAAATAGCTTTCTCGCCGCAGCAGAGGCTCCATCCAATCGCTCCAACGCACGGCCGCTTCTTCAGTGATGCGGCCGTCTTCGATCCACGCATTGGTACGCTGCAAAAGCTTCAACAAGCGCTGCACGCTGTCATCGCGTAGGGCGCGGATGAGGGGCTGTTCACACCAGTGCATCACGCGCTCTCGCAGGCGTGCATTTAAGTCGGGCAGCAAGGAAGTTAAGTCCACATAGTCTTGCTTGGGTGTGCAGCTGTTGCAGTCGCCGTTGCCGCTGTGCTCGGCCTTATCGCCCAAGCCCAGCAAGCGGTCAAACTCGTGGGCCACCAGTTCACGGTGCGCATCAAGCTGGCTTAAGAAATCGCAGCTGTCGCCAAAGCCCAGGGTCAGCGCCAGCCAGTTCAGGTCTTGGTCGTGGGTGGGGAGTGCATGGGTTTGTTGGTCGTCCAAGTACTGAATGCGGTGCTCGACCTGGCGCAAAAACACATAGGCCTTGGCCATGGCTTCTGCAGTGGCCGCGGGCATGAGGTTGGCTTGGCTCAGGCGTTGCAATGCTTGCAACGTGGGTCTCGTGCGCAGCTCGGGAAACTGCCCGCCGCGCACCACTTGCAGCAGCTGAACCGTGAACTCAATTTCACGAATGCCGCCGCGTGACAGCTTCACATCATTGGCCCGCTCTGGCCGTCCCGCGCTTTGCGTGATCGCGTGTTTGCGAATTTGCTGATGCAAGCTGCGCAGCGACTCAAACACGCGGTAGTCCAAATAACGCCGAAATACAAAAGGCAGCACGGTGTCGCGCAACTCAAAAGCATTGGCTTTGGCACTGAAAGGCGCAACCACGCGGCTCTTGAGCCATGCAAAGCGTTCCCATTCGCGTCCCTGTACCAAGAAATATTCTTCCAAGGCTTGGCGCGACACCACGCTGGGGCCAGAGTTGCCGTTGGGGCGTAGCGCCAAGTCCATGCGAAAAACAAAGCCGTGGTCAGTGTTATCGCCGATCAAGGCGTAAATGAGTTTGACGGCTTTGGCAAAGTAGTCGTGGTTGCTGATGCGCCCACGTCCGTCGGCCTGACCCGTGGTTTCGCCGTCTTCGTCGTACACATAGATCAGGTCGATGTCGCTAGACACATTCAGTTCGCGTGCGCCAAATTTGCCCATGCCAACAATCCACAGCACTGCTCGCTCGCCGCTGGGCGCGATGGGTATGCCGTGGTTGGCGTCCAGTTGGGTTTGGGCTTCTTGAAAGGCAATGTCAAGGGTGAACTCACCCAGCTTGGTCACAGCGCGGGTGACCACTTCGAGGCTGGCGCCTTGCTCGCAGTCCATCACCACCAAGCGCTCCATGACCAGCTGGCGTAGCATGCGTAGGGCATCAGCGCAGTGGTAGGTTTTGCGTAGCGCTTTAAAACAGGTCTGCATCGTGTCCAATACGGGCGCACCTTCGGGCAGCAAATGCAATTCATTCGCATAGCGACGCCGCAGGCGCTGGACGAGGCGCGAATAAGTACTCAGATTGGGCACAGAGGAGGGGATAATTCCGGTCACGTTGCTAGCACCATGAAACATTTGTCAGACCCTGTAAATCCCACCCCTGAAAACCTCGCTGCTGATTTGAAAACCAAGTCAGCTTGGCGACGTGCGCTTCACTGGGCTTTGGGTTTGCTGGCGTTTGCTGGGGTGGCGGTATGGCTAGCTTGGAGCGCTTTGCATATTTTCATTGTGCCCCGAATTGGTGACTACCGAGAAGCCCTGCAGCATCAAGCCACTCGCGCTTTGGGGTTGCGCGTAGAAATCGGCAGCATCAGCGTCCAAGGCGGCTGGTGGATGCCAAGCTTTGAACTCAACCGCATTCAATTGTTCGACCGTGAAGGTCGAGAGGCTTTGAGTTTGCCCCGTGTGCTGGCGGCGGTGTCGCCGCGCTCCGTGTTGTTGGGCCAGCTAGAGCAGCTCGAGATTGAACAACCCGAGTTGGAAATTCGCCGCGATGCCACCGGCCATGTGTGGGTGTCGGGCATAGACACGGGCGTAGCGGGTGATGGCCAGGGTGCTGACTGGTTTTTTTCGCAGCCCAAACTGGTGGTGCGTGGTGGCTTGATTCACTGGCGTGACGAGAGCCGCCCCTCGGCTGCGCAAGCCAGCGCACCCGTGTTGACGCTGCAAGGCGTTGACCTGACATTCAAGAATCAGTGGTTGCAACACGAGATGCGTGCCGACCTCACACCGCCCGAGGCGTTGGGTCAACGGTTTTCTGTGCGTGGAAAGTTTCATCAGGTCCCTTGGCAGCGCGCAGGCGACACCACGCAGTGGTCGGGCGAGGTGATTGCTGATTTGCCCTATGTCAATCTCGCCACTTTGCGTCAATGGGTGTCGATGGACAGGGGCTTGTCTTTGCAAGAGGGCCGCGGGGCGTTACACGTTCGAACCGATGTCAAAAAAGGCGCCCCTGTGGGCGTGTCGGCGGACGTGGCGTTGGACGCGGTGGACGCCCGTTTGGGGGCCGATTTATTGCCATTGTCTTTGCGTCGTGTGCAAGGCCGAATCGCGGCGCAGTGGCAAAACGGTGAGGTCGAAGTCAGCAGTCAAAACTTGATGTTTGACACCCAAGAGGGCGAGCACTGGCCGGGGGGTGTGATGCGCTTAAGCTGGCGCGGCGATACGTTTGAATCAGGCACCCTGAATGCCGACCGCTTGGACTTGGAGGCTCTTGCACAAGTCAGCCAACGTTTGCCTTTGCCAGAAGCGTGGCGTGCGCTGCTGTCGCGCGTGCAACCGCAAGGCCAAGTCGAGCAGCTCATTGCCACATGGCAACACACCCAAGACGCCTTGTTGAACTTCAGTGCCAAAGGTGAAGTGCGACAGTTAGAGATGCGGCGCGACCCCTTGCCCGACAGTCCCTTGGCTCACATGCCGGGCCTGCAGGGCACGCAGCTTGAATTTGACCTGACGCACAAAGGCGGCAAAGCAAGCGTGAACATTCTTAACGGCAGCGTGACCTTGCCCGTGGGGTTGGACGAGCCTCGCATTGCCTTAGAAGAAGCGTCGGCTCACATGGTTTGGCAAAACACAGGTGATGCGTTGGCGGTGCAGTTCACCCAAGGCCGCTTGGCAAATGCGGACTTGGCGGGCCAATTCAGCGGCAATTGGAAAACAGGCGAAGCCCAATCACGCTTGCCAGGTGTGTTGGATTTAACCGCCACGCTGAGCCGCGTCAAAGTGGCGCAAGTGCATCGTTACTTGCCCAACACCTTGCCAGCCGATGTGCGCGCCTACGTGCGAGATGCGGTGCAAGCGGGAGATGCCAGTCGTGT
Organism: Limnohabitans sp.; assembly: GCF_040401135.1. Taxonomy (GTDB): domain Bacteria; phylum Pseudomonadota; class Gammaproteobacteria; order Burkholderiales; family Burkholderiaceae_C; genus Limnohabitans. Next base: position 65,002 of record NZ_JBBAOV010000006.1, on the reverse strand, counting down.
GACGATGCGTCTGAGGGGTGACTTGCACGACATGCCATTTGATAACCCAGCCTTGGGCGAGTTCCGCATCGTCGCGCCGGTGACGCACGTTAAATACGCCTACGTGCCTGCTCCCGAGCCTTCTAAAGCCAAAACAGCGCCTGCGCCAGCCTGGCCTGCGCTGACCGAATTGAACGGTGAGTTGGTGTTTGACCGCGGCACTTTGCAGTTCAAAGGCAACACGCAGTTGGCTGGCGCTCCTCAACTGACATGGCAGAAAGTGGTGGCAACGATTCCAAAATTGGACGCGCCCGTGGTCAGCGTGACGGGTGAAGCGCAAGGGCCCATGACGCAAATGTTAGAGGTGATTGCCAAGTCGACCCTCAACGATTTAACGGGCGCGGTGTTAAGTAAAAGCCAAGCCACGGGTGATGCGAATTACAAATTGGCCTTGACCTTGCCGATTGATCAATTGACCAAGTCGAAGGTGCAAGGTAGCGTGGTGTTTGCCGACAACGGCTTGCAAGTGATGCCTGGGACGCCGGTGCTCAATCGCATGCGAGGCACCTTGCAGTTCAGCGAGCAAGGCTTTCAACTCAAATCACTTCAAGCCCAGTTATTGGGCGGCGATGCGGTGTTGGAGGGCGGTTTGTCGATTGCCGTGAAAGACGGCCAATCGCCCTTGCAACTCAAAATCCGCGGCAATTTGACAGCCGAGGGCCTGCGACAGGCGCGTGAGCTTGGCCTTGTCTCGCGCCTTGCGCAGCGCGCCACGGGTACCTCCAGTTACAACGCAAGCTTGGGCCTGCGCCGCGGCCAGCCTGAGCTGCTGATTACCAGCGACCTCAAAGGCATGGCCTTGAATTTGCCCGCCCCTTTGACCAAGCCCGCGGCTGCAAAGATGCCCCTGCGCATCGAGTCGCAGCTCACGCGTGAATCTTTGCAGCCCAAGGCGCGCGTGATGCAAGACCAAATCAGCGTGACCTTAGACAGTGTCGCGTCGGTCATGTATGTGCGCGATCTAAGCGGGCCACGCACGCGGGTTTTGCGCGGCGGCATTGCATTGGGCCAATCGGTGACGAACGTGGCGCCCTTGCGCGACAACGCGGTGAGCCTGAGCCTGCAGCTGCCAGCGCTGGATGTGGATGCTTGGCAGCTCGCACTCACGCAACTGACGGGCACGTCGCCTATGGCGCGCAAGTCGACCTCTAAAGTGATGGTGGGCAGCGAGGCCAGCAGTGACGAGGCGCAAGACTACATGCCCACCATGATTACCTTGCAAGCCGATCAAATCAAAGCGACAGACCGCCTGATCAACAAAGTGGTGGTAGGCGGCACGCGTCTGGGAGACACGTGGCGCTTGAACATCAGCGCCGATGAGCTCAATGGCTCTGCCGAAGTGCGACCCTCCAGCGGCAGCGTGCCTGGGCAGCTTTATGCACGCTTGGCTTATCTGAATATTCCTCCGAGTTTGGTGGCCGATGTCGAACGCTTGTTGACCGAGCAGCCCAGCAGCATTCCCGGCCTTGACATCGTGGTGAATGATTTGACCTTGCGCGGCAAAAAACTAGGTCGGTTTGAGATTGAAGCCGTCAACCGTGTGGGTGCCAACGCCGTGCGTGAATGGCGTTTGAATAAATTCAATGTCACATTACCCGAGGCCAGCTTGACTGCCTCCGGCAACTGGGCGACCGAGGGCCCCGTGTTGCGCCGAACTCAATTTAACTTTGTGATGAACATCCGTGACAGCGGCGACTTGCTTGCGCGCTTAGGCACGCCCGGCGCAATTCGTCGTGGCGAAGGACGTTTAGAAGGCCAAGTGTCTTGGCAGGGCTCGCCCATCACCTTGGACTACGCCAGCATGAACGGCAAGATGCATTTGGCGATAGAAAAAGGGCAGTTCTTAAAGACCGAACCAGGCGCTGCTCGCTTGCTGGGGGTGCTCAATTTGCAAGCCTTGCCGCGGCGTTTGACCTTGGATTTCAGCGACCTGTTCAGCGACGGCTTTGCCTTTGATTTTGTGCGTGGCGATATTGGCATTGACCAAGGCGTGGCATCCACCAACAACCTGCAAATGAAGGGCGTGGTGGCGGGCGCTTTGATTGAGGGCAGCGCCGACTTGGTGCGTGAAACCCAAAAACTCAAAGTGGTGGTGGTGCCTGAAATCAATGCGGGTACCGCCTCGCTGTATGTGGCCACCATCAACCCTTTGATTGGTTTGACCACTTACTTGGCACAAATGATTTTGAGCAAACCCTTGGTGCGAGCAGGTACCAATGAGTTTTTGGTAGATGGCACTTGGACCAACCCACGGGTGACCAAGGTCGACTGATGCTTTTCCCCCTTGTGCCTCGCACACGCCGCCGTGTTTTGTGGGCGGCTCTGGTCATTCTGGTGCTGTCGATGTTCAGCACCTTGGTGTGGTTGGCGGGCCGTTATGAAGTGACGCAAGTACAAAGCCAAATTGAGCGCGATGCCGCAGATGCGGTGGGTGACATTCGCACGGCCCTGACCCGCAATGTGCAAAGCTTGCAGGCCTTGCAATATGCCGAAAATGCCACCGTGCCATGGACGCAAGAGGCCACCACCATGCTGCGTGAACGCCGTGAATGGTTGCGTTTGGAGTTGCGCGATACCGATTTGCGTGTGCTCAGCAGCGTGGACACCCCCTTTCGTGCACCCCCCTTCAATCGTTTTGGACGTGCAGTGATGCAGCCCGAAGTGGTGCAAGCCTGCAACGTGGCCCGCCGCCAAAGCGGCCCTGGGTATGGTGCCAGCGCCTATGTGCCGCAAGCCGATGGCTTGGGCTTGGAAATCATGGATTTGTGCTTGCCGGTGTTCACCGATGGCGTGTTGACCGGCTACACCGTCGCCTCTTACGCCTTGGGCGAAATCTTGGTCAACATGGTGGGTCCGCAACTCACCCGCAGCCAAGAGGTGTCGTTCACCGAATCAGATGGCACGCGCTTGGCCATGCACGGCACGGCGAGCCGTGGCACGCGGGTTTTCATTGCCAAGCAGTTGTTGGATTTGCCCGGCCACACCATGGTGCTGCGAATGGACAGTTGGCGCGGTGCGCCCGATCTGTTCCCCAATGTGCTGACCGCCTTGGTCACAGCCATGGCCATGGCGCTGGTCACCGTGCTGGTGATGCTGGCGCGAGACATGCGCCGTCGCCAACGCGTAGAGCTGGACTTGGCCGATGCCTTGGCGTTTCGCAAAGCAATGGAGGACTCCCTTGTTACAGGCCTGCGTGCGCGTGACAGCGAGGGGCGCATCACCTATGTCAACCCCGCGTTTTGCGAAATGGTGGGGTTTGAGGCCAAAGAGTTAATTGGCCAAAGCATTCCTGCACCCTATTGGCCGCCTGAGATGGTGGACGAATACGGGCAACGCCAAGCCCTGCGTTTGGCGGGCAATGCGCCGCCGCGCGAGGGCGCTGAATCGGTGTTCATGCGCAAGAGCGGCGAGCTTTTTCCAGTGATGATTTTTGAAGCTCCCCTCATCAACGCCATGGGCGAACAAACGGGCTGGATGGGGGCTGTTTTGGATGTGAGCGAGCAACGCCGCGTTGAAGAGATGTCGCGTGCCAGCCAAGAGCGTTTGCAAGCCACGGCGCGTTTAACTACCGTGGGCGAAATGGCCTCGCTCTTGAGCCATGAGCTGAATCAACCCTTGGCCGCTATTTCTAGTTACGCCACCGGTAGCATGAACTTGCTGAAAGACGCGGCACTCAAAGACCCGCAACTGGCGGAGACCTTGAGCAGCGCCATTCAACGCATTGGTCAACAGGCCGAGCGAGCAGGTAAAGTGATAAAAAGCGTGCACGATTTTGTGCGCCGTCGAGACCAAGCGCGCGAGGCCGTCAGCCCCCGCGCGTTGCTGGATGACGTGATGCCCCTGGTGATTTTGCAAGCCCGCAAACTCGGTGTGCGCGTGGTGGTGAACTGTCCGTCGGATTTGCCAGCCGTCTTGTGCGATCGCACCATGGTGGAGCAGGTGTTGTTGAACCTCACGCGCAACGGCATGCAAGCCATGGCCGATGACACGCCGCATAAAGTGTTGACCTTGGCGGTGCGCCTCGCAACCGCCCAGGCCAGCAGCCGGTGGTTGGAGTTTTCGGTGGCCGATTTGGGTCATGGCATTCCAGAGGGCGTGGTCGAAAAACTCTTCACGCCGTTTTTCACCACCAAGCAAGAAGGCATGGGCTTGGGTTTGAGCTTGTGCCGCACCGTGGTGGAGCAGCATGGTGGGCTCTTGCGCTTTCAGCCGAATCTTCCTTGCGGCACTGTGTTCAGTTTTACCCTGCCACAATCTTGAATTCAGGCCCCACACATGCAACCCTCAGAAGACGCTTTGGTATTTATTGTTGATGACGACGCTGGCGTGCGCGAAGCCTTGGCGTGGCTGCTGCGCTCACGTCGCTTGCCCAGCCAATCGTTTGAGAGCGCCGATGCGTTTGCTGAGTTTTTGAGCCCCATCCGTTTGGCTTGGCAGCCCAGCCAGCCTGGTTGTTTGCTGCTTGACGTACGCATGCCTGGCATGAGCGGACTGGCTTTGTTTGAGCAACTCATCGAGCGCAAGTTGCTAGATGTCCTGCCCGTGATCTTTCTGACGGGTCACGCCGACGTGCCGACGGCCGTGGACTCGGTCAAGCGGGGGGCATTTGATTTTTGTGAAAAACCGTTCTCCGACAACGCGCTGGTCGACCGCGTCGAGCAAGCCTTGGCCCGCTCTGCCCAAACCCTTCAAGTGCTGCGCAGCAAACAAAGCATGCAACACCACTTGTCCGATCTCACCGAGCGTGAGCGCGACGTGATGCATTTGGTGGTCGAAGGGTTGCCCAACAAACTGATTGCAGATCAGCTCGACATCAGCGTGAGGACGGTGGAAGTGCACCGCGCGCGCGTGTTTGACAAGATGAATGTGAAGTCGGCTGTGGAGCTGGCCAACTTGTTACGCGGCGAGTGAGCTACTTGTCTTCTTTGGCCGCCTCTTTTTGCGCCGCTTCGTGTTCAGCTTCAGTCTCTGCGCGGCCTGAAAACATGGTCCACCACACGATCAACACCAGGATGCAACCAGCGCCCAGCGCTTCTAGCAAAATTAACAACATGAGACACATCCTTTGGCGTTTGACAGGTGTCCTGATTGTAGGAAGCTTGGTGGCGTGCGGCACATCGCGGCAAGCGCCCGTGAGCGACTATGGCCGCCCCCCATCCTTGCCTGCGCCAAAAACGCCTGCGGATTTGCCCCGTACCACGGGCAGCTTGGCTGGCACACCGGGCACGCCCAGCCCTCAGCAAAGCTACCGCAGCCGCTGGGTCGCGGTCTCATGGAGCGATGTGCCCGGTTGGCAAAACGACCCGCTGCAAGACGCATGGAACGCGTGGTTGCAAAACTGCGTGCGTCCCGGCCCTTTATTTGCGCCGCTGTGCCAAGACGTGCGCCAGCTCATGCTGGGCAGCGACGCTGACCGCCGCCTCTGGATGATGAGCCGCTTGCAGCCCTACCGCGTCGAGACACTCGACGGCGCGGTGGAGGGTTTGCTCACCAGTTATTACGAGCCCTTGTTTGATGCTTCAGCGCAGATGCGCCCTGGCTTTGAAGTGCCTTTGTATGCGCCGCCCGAGGGCTTGACTGAGGCCCGCCGCACGGGCCGCCCGTGGTTCAGTCGCCAAGAGATCGACAACCATCCACCAGCGCTTGAAGCTCTGCGTGGCCGAGAAGTGGCCTGGCTGGCTGACCCCATTGATGCTTTGGTGCTGCACATCCAAGGCTCGGGCCGTGTGCGCATGGCCAACCCCGATGGCAGCATGCGTGTGGTGCGCTTGGCCTTTGCGGGATCGAACGAGCAGCCTTACCAAAGCGTAGGGCGTTGGTTGCTAGACCGTGGCCTCATTCGCGACGCCTCGTGGCCAGGCATCAAAGCGTGGATCGTCAGCACCCAACAAAGCAACCCGCGCTTAGTGCAAGAGATGTTGTGGAGCAACCCGCGCTATGTGTTTTTTCGCGAAGAGGTGCGAAGCGCCGCCGACGCTGATCTTGGGCCCCGAGGCGCGCAAGGGGTGCCGCTTACGGCAGGCCGATCGATCGCGGTGGACAAAGACTCCATCCCCTATGGCACGCCGGTGTGGCTGACCAGCACAGGGCCCAATGGCAATTTGCAACGCTTGGTGTTTGCGCAAGACACCGGCAGCGCCATCGTTGGGGCAGTGCGGGCCGATTACTTTGCAGGCACAGGCCTAGAGGCGGGTGACTTTGCAGGCCGCATGAAGCAGGGCTTGCGTTTGTGGGTGTTGTGGCCTAAGTGATCAAGGGTTTTTATGTCCCTCAAGTTCCTGCAAGACCTGAGTTTGCGTCCTAAACTCATAGTGCACCGCCGCTGATTTAGGAGTCCCCATGAACGCCCCCCTGCCCGAGCACATTCGCCGCGCACTCGACACCGTGACGCTGGACGACAAATACAGCCTCGACCAAGGCCGCGCCTTCATGAGTGGCGTGCAAGCGCTGGTCAAGCTGCCTATGTTGCAGCGCCAACGCGATGCGCTGCAAGGCAAGAACACGGCGGGTTTTATCAGTGGCTATCGCGGCTCACCGCTGGGCTCCTACGACCAATCCCTTTGGAAAGCCAAGCCTTACCTTGAAGCGCAAAACATTGTGTTTCAGCCGGGTGTCAACGAAGAGCTGGCCGCCACCGCACTGTGGGGCACGCAGCAACTCGGCTTTGCGCCCGCAGGCAGCAACAAGTTTGACGGTGTGTTTGGCATTTGGTACGGCAAAGGACCCGGCGTAGACCGTTGCTCGGATGTGTTCAAACACGCCAACATGGCGGGCACTACCCCTTGGGGCGGCGTGCTGGCAGTGGCGGGTGACGACCATGTGGCCAAAAGCTCAACAGCAGTTCACCAAAGCGACCACATTTTTAAAGCGTGCGGCACGCCGGTGTTCTTTCCAAGTAGCGTGCAAGAAATTTTGGATTTGGGTCTGCATGCCATTGCCATGAGCCGCTTCAGCGGCGTGTGGTCGGGCATGAAGACGATCCAAGAAATTGTGGAATCCAGCGCCACCGCCGTGATCGACCCGCACCGGGTGAACATCGTCATTCCCGAATTCGAAATGCCTGTGGGCGGTCTGCACATTCGCTGGCCCGACACTGCACTCGAACAAGAAGCCCGTTTGTTTGACTACAAGTGGTACGCCGCCCTCGCCTACGTGCGTGCCAACCGCTTGAACTACAACGTGATTGAGGGCCCGAACGATCGGCTGGGTTTGATTGCCAGTGGCAAGGCGTTCAACGACACGCGCCAAGCGCTGCTCGATTTGGGGCTGGACGATGCGACCTGCCGCCGTCTTGGCATCCGCTTGCACAAGGTGGCGGTGGTGTGGCCGCTGGATGCGCAGCTGACGCGCGAGTTTGCCAAGGGTTTGCAAGAAATTTTGGTGATCGAAGAAAAGCGTCAAGTCATTGAGTACCAACTCAAAGAAGAGCTTTACAACTGGCGCGCCGATGTGCGGCCCAATGTGCTGGGCAAGTTCAATGAAATCGAGAGTGTGGACGGCTTGGGCGGGCAAGGCCCCTTCGGTGGCGGTGGTGGCGAGTGGTCTATGCCCAACCCAAGTGCCAACACTTTGTTGCGAGCCAATGCCGACCTCAACCCCGCTCTCATTGCCAAGGCTATTGCACAGCGCGTGCTCAAGCTTGGCGTAGATGCCGACACCACCGCTCGCATCCAAGCGCAGCTGGCCATCATCAGCGCCAAAGAAACGCAGATGCAAACCGTCACGCTCAAGGCCGACCGCATGCCTTGGTTTTGCTCGGGTTGCCCGCACAACACTTCCACCCAAGTGCCCGAAGGCTCGCGTGCGATGGCGGGTATAGGCTGCCACTTCATGGTGTTGTGGATGGACCGCGATACGCACGGCTTCACGCAAATGGGCGGCGAAGGCGTGCCGTGGGTGGGCCAACAACCGTTTGTGAACGACACACACATTTTTGCCAACTTGGGCGATGGCACGTATTTTCACAGCGGCATTTTGGCGATTCGCCAAAGCATTGCAGCAGGCGTGAACATCACCTACAAGGTGCTTTACAACGATGCGGTGGCGATGACGGGCGGTCAGCCTGTGGGCGAGCGGGCAGAAGGACATTCGGTGCTTCAAATCGCGCAAAGCATGAAAGCCGAAGGCGCACAACGCATCACCGTGGTGACGGATGAGCCCGAGAAATATGAAGGTGTAGGTTTGGTGGAAGGCGTGGCCGTGTTCCACCGCGATGAGCTAGACCGAATCCAGCGAGAAATGCGCGAGATCAAAGGCTGCACCGTCATCATTTACGACCAGACCTGTGCCACCGAAAAACGCCGCCGTCGCAAGCGCGGCACCCTTGCTGACCCCGCCACACGCGTGCTGATCAACGAGCTGGTGTGCGAAGGCTGCGGCGATTGCGGCGTGCAAAGCAACTGCATGAGCGTAGAGCCACTCGAGACCGAGTTTGGCCGCAAGCGCACCATCAACCAAAGCACGTGCAACAAAGACATCAGCTGCGTCAAAGGCTTTTGCCCCAGCTTTGTGACCGTGGAAGGCGGCAGCTTGAAGAAGAAAGCCAAGGGCGTGTCACGCATTGAATTGCCCGCGCTTGAATTGCCTGAGCCCACATTGCCCGACACCACCCAAGCGTGGGGCATGGTGGTAGCGGGTGTGGGCGGGACGGGCGTGATCACGATCGGCCAGTTGCTGGGCATGGCCGCGCACATCGAAGGCAAAGGCATCGTCACGCAAGACGCGGCGGGCCTCGCGCAAAAAGGCGGCAGCACATGGAGCCATGTACTCATCGCCAATCACCAAGACGACATTCGCACCACCCGTGTGGGCGTGGCAGCGGCCGACTTGGTCATTGGCTGCGACCCCATCGTGGTGGCGGGTAAAGAGACTTTGCAGCGCATGCGCGCAGGCCGCACCCATGTGGCGCTCAATGCGCACAGCGCTCCCACGGCAGCGTTTGTACGCAACGCCAATTGGCAAAACCCGGGTGAAGAATGCGTGGCCGCCATCGTGCAGGCCGTGGGCGCAGAGGGCGTGGGCACCTTTGACGCCGACCGCGTGGCCACCCAAGTGCTGGGCGACAGCATTTTTGTGAATCCCATGATTTTGGGATTTGCCTGGCAAAAAGGCTGGGTGCCTTTGGGCCGCGAAGCTTTGATGCGTGCTATCGAACTCAACAACATGGCGGTGGCGCAAAACAAAGCCGCGTTTGAATGGGGTCGCCATTGCGCCGCGCATTGGGACGAGGTGCAGGTTTTGCTTGCACCTTCGCACGTGGTGGAGTTTCACAAGCCCAAGGGCGTAGACGCTTTGATCGAGAAGCGCCGCGAGTTTTTGGTGGCCTACCAAAACAGTGCTTATGCCGACACCTATTTCAAGCTAGTAGAGCGTGTGCGCCTCAAAGATGGTGCGTTGCACAAAACCACACTGACCGAAGCCGTGGCTCGCAACCTGTTCAAACTCATGGCCTACAAAGATGAGTACGAGGTGGCGCGCTTGCACACCGATACCGCTTTTTTACAAAAAATCGAGGGCATGTTTGAAGGCGACTTCACGCTTAACTATCACTTGGCCCCGCCGCTCATTGCCAAGACCAACGCCAAGGGCGAGTTGCAAAAGCAAAAGTTTGGACCTTTCATGTTGACGGGGTTCAAGTTGCTGAAGCACTTCAAGGTGCTCAGAGGCTCTGCCCTAGATGTGTTTGGCTACACCGACGAGCGCCGTACCGAGCGCGAGCTCATTGGGCAATACCTGGACAGCGTGGAGATGGTGCTGGCCGAGCTCAGCACCAGCAACCATGCCTTGGCGGTGGAGATGGCGCGAATACCTGAGCAAATCAAAGGCTTTGGCCACGTCAAAGCCCGCCACTTGGCGGCTGCGCGTGAGAAGTGGGAAGCCTTAAAAGTGCAGTGGGCCACCCAGCATTAAGGTGACAAAACAGCCGCATACAATCCGCGGTTGGCCTGTTGGGGCGTTTTGTACCCCGGCAGCAGTCCCTTAATTTGGAGTCTGACCGTGTTGATTTCTTCTGCTTTTGCCCAAACCGCTCCTGCCGCTGCTGCAGGCAATGACCTGATGTCTTCTTTGCAAGGCATGTTGCCTTTGGTGTTGATGTTCGTGGTGTTGTATTTCGTGATGATTCGCCCACAAATGAAACGTCAAAAAGAACACAAAGCCATGATCGAAGCCATCGCCAAAGGCGACGAAATCGCCACGTCGGGCGGCTTGCTCGGCAAGGTGACTGCTTTGGCCGACGCCACTGTGACCATCGAAATCTCTGCGGGCGTGGAAGTGCAACTGCAACGCCAAGCCGTGGTGCAAGTGCTGCCCAAGGGCTCTATCTAAGACGACGAAGCGATCATGAACCGTTACCCCATTTGGAAGTACGCGATCATCGTGATCGCTTTGTTGGTCGGCAGTCTCTACACTCTGCCTAATTTTTTTGGTGAAGCGCCTGCGGTGCAAGTGTCAGCAGCCAAGCCCTCCGTCAAGGTTGATTTGGCGGTGCAAGACCGTGTGCAGGCTGCTTTGGCCGCTGCCAACCTTGTGCCCGATGTGGTGACCTTGGACAACGGCTCGCTCAAGGTGCGTTTTGACAGCACCGACAAACAGATCAAAGCCAAGGACGCCATCCAGCAAGCCTTGGTGCCCGATGCCAACGACGCCTCGTATGTTGTGGCGCTCAATTTGTTGGCCCGCTCACCCGCGTGGCTGACTAGCTTGGGCGCATCGCCCATGTATTTGGGTTTGGACTTGCGTGGGGGCGTGCACTTTATGTTGCAAGTCGACATGCCTGCGGCGCTGACTAAAAAGGCCGAGTCTTTGGCCGGTGACATTCGCACGGGTTTGCGCGAAAAGAACGTGCGCCATAGCGGCATCAGCCGCAACAACCAAACCATCGAAATTCGTTTCCGCGACATGGCCACGTTGGAGGCCGCGCAACGCTTGATTCAAGACCAGTTTGCAGATCTGCAAACCACCAGTGCTCCGGATGGCGCCGACTTCAAGCTCACCGCGGTCATCAACCCCGTGGCGGCCAAGCGCGTGCAAGAGCAAGCCATTAAGCAAAACATCACCACCTTGCACAACCGTATTAACGAGTTGGGCGTGGCCGAGCCCGTGATTCAGCAGCAAGGCACCGACCGCATCGTGGTGCAACTGCCTGGCGTGCAAGACACCGCCAAGGCCAAAGACATTCTGGGCCGCACAGCCACCTTGGAAATCCGCATGGTGGACGACAGCGCCGAAGCACGCGCTGCAGAGTTTGGCAACGGTCCTGTGCCCTTTGGCACAGAGCGCTTTTTGGAGCGTAGCGGCCAAGCGGTGATTGTGAAAAAGCAAGTTATCTTGACCGGCGAAAACCTGACCGACGCGCAGCCTGGCTTTGACACCCAAAACCAAGAAGCAGCCGTTCACCTGACCCTCGACGCCAAAGGCGCTCGCATTTTCAAAGACGTCACGCGTGAAAGCGTGGGCAAGCGTATGGCCATCTTGCTGTTTGAAAAAGGCAAGGGCGAAGTGGTGACTGCGCCTGTGATTCGTAGCGAAATCGGCGGTGGCCGCGTGCAAATTTCCGGCCGCATGAGCACCGTGGAAGCCAACGACACTGCGTTGTTGTTGCGCGCGGGCTCGCTCGCTGCGCCGATGGAAATTATTGAAGAACGCACCATTGGCCCTAGCCTCGGCGCTGAAAACATTGCCAAAGGTTTTGACTCGGTCACTTGGGGCTTTGTGGCGGTGACGGGTTTCATGTGCATTTATTACATGCTGTTTGGCGTGTTCTCTAGCGTGGCCTTGGCCGTGAACTTGTTGCTCTTGGTGGCTGTGCTCTCCATGTTGCAAGCCACGCTTACCTTGCCTGGCATGGCTGCGATGGCCTTGGTGTTGGGTATGGCGATTGACGCCAACGTGCTGATCAACGAACGCGTGCGCGAAGAGTTGCGCAACGGCGCATCCGCTCAGTCTGCCATTCACGCGGGCTATGACCGCGCTTGGGCCACCATCCTCGACTCCAACGTCACCACCCTGATTGCGGGCTTGGCCTTGTTGGCCTTTGGCTCCGGCCCGGTGCGCGGCTTTGCCGTGGTGCACTGCCTGGGTATTTTGACCAGCATGTTCTCTGCGGTGTTCTTCTCCCGTGGCTTGGTCAACGTTTGGTATGGCCGCCAAAAGAAATTACAAAGCGTGTCCATTGGCACTGTTTGGCGCGCTTAAAAGGAATACAACGTGGAATTTTTTAAGATCCGTAAAGACATCCCGTTCATGAAGAACGCGGTGGCGTTTAACGCCATTTCGTTCATCACGTTTTTGGCCGCGGTGTTCTTCTTGTTTAGCCGTGGGTTGCACCTGTCGGTCGAGTTCACGGGTGGCACGCTGATGGAGGTCAGCTACAGCCAACCCGCCGACCTCAATGCCGTGCGCGACCAAATCGCCAAGCTGGGCTTCACCGATGTGCAAGTGCAAAACTTTGGCACAGCCCGCGATGTGATGATTCGTATGCCAGCGGTCAAAGGTCAAAGCTCAGCGCAGCAAAGCGAACAAGTGCTGACCGCACTTAAGACGACGGACGCCAATGTGCAACTGCGCCGCACCGAGTTTGTGGGCCCGCAAGTGGGCGACGAATTGGCGGTGGACGGGCTCAAGGCCCTGGCCTTTGTGGTCATCGGCATCATGATTTATCTGGCCATGCGCTTCGAGTGGAAGTTTGCCGTGGCCGCCATCGTTGCTAACTTGCATGATGTGATCATCATCTTGGGCTTCTTCGCCTATTTTCAGTGGGAGTTCTCGCTGCCTGTGTTGGCCGCAGTGCTCGCAGTGTTGGGCTATTCAGTCAACGAATCGGTGGTGATCTTTGACCGAATCCGTGAAAACTTTCGTCGCTACCGCAAGATGGACACGGTGGAAATCATCGACAACGCTATTACCTCCACCATCAGTCGCACCATCATCACACACGGTTGCACGCAGCTGATGGTGTTGTCCATGTTGCTGTTTGGTGGTGCCACGCTGCACTACTTTGCGCTGGCGCTGACCATCGGTATTTTGTTTGGCATTTACTCATCCGTGTTCGTGGCGGCGGCCATTGCGATGTGGTTGGGTATTCGCCGTGAAGACTTGATCAAACACACCACCAAGGTGGCGGGTGATCCAGATGACGAAAACTCAGGCGCGGTGGTTTAAGGCCCCACGTTTCACAAGGAAAAAGCCGGTTTGCGAACCGGCTTTTTTACGTCTGCGTGACAGCGTTTGTCGAAGGTGGTGCTTGATTTGTCCTGCAGGTGACTACAAAACGGGTTTACCCCTTTGCGCCAAAGCCGATCGATGCTTAGCATGCGCGTCCTAGACAGACGAACTCTCATCGAAGGCTACAGGTTTGACACGCAACGACTTCATCTTAGAAACCAAGCAGCTGACGCGCGAATTCAAAGGCTTCATTGCCGTTGATGGCGTGAACTTGCAAGTTAAACGCGGCTCCATCCATGCTTTGATTGGCCCCAACGGTGCTGGAAAAACCACCGTGTTCAATTTGCTCACCAAGTTTTTACCGGTGAGCTCGGGTCAGATTTTTTACAACGGCCAAGATATCACCGCACTCAAAGCCGCCGAGGTGGCGCGCATGGGCATGGTGCGTTCGTTTCAAATCTCGGCGGTTTTTCCGCACTTGAGCGTGTTGGAAAACGTGCGCATCGGCTTGCAACGCAAGCTTGGAACAAGCTTTCACTTTTGGAAATCTGAGAACAGCCTGAGCAGCCTGAACGAGCAGGCCATGCACTTGCTTGAGCAAGTGGACTTGGGCGGCTTTGCACAAACACAAACCGTTGAGCTGCCTTATGGTCGAAAGCGTGCGCTTGAGATTGCCACCACTTTGGCGTTGGACCCCGAACTGATGCTTTTGGACGAGCCCACCCAGGGCATGGGTCATGAAGACGTGGGCCGTGTGGTGGACTTGATTCGCAAAGTCTCAGCCAACCGCACGGTGCTGATGGTGGAGCACAACATGAACGTGGTGTCCGATTTGTCCGACACCATCACGGTGCTGGCGCGGGGCTCTGTGTTGGCTGAAGGTCCTTACGCCCAAGTGTCCAAAGACCCGCTCGTGCTTGAGGCCTACGTGGGCACCACCGAGGAGGCCGCATGAGCACGCCCCTCTTGAAGGTTGCCAATCTTGACTCTTGGTACGGTGAGTCGCACATTCTGCATGGCGTGAATTTTGAAATTCACGAGGGCGAGTTGGTCACCTTGCTAGGCCGAAACGGCGCAGGCCGCTCGACCACCATCAAATCCATCTTGGGGTTGACGGGGCGTCGCACGGGTTCGGTGCAGATTGATGGCATCGAGACCATCGGTATGCAAACCAACCAAATTGCGCGCTTGGGCTTGGGCTATTGCCCAGAAGAGCGCGGTATTTTTTCCACGCTGAGTTGCGAAGAAAACCTCATGCTGCCCCCCAAGGTGGGGCCGGGCGGCATGTCGGTGGAAGAGATTTACGAGATGTTCCCCAACCTCAAAGAGCGTCGCAACAGCCAAGGCACGCGCTTGTCGGGCGGGGAGCAACAGATGTTGGCGATGGCGCGCATCTTGCGCACAGGCGCACGCATTTTGCTGTTGGATGAGATCACCGAAGGCTTGGCGCCCGTGATTGTGCAAACACTGGGCCGCGTGATTCGTCAGCTGAAGGCCAAGGGCCTGACCATTATTTTGGTCGAACAAAACTTCCGATTCGCAGCGCCCTTGGCGGATCGGCACTACGTGATGGAGCATGGTCAGATCGTGGCCACGGTTCACAAGAATGAGCTCGATAACAAAGCACAAATGCTGAACGAGTATCTGGGCGTTTAAGCCCTTTTTCAACTGGAGCAAACTATGAAGCGTACTTTCGTGACCTCAGCCATCGCAGCCGCGACGGCCGTCTTTTTGGCAGGTGTATCCACCGGCGCCATGGCCCAGGGCAAACTGTCTGGCGATACCGTGAAGATTGGTGTGTTGACCGACATGTCCGGCTTGTATGCCGACTACGGTGGCCCGGGTGCTGTGGCCGCCGCCAAGATGGCGGTAAAAGACTTTGGCGGCAAGATGTTTGGCAAGCCAATTGAAGTGGTCAACGCCGATCACCAAAACAAGCCCGACGTTGCCAAGAACGTCACCCAACAATGGTTTGACCGCGACGGCGTGGACATGACCGTGGAAAACTTGAACTCCTCTGTGGCCCTAGCTGTGCAAGCTTTGGGCAAAGAGAAAAACAAAATCACCATCGTCACTGGCGCGGCCTCGGCTCGTATGACGAACGAAGACTGCGCTCCTGGCACAGGCATTCATTACTTGATGGACACCATTGCCCTGAGCAACGTGGTGGGCAAAGCCATTGTGAAAGACGGCGGCGACAGCTGGTACTTCTTGACGGCTGATTACGCCTTCGGTCACTCGCTCGAAAAAGACACCAGCGAAGTGGTGAAGGCCTCAGGCGGCACGGTGCGTGGCGCTGTGCGCCACCCTCTGTCGACCGGTGACTTCTCGTCCTTCTTGTTGCAAGCTCAAAGCTCGGGTGCCAAAGTGGTGGGCCTGGCCAACGCCGGTGGCGACACGGTGAACAGCATCAAGGCAGCCGCTGAATTTGGTTTGACCAAAAAGCAAAGCTTGGCCGCTTTGTTGATGTTGATTACCGATGTGCACGCGATTGGTTTGAACACGGCACAAGGCTTGTACTTGACCGAAGGCTGGTATTGGGACTTGAACCCCGAGACACGCGCTTGGTCTCAAAAGTACGAGGCTGAGATGAAGAAAAAGCCAAACTCTAACCACGCCTCCGTGTACTCATCCACCATGCATTACCTGAAGGCTGTACAAGCTGCGGGTACGGACGACACAGCCGCTGTGATGAAAAAGATGCAAGACACCCCCATCAACGACATGTTTGCCAAGAACGGCAAGCTGCGTCCTGATGGCCGCATGGTGCACGACATGTATTTGTTCCAAGTTAAGTCGCCTGCTGAATCCAAAGGTGCTTGGGACTACTACAACTTGAAGGGCACCATCAAGGGCGACGATGCCTTCCAGTCGCTGGCCCTTAGCCGTTGCGCTGCTTTGAAGAAGTAAGCCGCGTCATTGACTGAACCGACGGGCCGCATGGTGCGGCCCGTCATATTGCATCGAACTGTATGACTGAAATTTTTGGCGTGCCGATACAAGCCTTGATGGGGCAACTCATGCTCGGCTTGGTGAACGGGTCTTTTTATGCCATCTTGTCGCTGGGGCTGGCCGTGATTTTTGGCATGCTCAACATCGTCAACTTTGCACATGGCGCCCTCTACATGGTGGGCGCTTTCTTTGCTTGGATGCTGCTGAACTATGCAGGCATTAATTACTGGATGGCTTTGGTCATTGCCCCCATCGGCGTGGCTTTGATTGGCGTGCTGATTGAGAAAACCATGTTGCGCTGGTTGCAGCAACTCGACCACTTGTATGGCCTGTTGCTCACCTTTGGTTTGGCGCTGATTTTGGAAGGCATCTTCCGCGAGTTTTATGGCTCATCCGGCTTGCCCTATGAGCTGCCGCAATTGTTCCGTGGTGTGTTTGACTTGGGCTTCATGATGCTGCCTAAGTACCGCGTGTGGGTCATTGTGGTGTCCATTGTGTTGTGCTTCTTCACGTGGTTTGTGATAGAGAAAACCAAGCTCGGCGCTTATCTGCGCGCGGGCACTGAAAACCCCAATATGGTGAAAGCCTTTGGCATCAACGTGCCTTTGATGGTCACGCTCACCTACGCATTTGGCGTGGGTTTGGCGGGCTTGGCCGGCGTCATGGCTGCACCCATTTATCAAGTGAGCCCACTCATGGGCTCCAACATCATCATCGTGGTGTTTGCAGTAGTGGTGATTGGCGGCATGGGCTCTATCTTGGGCTCGATCGTCACCGGTTTGGCTTTGGGCCTGATTGAAGGCTTGGCCAAAGTGTTTTTTGCAGAAGTGTCGTCCACGGTGGTGTTTATCATCATGGCGATTGTGTTGTTGATCCGGCCAGCAGGCTTGTTCGGGCGGGAGAAGTGATGGGCAAACGTTTGATTTACGGCGCGCTGTTGCTCGCCCTCTTGGTAGCGCCCTTTGTGGGCTACCCCATGTTTTTGATGAAGGTGCTTTGCTTTGCTTTGTTTGCCTGCGCCTTTAATTTGTTGATTGGCTTTACAGGCTTGCTGTCGTTTGGCCACGCCATGTTTTTTGGCTTTGCTGCTTATGTGTCGGGCCATGCCGCCAAGGTGTGGGGCTTGACGCCTGAGTTGGCGGTGTTGGCGGGCACCTTGTCTGCCGCCTGCATTGGCTTGTTCACGGGCTGGTTGGCGGTGCGTCGACAAGGTATTTACTTTGCGATGGTCACCTTGGCTTTGGCGCAAATGATTTATTTCATCTGCGTGCAGTCACCGTTCACCTATGCAGAAGACGGCATTCAAAGCATCCCACGTGGCAAGCTGTTTGGCTTGTTCGACATGAGCAACGACACCACCATGTATTACTTGGTGCTGGCCATCTTTGTGGGGGCTTTTGCCTTGATTTATCGCGTGGTGCATTCGCCGTTTGGTCAAGTGTTGAAATCTATTCGTGAGAACGAGCAACGCGCTTTGTCCTTGGGCTACAACGTGGACCACTACAAACTGCTGGCGTTTGTGCTGTCAGCCACGCTCGCTGGTTTGGCGGGTGCCACCAAAGCTATTGCGTTTGGTTTGGCCACACTCACCGATGTGGGCTGGCAAATGTCAGGCGAAGTGGTGTTGATGACCCTGCTAGGCGGCATGGGCACTTTGATTGGCCCAGCGGTCGGTGCTGCTGTCATCATTGCGATGCAAAATTACTTGGCCAGCTTGGGCTCGTGGGTCACCATCATCATGGGCTGCACGTTTGTGGTCTGTGTGTTGGTGTTTCGCCGCGGGATCGTGGGGGAAATTGAGCACCGTTTGGGCGGCAAAGACTAAGCTTCGCTTTACTACAAGGCGTTCAGTGCGCGACGCGGTCTGCGTCGTCGCACAACTCATCCAAAATCAAGGCGTCCGGCTCTAGGCCAATGCTCCAGTACACCATGAGGACGATGATTTTTAGGTCGTCTAAATGAATCGGGTTGCCGGGGATGGCCATGGCGCGGTCCATTACGATTTCGCGCATGTGGGGCGACAGCACATCGGCAGAAGCAAGGAAGTTGATGAAGCCCAAGCAAGCACTACCCAAGTGGTCTTGCTCGGCCACCGAATACACGCGCATGCTTTGGGCTGACTCGGTGTGCTGCTCGCGCTTGGCTTGGCTGATGTCGATCAGCTCTGTTTTGTGAGACGCCAAATTCAGCTCGTCCAGCCAGGACAAAGCTTGTTGGATGTCTTCTAATTCAAAACCAGCAGCGCTGAGTTTGCGGCCTAGCTGCCCAAGCTCAGGACACGCATCGCCTCGCCAATAGTTTTCATAAACGAACACGAGCACTTCAAACATGGGTTCAATATACATGTTTTTTGTGTCGCAATTTGTCACAAATATGGGTGTTGTCCCTTAATCACGCCACCGCCAAACGCTGAAACAAACCGCCAGGCAAACGCCCCAAGGCCCCGTCTAGCTCAAGCGAGAGCAACTGTGCTTGCAGCGTTGCGGTGTCAAGGCCACATCGGGCTTGCAGTGCGTCCAAGCTGACAGGGGCAAAGCCCATGTGGGTGAGCAGGGGGTGTTCATCGCTGGGCGACCCCGCATCTTCATCACCCTCTAGCGCATCGGCAAACAAATTGACTTGTTGTTGCGGCGCAAGTTGCAGCTCTTCCAATACGTCTTGGGCGTTCTCTACCAGCTTGGCCCCTTGACGGATCAGCGCATGGCAGCCGTGCGATTGCGTGGCGTGGATAGAGCCCGGAATGGCCAGCACCTCGTGGTTTAAATCTAGCGCCATCTTGGCGGTGATGAGCGAGCCTGACTTCAAGGCGGCTTCCACCACCAAGGTGCCCAGGCCCAAAGCCGCGATGATGCGGTTGCGTTTGGGGAAGTGATGCGCCAGGGGTGCCGTGCCCAAGTGGTATTCGCTGATCAGCAACCCGTGCAACGCGATTTGGCCCGCCAGTGTTTGGTGCTGACGCGGGTACACGCGGTCTAGCCCTGTGCCCACCACGGCTACGGTATGCCAATGCAGACGGTTGGCCGTTGCGTTGGCGCCGCCCCGTAACGCCCCCTTGTGCGCCGCACCGTCCACACCCAGCGCCAGGCCTGACACCACGCACAAGCCGGATGAGCAAAGCGCTTCACCAAACTGCTCGGCCGTTTGTGCACCCTGCGGGGTGGGGTTGCGGCTGCCGACGATGGCCACCGCGTTGCCCAGCGTGCGCGTCGTTTGCCCGGCCACATAAATCATCAGTGGCGGGTCGGTCAGCTGCAGCAGTTCGGGCGGGTAGTGAGGGTCGCCCAATGTCCAAAGGGCATGGCTGTGTGTGTCGGGTTGGTGCATCAGCCACTGGTGGGTGCGTATGCAATGCACAGCCAGCTCGTTGGGCACATTCAGCAGGGCTTGCGCTTGTTCAGGCGTGGCCACCTGGCGCAGTGCGGCTTCGGTTTGTTCAAACACCGCTTGCGGGCTGCCAAAGCAGGCCAGCAGCCTGCGCGCTGCGTCGTTGCCCACGCCGTTGGTCAAGCTCAGCCGCAACCAAGCGCGTAATTCGTTTTTGTCCATGTGCCTCTCCAGTGGAATGTGAAATCTATTGTCAGAACAGGTGTCGGAAATAGGCGCGACCAAAGATAGAAAACTTCAAAAGCGGGGACAATATTGTTATGCCCAAGTTAGACATCCTTCGATTCCCCGATCCCAAACTCAACACCGTCGCCAAGCCCGTCAAAGAGATTGACGCGCGCATCAAGGCCCTGATCGCCGACATGCTGGAAACCATGTACGACGCCAATGGCATCGGCCTAGCTGCCACGCAAGTGGACGTGCATGAGCGCTTGGTGGTGATGGACACCTCAGAAAAGCGTAACGAGCCAACCGTGCTTGTTAACCCAGAAATCATTTGGATGGGCGATGCGCGCGTCAAAGGCGAAGAAGGCTGTTTGTCGGTGCCCGGTATTTACGATGGCGTTGAACGTGCGACACACGTCAAGGTCAAAGCGCTGGATGAGCATGGCAAAGAATGCACCCTAGAGGCCGAAGGCTTGTTGGCCGTGTGCATCCAACACGAGATGGACCACCTGCTAGGCAAGGTGTTTGTGGAATACCTCTCGCCTTTGAAGCGCACCCGCATCAAAACCAAATTGCTCAAAGCCTTGCGCGACGATGAATAAATGAGTCAACCGCTTCGCGTCATCTTTGCGGGCACGCCAGAATTTGCGGCCGAGGCCTTGGCTCAAATTTTGGCGGCAGGTCACACCGTGCCTTTGGTGCTGACCCAGCCGGACCGACCCGCGGGTCGCGGCATGAAGCTGCAAGCCTCGGCCGTCAAGCAATTGGCTATGCAACACAACATCTCCGTGGCTCAGCCGTTGAGTCTTCGTCTTGACGGCAAATACCCAGACGACGCAGCGGTTGCACAAGCCGCCATTGCTGAGGCTATTTCGAAACATCAGGCCGATGTGATGGTGGTGGCGGCCTACGGCCTCATCTTGCCGCAGTGGGCGCTGGACGCGCCGCGCTTGGGCTGCTTGAATATTCATGCTTCGCTGCTGCCACGCTGGCGGGGCGCTGCACCCATTCACCGCGCCATCGAGGCGGGGGATGCGCAAACGGGTGTGGTCATCATGCAAATGGACGCGGGTCTCGACACCGGTGACATGCTGCTGACCGACGTGCTGGACATTGCCGCAGACGACACCACCGCCAGCCTGCACGACCGCTTGGCCGACATGGGTGGCGTCTTGGTGGTGCGTGCTTTGGCTGATGCACAGACGGGCAAATTGCATCCCGTCAAACAACCTGAGTCCGGTATTACTTACGCCCACAAAATTGAAAAAGCCGAAGCCGCGGTGGATTGGCGACAGCCCGCTGACGCGATTGGCCGACGTGTGCGTGCGTTCAACCCATTCCCCGCTGCCTCGGCGAAAATGGGCGCTGACGTCATCAAACTGTGGCGTGCCACGGCAGAAAAAACCGCACACAACAAAGCAGCCGGCACAGTGATCAGCGCCGATGAACACGGCGTGCGCGTGGCCTGCGGGCAAGGTGTGTTGTGCCTGACCGAGCTGCAACGCGCAGGGGGCAAGCGCCTGAGCGCAGCAGATTTTTTGCGCGGCTTTTCGCTCACAGCTGGCCAGTGTTTTGAGCCGCACAGCGCTCAAAAATAAACTGAAAAACTGACGCATGTTTTGGCAACGCAAGCTCTACCAACACCCTGAGTTCAATCTCGGGGCGCGAGACCTCGCACCTCAAGCCTTTGGGCAAATTGCGTGGGCGCTGATGACGGGCGTGGCCTTGGTCAAGTCGGGCATGAGCGTGTTTGAGTCGGTCTTCATGACGCTGCTGGTGTATGCCGGTAGCTCGCAGTTGGCGGCAACGCCGCTCATCGTGGCGGGTGCGCCCGCTTGGGTGGTGCTGGCCGCGGGCTTTTGTGTCAACTTACGCTTTGTGGTGTTTAGCCTGCACATGCGCGGCTACCTCATGCACCTGCCTCGGTTGCCGCGCATTGCGGCGGGCTACTTCATCACGGATCCTGTGTATGTGTTGTTTACCCGCCGCTTTGCACATCCTGCCGACACCAAAGAAAACCGACTCACGCAAGAAGCCTATTTGGCTGGTTTGAGTTTTGCCAATTGGGGCAGCTGGATGTCGTGCAGCTTGTTGGGCATTGCTTTGGCCAACGCCATACCTACCTCGTGGGGCTTGGGCTTTGCGGGCATTTTGTGTTTGCTGGGCATTCAGTGCTCGTTGGCCAGCTCGCGCTTGCGCGTGTTATCGGCCATCGTCGCGGGCATGGTGGCGGTGCTGGCTTATGACTTGCCTTTGAGGCTCAACATCGTGGTGGCCATCCTCATGGCGGTGTTCGCGTGCTTGATGGTGGAGCAACTCAAGGCCTTGAAAGAGAGGGCTGCATGAACAGCACCGACTTGAACGTGACCGATGCTTGGACCCTCTGGGTCATTGTGGGCTTGGCCGTCATCACAGCGGTCACGCGCAGCTTTTTCTTCCTCAGCAACAGCGAGTGGCACTTGCCCCACTGGGCGCAACGCGGTTTGCAATACGCGCCCATCGCCGCTTTGTCAGCCGTGGTCGTGCCTGAAATTATGATGAGCCAAGGCGAGCTGATTGCCACTTGGCAAGACGCCCGCATCTATGCAGCAGCGGTGGGGGTGGCGGTGTACTTCTTCAAGCACGATGTGCTGCTGACCATCGTGTTGGGCATGGGCGTGTATTTACCCTTGCACTTGGCGCTGGGCTGGTAAGGCACGCGCTCCGCGTGGTTTAACCGCGCACAAACAAGGTCACTAGCTCGGCAGGCCCCACTTGGCGGCTCCAGTGGCCGTGCACTTGGGCGTTAAACGTGGCGCCTGCGGGCAACACATCGGCCGAGTAAAAATGCTCGCCCGGGCCAAAGACGCGAGACGTGCCGTCTTGCAAAAAGATTTCCATCTGACCTTCCAACACAAACAACCACTGCGGGTTGTCGGTGCAATGAAAGTCGCTGCGAAACCCCACAGGGCTGCGGCGCAGCTGCATGCCGCCACTGGCCATGAGTGGTGACAAACGAGCTTGCGGTTTGCCTTCGGAGAGTTCGATCGTTTCCTCGCGGAAACGTGCGAAGCCGTCGGTGTCGGTGAAGAGGATGACTTTGTTGAATGTGCTCATGTACAAGACTGTAACAAGAGCCACAGATTACGCTTCATGCACGTTCAGCATACATTTTTTGTATCAAGTCTGCGTATTTATCGATCACAAGCTTTCGCTTGAGCTTCATTGTCGGGGTGACCTCTTCGTCCTCTGGACTTAGTTTCTTACTGAGCAAAAAAAACTTTTTGATTTGCTCAACGCGCGCAAATTTTTGATTCACCTGATCGACTTCCAATTGAATGAGTTTCGTGATCTCTTGCGCTTGGGTCAGGCTTTCGTAGTTGGTGAAACCAATGTCGTGCGACTGGGCATATTGTTCGACGTTGTCATGGTCGACCATGATGATGGCCGTGAGATAGGGCAACCGGTCACCCACAATGACGGCATCCGTGATGTAGGGCGAGGCCTTCAACTCGTTTTCAAGTTCGCTGGGCGTGATGTTTTTTCCGCCAGCCGTGATGATGATGTCTTTCATGCGATCCGTGATGGCAAAGAAACCGTTTGCATCCACTGTTCCCACATCGCCTGTGTGCATCCAGCCTTCTGCGTCGAACATCTCTTTGGTTTTATCTGGCAAGTTGAGATAGCCAGAGAAAATATTTTGACCTTTGATGAGAATTTCACCCGTTTCAGAATCCAGCTTCATTTCGTTGTGCGGGGCTGGGACGCCAATCGAGCCCAGCTTGATGAAACCAAGGTTATTCGCAGATGAGCCACCGCATGTTTCGGTCATGCCCCAAATCTCGAACATGGGCACGCCTAACGCAAAAAACCATCGCAAAATTTTCGGCGAGATAGGCGCTGCACCACTTAACAAAAACCGCGCTTGGTCAATGCCAAGTGATTTTCGAACATTCGCCAAAACTAACCAATGCGCTAAGCGATATGCCAGACGTTGGTGGAGATCAATGGACTGCCCGGCTAAGAACTGGTCTGCAATTTTGCTCCCAAGGTCAATGGCCCAATGGAAGAGGGCCTGTTCAAATCTTGTCGACTCTTTGAGAGACAAATAAACGCCGGACTGAAACTTTTCCCACACGCGTGGAACGGCAAGAATGATGGTGGGTGAAATTTCTCGAATATTTTCAGGAACAGTTTCAGGGTTTTCAACAAAATTAATTTTTGTACCCGTGTACATGCACACGAACGCACCACCCACCCGCTCGGCGATATGACAGAGCGGTAAAAAGCACATGCGTTCATCTTGCGGTGTTTGCGCAATGATTTGTGCGTGACCACGAATTGCATAGACCAAGCCTGAATGATGGTGCATGGCACCTTTGGGTTTACCGGTGGTGCCAGATGTATAGACCAGTATTGCCAAGTGCTCAGGCGATGAGGCGTTTTTGAGTGCGTCAAGACCAAAAGGGTTGCCCGCCAAAGCCGTAGCACCAAGGTGGCGCAGCGCCTTGAGTGACAGAACTTGTGGGTGCTCAAAATGGCGCAGACCCTTGTCATCTAGGACAATGATTTTGCTTAGGTTGGGCAGGTCTGGCAGGACCTCGAGCACCTTATCAAGTTGTTCTTCGTCTTCCACAAATAAAAACCGACTTTGGCTATCGCTCAGAATGTATTGCACCTGTGACACGGCATCCGTTGGATAAATACCCGCCGACGCACCCCCTAGACTAAGAATCGCAAAATCTGCCCATACCCACTCAGCCCGAGTGTTAGACAAAATTGAAACTCGATCTTGAGCCCGCATGCCTAGCACGTGCAAGCCCATGGCTATTTCTTTGACAATCTCTCCGGTTTCGTGCCAAGTCCAGGCGCGCCAAATGCCCAGCTCTTTTTGACGTAACCAAATATCATTTTTTCGTAACGCGACTGCATTCCAAAACAAGGCCTGAACTGTGTCGCCCGCCAAAGGCGCAGCAGCATTTTTCTCTGCGCGAGCAAATTCAGCTTCAATTTGCCAAAGGTAACGCATCAGAGATCTCCCGTTTTAGATAAGTCGTCATGAACTGGTTCATCAAGTGAGTAGGAGTCAGCGAGGCCAACTAGCGCCAAGTTTTTTTCTTTTTCCACCGGCGTTCAGCCCGAACACCCTCTTGTTTCATGCCTAGGTAAAACTCCTGGATGTCATCTTTTTGCATCAAACGTTCGCATGAGTCTTGCATGACGATGCGTCCGTTTTCCATGATGTAACCGAAGTCAGCTGTTTGCAGTGCTATGCGCGCGTTTTGTTCAACCAAGAGAATGGACCGTCCACTGTCTCGGTTGATCATTCGAATAATCTGGAAAATTTCTTTGGTTAATTTAGGACTTAAACCCAGACTGGGTTCGTCCATCAAAATCATTTGTGGATCTGCTAATAAGGCTCTCGCGATAGCCAGCATTTGTTGCTGTCCGCCCGACAGCAAGCCAGCGACTTGGGTTTCTCGCTCTTTGAGAATGGGGAAGTACCGATAAGACTGCTCTAAATCACGGGCAATCGCATCGCGGTCATTGCGGGTGTACGCGCCCATCATGAGGTTTTCATAGACCGTGAGCATGGGAAAAACCTCTCGTCCCTCGGGTACATGGCTGAGGCCCTTCTTGACGAGGTCTGAAGCTTCTAAGCCCGTGATGTCTTGGTTGGCAAATTCAACCGTGCCTCTGACGGGATCCATAATGCCTGAGATAGTTTTTAGCAGGGTCGTTTTGCCCGCACCGTTGGAGCCTAGAAGCGTGACGATTTGACCCTTCTTTACTTCAAGGCTTACCCCGCGAATGGCTTTGACGGGGCCGTATGCGCTTTCAATATTGGTGAGTCGAAGAAGTGCTGAACTTGTGTTTTCGGCAGTCGATGCCGATGTCTCCGGCATGGAGGTTGGCATATCAGTCATTTGCACCCTCGTCTTCTGCACCAATGTAGGCCTTGATCACTTCAGGATGGCTCTGAACCTGCGCCGATGTCCCAATTGCGATGACTTGTCCTTGATTCATGGCAACCACGCGACTGGACACGCGCGAGACCAAAGACATGTCGTGTTCGACCATCAACACCGTGATGCCTAAATCATTCACCAGGTCCTTGATCCAAAAAGCCATCTCTTCAGTTTCTTCAGGATTCAAACCAGAAGATGGCTCGTCAAGTAAAAGCAATTTGGGATCCATGCTGAGGGCACGCCCCAATTCGACTACTTTTCGGATGCCGTATGGCAGGCCAGATACAAAGCTGTCTCTGTATTTTTGTAAGCCTAGAAAGTCAATGACCTTTTCGATTCGCAGGCGGGACGCGTGCTCTTCTTGGCGAGTGGAGTTGAGAAATAAAAGATTGCTCCATAAGCCTGTGCGATTCAGTCGGTGGTGACCAATCAGTAAATTTTGCAAAACAGTTGCATGTTCAAAGAGCTCGATATTTTGAAAAGTACGCGCGATGCCAAGGTTTGCAATTTTGTGCGGTGGCGTATCTCCTAGATCCACGCTCTCAAAAAACAATTGGCCTGTGCTTTGCGGATAAATCCGACTGATCACATTAAACAACGTCGATTTGCCAGCGCCATTAGGCCCAATGATTGTTAGCACCTCACCCTGCATGACATCAAAGCTCACGTTGTCCACAGCAACCAAGCCGCCAAAGCGGCGCGTAACATTTTGAACTTTCAATAATGTTTGCGACATAGGTGGCTCACTTCAGGCGGTCAGATTTTTGAAATGACTTTTGTCGCTTAAACATGCCATCTCGATAAAAAGGAAACACCTGAAAATAAGTTCGAACCTTGACCCAGCGGCCATACAAACCCATAGGCTCAAACAAAACAAAACAAATCAGAATGACGCCGTAAATGACATTTTGTAACCCCGCCGTATTCGCCATAAATACGGGTAACAAGTCCTTAAGGTTGGCAATCAGAGGCGGCATCATGATGATGAAGATGGCACCAAAGAAAATGCCATGAATACTTGCTAGGCCACCAATGATGACCATCAGCACAAAATCTAGCGATAAGAAAAGGTTGAAGTTCTCAGGTGAAATGAATCTGAGGTAATGCGCGTACATGGCGCCACCCACACCCGTAAATCCTGCGGAGATCATGAAGGCGATGATCTTGTAGCGCCCCACATGAATGCCCATGCTTTGTGCAGATATTTCGGAGTCGCGAATGGCAATGAATGCGCGCCCAGTTGAACTTCGCAATAGATTAATGGTCAACAAGGTTGCAACCACCACAATGCCCAAGACGAGATAGAAAAAAGAAATTTGTGTATTGAAAGCTACTCCAAAAATTTGTGCAGATTTAACGGCCAGACCTGATGTGCCATTTGTAAATGACACCCACTTGACGAACACTTCCTCAACAATGAGACCAAGCGCCAATGTGGCAACACCTAAAAAAATCCCCTTTACTCTCAGTGCGGGAAGTGCGATCAAGGCGCCAAGTGCAACATTGATAAAAATAGACACGGCCAAGGCGGCGAAAAATGGCCACCCTAAATTTGTGAAATAGGCTTGCACAAATGCGCCGAGTCCAAAGAATGCGGCGTGCCCAAATGACAGTTGTCCTGTGTAGCCCAGAAGGACCATGGTGCCGAAACCCACCAGTGAATAAATCAGGATGATGTTGACTTGCGCCATCCAAAACTCGCTCACGACGAGTGGGCATAAGGCCAAGACCAACAGCAAAAGGGAGTACCAAAAAGCTTGGCCCTTGTGCTTGACGATATTGATGTCTTGCGCATAACTTATTTTAAAAATAAATCTCATGCTTAGACTTTCTTGCGGGTTCGTTCACCCAGCAGTCCTTCTGGGTACAGAAGCAAAACCAAAAGCATCACAACGTAAGCAGAGACTTCCTTAAAGCCTTCGGGTAGATAAAAGCCAGAAAAAGCTTCTACCAAGCCAATGATGATCCCGCCCAAAATCGCACCAGGCAAGCTTGTAAATCCACCCACCACGGCTGCAGGCAAAGCTTTGAGGCCGATAAAGCCCATGTTGACGTGGATGAATGTGATGGGGGCTAATAAAATGCCGGCAAGGCAGGCAAGCCCTGCCGCCATGCTCCAGACCAGTCCGTTGATTCGCTTCACAGGTATGCCCATGTAGTGAGCTGCCAGCTGATTTTGAGATGTGGCTCTCATGGCGATGCCAACTTTACTGAAGCGAAACATCACATACAAAACTAAGCTCACGACAAGCGTGGAGCCAATGACCATTAAGTGGTCATACGAAATGACGGCCCCTGCCACATCCAGTACTTTGCCCGCATACGGGACTTGGAGTGTGTGTGTCTCAGTGCCGATGTCGGGCACCATGGCAATCAGACCCCTAGCAACATAGCCAAGCCCGATCGTGATCAACACAATTGCTAAAGACGTTTGACCTAAAACGGGGCGGATGACCATGCGCTCAAGCAACAAGCCAATTAAAGCAAGTGCTGCAACAGCGGCCAGAACCGCAAAGCCATAAGGAAATCCAAAAAACTGTGTCAAAAGCAACGCGCCAAACGCGCCTACCATCATGAGCTCACCTTGGGCAAAGCTAATGGTTTCGGTCGCTTTATAAATTAGCACAAAGCCTAGGGCGATGAGCCCATAAATACAGCCTTGAGAAATGCCACCAAAAATCAGTTGCAACATGGCGCGCATTCATAAAGATAAAACCAGCTCCAGCCAGGAGCCTCAAGTCAAGGCCCTGGCCTACCTAGATCGTTAAAAATTACTTCACTTCACTTCAATCCAACGGCCATTCTGAATTTGTGAGATTGCAGAATAACTAGAGCCGAGATGGTTCTTGTCTGTGAATTGGACTGTAGGCACGCCCAAGTTATTGCCTTGTGGGCCCATGGTTTCCAGGGCTTTAACCAAACTTTCAGTGGTTAAATTAGCGCCAGCTTTGTCCATGCCTCGGCTCAGCAACTCGATGATCCAGTAGCCATAAAGTGAGAACAGTTGGGGGTCTGAGCCGTATTTGACTTTGTAGCTCGAAGCCCATGCGCGGACGTTCTCATTGGTTGAGTCTGGATAAGGAATGGTTGCTGAATTGACCGCATAAAAACCGTTCACCGCTTCTTTGCCCAGCATTGGGACTAGCTCTGTGTAGGCGCCGATCGAGCCCATGAAGGTTGGGTTAAAGCCAGTTTTACGCGCCTCTCCAATTGCACCCGGCGTTTCGCGAATGAGGGTGCCCATGCCGACGAAGTCGCAGTTGGCGGCTTTTAACTTCACGATTTGTGAAGAAAAATCAGTGGCACCCCGCTTGTAGGTCGTTGTCTCACTGATTGGGATATTGATAGATTTCAGTCCATCTGTCACACCGCGAGCAACTTCTAAACCAAACTCATCGTCTTGGTGCAAGATGCAGGCTTTTTTGGCGTTGACTTTCTTGAAGAGAACTGGCGCATGCTCTTTCATTGAGCCGTAGTAGTCATCCAGAATTGCGAATTTCAATTTGTTAACAGGCTCGAACATGTCACGCGCGGCCGTAAGTGGCGCAAAGTTCATGACGTTTTTCTCAAATTGCACAGGCATGGCCGCGTTGTTGACTACCGTACCAATTGAGCCTGCGACCACAAAAACCTTGTCTTGGTTGATTAGCTTTTGAGCAACTTGAACAGCTTTGGTTGGGTTGTAAGCAGAGTCTTCAACGATCAGTTTTAGTTTGCGGCCATTGATGCCGCCCTTGGCATTGATTTCGTCTGCCCGCATTTGCATGCCAGCCGCGGCCATTTTGCTAAAGCCGGCCAGTGGGCCTGACAAATCTTGAATGCTTCCAATCAGGATCTCGTTGGAACTGACTCCTTGACTTTGGGCATGAGCGGAAAGACTCGCTCCTACTAACAAAATCGAAACAGCTGTAACTATTACCCCGTTTTTAATTCGCATCTTGGCATCCTTAAAGTGTTAGGCGGAGAATCATCTCTCCTAGCAGTGAACTATATGTATAAGCGTTTAGACAAAAACAAAAATTGGACTAGGACTTACACCTAGCTGACTGGTAAAGAAACGCCAGAGGTTGGCTCGTTGACAATCGTATTTTTCAAAGGAACACAGCCATGAGCAAAGTAGCAATCGTCACAGGCGCCAGTTCTGGCATTGGCAAGGCATGCGCGTTGGCTTTGTTGGCCGAAGGTTGGACGGTGGTGTTGGTGGGGCGTCGTGCGGATGCACTGCAGGCCACGGTGCAAGCAGCGGGCGCGCATGCGAGCAATGCGCTGGCTGTGCCCTGCGATGTGAGCAACGAGGGCGATGTGGCTAAGTTGTTTGAGCAGGTGCGCGTGAACTACGGCCGCTTGGATTTGTTGTTCAACAACGCGGGCATCTTTTTGCCCGCCACCATGCCCGGCGATTTAACGGGCGAAGATTGGCGTCGCTCGGTGGATGTCAATTTCAACGGTGCGTTTTATTGCCTCTCACACGCGTTCAAGTTGATGAAAGCGCAAAGCCCACAGGGCGGGCGAATCATCAACAACGGCTCGATTTCGGCGCACGCACCGCGCCCTGGTTCGATTGCCTACACGGCCACCAAGCACGCCATCACCGGCATGACCAAAGCGGCCTCGCTCGATGGCCGCGCGTTTGACATTGCGGTGGGCCAGATTGACATTGGCAACGTGGCCAGCGACATGACCGACAAGTTCGCCGCTGGTGCTTTGCAGGCCGACGGTAGCGTGAAGCCCGAGGCGCGCATGGACATGCAAGGCGTGGTCGATAGCTTTATGGCCATGGCGCGTTTGCCGCTGTCGGCGAATGTGTTGTTCATGACGGTGATGGCGACCAAAATGCCGTTTGTGGGGCGTGGCTAATTTCGCGCAAGCTCAGACTTTTAGAATGACGGCAGTTATTACTTTTACTGCTTACAACTATGAACGTCATTCGCTTCTCTGATTTGTGTGCCAACGGCTCCGCCAAAGGCAAACGTGTGTTCATCCGAGCAGACCTCAACGTACCGCAAGACGACGCGGGCAACATCACCGAAGACACCCGCGTGCGCTCCTCTGTGCCCGCCATTGAAATGGCGCTCAAGGCCGGCGCGGCTGTGATGGTCACGTCACACTTGGGCCGCCCTACAGAAGGCGCGTTCAAGCCGGCCGATTCTTTGGCGCCCGTGGCCAAGCGCTTGGGTGAGTTGTTGGGCTGCGATGTACCGCTGGTGTCCAACTGGGTGGACGGCGTCGCCGTTGCGCCAGGACAAGTGGTGTTGCTAGAAAACTGCCGTGTCAACGTGGGCGAGAAAAAGAACGCCCCCGAATTGGCCCGCAAGCTGGGTGCGTTGTGCGACATCTTTGTGCACGACGCCTTTGGCACCTCGCATCGTGCCGAAGGCACCACCTACGGCATCGCGCAATACGCGCCCGTGGCCTGTGCCGGCCCCTTACTGGCAGCAGAGATTGACGCGATCACAAAGGCCTTGGCCAACCCCAAACGCCCACTGGCCGCCATCGTGGCGGGCAGCAAGGTGTCCACCAAGCTGACCGTCCTCAAGAGATTGGCCAACAACGTGGATCAGCTCATCGTCGGCGGCGGCATTGCCAACACCTTCATGCTGGCCGCGGGCCTGAACATTGGCAAAAGCTTGGCCGAGCGCGACTTGGTGAATGAAGCCAAAGCGGTGATCGACATCATGAAAGCCCGCGGCGCAGAAGTGCCCATCCCCACCGACGTGGTGACGGCCAAGACCTTTGCCGCTGATGCGGTGGCCACCGTCAAGAAAGCCACCGACGTGGCCGATGACGATCTGATTTTGGACATCGGTCCAGAAACCGCCGCCAAGCTGGCCGCGCAGCTGATGAAGGCCGGCACGATTGTGTGGAACGGCCCCGTGGGTGTGTTTGAATTTGACGCTTTTGAGAACGGCACCAAAACCATCGCGCACGCCATTGCCGAATCGAGCGCCTTCAGCATCTCCGGCGGTGGCGACACCGTGGCAGCCATTGCCAAGTACGGCATTGAAAAGCAAGTGGGCTACATCTCTACGGGTGGCGGCGCTTTCTTAGAAGTGCTGGAAGGCAAGACCCTGCCTGCGTTTGAGATTTTGACCAAGCGCGCTGTGGGTTAATCCAACCAAACTCACCAAGCGCAAGCAAAAGCAAACAACTGTCGGCTCATGCTGTCTTGGCTCAAAGGTTTCCAGCCTTCAGCCACAGGCAGCGCTTTGATGGCCGGGCCATTGCCCATTTTGTTAGGGTGGCTGCTAGCGCTGAGGGTTTTGTATTTGCCTTCCGTGCAGTCGTAGTCAATGTAAGACTTGACCGATTGCTGGCCCGTTTTGTCTGGGCTGGTCAGGTCGTACACCACCCACACGCGGCGGTTGTAGCCCATCTTCACAATCGCGCTGGAGTCGATATAAACCGTGGCCACTTCGTTGCGCGTGACGGTCACCCACATGGCGTGTGACGTCGTAGATGCAAGGGCCAGCAAAAACAAAACAATGAATTTCATGGGGAAGAAGCGTACAAGAAAAAGCCCCGCAAATTCAGCAGAACTTGCGGGGCTTTGAAAGGCTTGGCAAAAATCAACAGGTGATTAAGCGGCTTTCATGGCGCGTGGGCTGGTAACTGTGCCGTCATAGGTGGTCCAGCTGTCGGTCTTGAAGTCATACAGCTTGCAGTCACGAGCGGTTTGCGCATACCAGCTCCATGAGAAGGGCTGAACGATGATGCGTTCTGGCAGCAACTCTTCTAGCTTGCTTTGCGCTTGCTTGAGTTTGTACAGAGGAATGCTCATGTCCAAGTGGTGCGCGGTGTGTTCCATGATGTGGTGCATCAATGCGCCAATGTTCAATGGGAAGGTCAAGTGCACGGTGGTGGACACAAAAGGTGAGGCCTTTGACCAACCCGTGCGCTCTTCATGCCAAGACACGTCCACATGGGTGTGGTGCACGTAAACCACAAAACCAATCATGGTCACCCAGAAGAAGAAGGGCACTGCAAAGCCCATCAACAAAATGTAGCCAATGGTTTGGTCAGTAGCAATCGCAGCCCACACCATGGCAGCTACCCAAACCACTGCAAAGGCGGTGGTGAGCAAGCAGTCTTTTATGAAGATGGGGCGGCGTGTGGGCATGTGCTTCTCGTTAGGGAACACCATCTTGTTCCACCAAATTTCGATCATGTAGTACAGGCCAGGTGCCCAACCGCTGCGATAAATGCGGTCTTTGAGCTGTTCCCATTTGCTCAAGGCAGCAAACTCTTCAGGCGTGTAAGGGGCCCACACAAAGTCGAAGTTCTTGAGGTTGGTGTAACCGTGGTGCACCACGTTGTGGCCGATGTCCCACAGGCTGTAGGCGGTCAACGAGGGCAAAAAGGCAATACGGCCTAACCACTTGTTGAGGTTGCGGTGCGGGGTCAGGCTTTGGTGGCAAGCGTCGTGGCCGATGATGAACAAGCGGCCAATCACAAAGCCTGCAGCGCAGCCGCTCAAGAGCTTTGCCCACCATGCATCAAAGTACACGGTGCCAGCCATGAAAGCGGCCCAAAGCACGTAGTCAGCAACAAGCAAAACGATGGCAAGCACGGTGGTGCGCTCAGACAAAGGAATCAGCCACTCGCGCATGATTTTGCGGTGTGGCAAGGGTTCGCTGGGAAGGATGGGTTGAATATGTGTGGTCATAAGTGACGATCTTAGGTGAGCGTTTTGGAAGCGCACTGATTTGTATCAAAAGTGACGTAATTATCGCCGTTCTGGCTCTAACGGGTGTTTACCCGTTTAGCGGCAAAGGCTTTGGGGATAAAAAGACGACAAAAGAAGGCATTTACAGAGCCTGAGGCACCAAGCATGACGCAGACCCCGGCGGCAAGCATGCAAGAATGAACTCAATAAAAACCACATTGGAGTCCCGCATATGGCCCGTCACGCCACCAAGATTGTTGCTACTTTAGGCCCAGCTTCCAGCGATCCTGCATTGCTTGAGGCCATGATTCGCGCGGGTGTCAACGTGGTTCGCTTGAATTTCAGCCACGGCAAAGCCCAAGACCACATTGACCGTGCCCACCTCGTGCGCGAAGCCGCAGCCCGTGCAGGCCGAGAAGTGGCCATCATGGCTGACTTGCAAGGCCCCAAGATCCGTGTGGGCAAGTTTGTGGATGGCAAGGTCATGCTGGAGAACGGCACCAAGTTTGTGCTGGACGCCTCGCGCACCGAACCTGGCGACCTGCAAGGCGTGGGTTTGGACTACAAAGAACTGCCCCGCGATGTGAAACCTGGCGACTTGTTGTTGCTCAACGACGGCTTGATTGTGTTGAAGGTCGAAGCTGTGCGCGGCGAACAAGTGCACACCACCGTCAAAGTGGGCGGCGAACTGTCCAACAACAAAGGCATCAACAAACAAGGCGGCGGCTTGACCGCGCCCGCGTTGACGGCCAAAGACATGGAAGACATCAAAACGGCGATGAGCTTCCAAGCCGACTATTTGGCCGTGAGCTTTCCTAAAAATGCGACAGACATGGAAATGGCGCGCCAATTGGCTAACGTTGCGGGCGCGCCATACAACCACAAGCCTGGATTGATTGCCAAGATTGAACGCGCCGAAGCCATCCCGCTGCTGGACGAAATTCTTCGCGCCAGCGACGGCATCATGGTGGCGCGTGGCGACTTGGCTGTGGAGGTGGGCAATGCCGTTGTGCCAGCCTTGCAAAAACGCATGATTAAGCTCGCGCGACAGCACGACAAGGTGGTGATCACCGCCACCCAAATGATGGAGAGCATGATCACCAACCCCGTGCCCACCCGCGCCGAGGTGAGTGATGTGGCCAACGCCGTGCTAGACGGCACCGATGCCGTCATGCTGAGCGCAGAGACTGCCGCTGGCAAATACCCGCTGGAAACCGTGGAAGAAATGTCCAAGATCTGCGAGGCTGCCGAAGCTGCCGAGGACGTGGAACTGGATGCCGATTTCAAAGGCCAAACCTTCACCCGTATTGACCAATCGATTGCCATGGGGGCGTTGTTCACAGCGCATCATTTGGGGGCTAAGGCCATCGTGGCGTTGACGGAGTCTGGCTCCACCGTGTTGTGGATGAGCCGTCACCGCATTCATATTCCCATCTATGCAGTGACCACCAAAGTGTCGTCGCAGCGCCGCATGGCTTTGTTCCGCAATGTGCGTGCTTTGTTGATGGACACCAGCGCGGACCGCGAGACCGCAATGGCCCAAGCCGAAGCACACCTCAAATTGCGCGGCATTGTGGACACGGGCGATGTGTACGCCATCACCTGCGGCGACCCCATGGGCACACCGGGCGGCACCAACATGATGCGTATTTGCGAAGTCCGTTGATGGGGTTTGAACTGCCGCCTTTAAAATTGGCAGCAGTTACATCAGTTTTTAATTTTTGAGGATTCCCCCATGGCACTCGTATCGATGCGCGAACTTCTGGACCATGCTGCAGAGCACGGTTACGGCATTCCAGCTTTCAACGTCAACAACTTGGAGCAAGTGCAAGCCGTGATGATGGCGGCTGACGCTGTGGGCGCGCCTGTCATCTTGCAAGCCAGCGCTGGCGCACGCAAATACGCGGGTGAGTCGTTCATCAAGCATTTGATCCAAGCAGCTACCGAAGCCTACCCCCACATCCCCTTGGTCATGCACCAAGACCATGCCACCTCGCCCCAGATTTGCCAAGGCGCGATTGACCTTGGCTTTGGCTCCGTGATGATGGACGGCTCTTTGCTAGAAGACGGCAAAACCCCGGCGAGCTTCGAATACAACATGCAAGTCACCCAACAAGTGGTGGCCATGGCGCACAAAGTGGGCGTGTCGGTAGAGGGCGAGTTGGGTTGCTTGGGCAACTTGGAAACAGGCGAAGCCGGTGAAGAAGACGGCATTGGCGCTGTGGGCAAACTTGACCACAGCCAAATGTTGACTGACCCAGAAGAAGCCGCGCTGTTTGTGAAAGCCACGCAGCTCGACGCTTTGGCCATTGCCATCGGCACCAGCCACGGCGCCTACAAATTTACACGCGAGCCCACTGGCGACATCTTGGCCATCAGCCGCGTCAAAGAAATTCACGCCCGCATCCCCAACACCCATTTGGTCATGCACGGCTCTAGCAGCGTGCCGCAAGACTTGTTGGCCATGATCAACCAGTACGGCGGCAAGATGAAACAGACCTACGGCGTGCCTGTGTCTGAAATTCAAGAAGCCATCAAGCACGGCGTGCGTAAGATCAATATAGATACCGACATCCGTTTGGCCATGACCGGCGCGGTGCGCAAGTTTTTGCACGAGAACCCAGACAAGTTTGACGCACGCGAATGGCTCAAGCCGGCCCGCGAAGCTGCGATGAACATCTGCAAGCAACGCTATTTGGAATTCGGTTGCGAAGGCCAAGGCGGCAAGGTCAAGGGCGACAGCCTCTCTGTGGTGGCGGCCAAGTACGCCAAGGGCGAACTCGCTCAGTTGGTGAAGTAATACATGGCAGCTCTGCACACCTCTGCACTCACCTCCTTGCCCTTACTCGCACGCGGCAAAGTGCGCGACAACTACGCCGTGGGCGACGACCGCATCTTGATGGTGGCGTCTGACCGCATCAGCGCGTTTGACGTCATCATGGGCGAAGCCATTCCGGGCAAGGGCGAACTGCTTACCCAAATGGCTTTGTTTTGGTTTGGCAAGCTCGGCCACATTTGCCCCAACCACCTGACCGGCGAAGCGCCTGAGAGCGTGGTGAGTGCCGACGAAGCGGCGCAAGTCACCGGCCGCTCGATGTTGGTCAAACGCTTAACGCCCATCCCCGTGGAAGCGGTGGTGCGTGGCTATTTGGCTGGCAGCGGTTGGCAGGAATACCAAGACAACCAAGCGGTGTGTGGCGTCAAGCTGCCCAAAGGTTTGAAGAACGCCAGCAAACTGCCAGAGCCCATCTTCACGCCAGCCGCCAAAGCGGCCGTGGGCGACCATGACGAGAACATCACGTACGAACAAATGGTCGAGATGATTGGCGGCGGCTTGGCCGAGAAAATCAAAACCATCAGCATCGCTTTGTATGAAACCGCGCGCGACGTGGCCGCAGCAAAAGGCATCATCATTGCCGACACCAAGTTTGAGTTTGGCCTCGATGCCAACAACGACCTGGTGTTGATGGACGAGGTGCTGACGCCCGACTCCTCTCGCTACTGGCCTGCCGACAGCTACGCTCAGAGTTTCAAAGAGGGTGTGAACCCGCCCAGTTACGACAAACAGTTCTTGCGCGACTGGCTGGAGACAGCTCAGGTACAGGGCAAGCCTTGGAGCAAATCACCCCCCGCACCGCATTTGCCGCAAGCGGTGATTGCCCAAACCGCCTCCAAATACCAAGAAGCTTGGGACCGGTTGCGGAACTAAAAACGGATCAATTCAGCGCCATGCTGAGCTTGCGGCGGTAGCGAGAAATCATCTCCAGCACGGGGTCAGCTTGCACCGTAGCTTTGCCGGTTAACTCGATGCCGCCTGCGGATTTGCCGAAGGCGGCATCGTCCGTTTTGGGCTTGGGCGGCGTCATCAGCTCCAAGATGGACACGTAGGTTTTGCGCGCCACGTCGTTGTTCCACGCCTTGTCGCGCATGATGATTTCCAGCAATTCGTCCATCGCGGCCTCAAACAACTCGGCGGCAATCAGCAATCGAGCTTTCGCCAAGCGGGTGTCGAAGTCGCGTTTGTTTTGGGTGATGGCAGCATCGAACTGCTCGAAGCTCCAGCCTGCACGCTCGTCGGTGGCCACAAACATCAAGGCTTGCAGCCAGTAATTCAGCGCATCAAAGCGCAGTTGCAACGGAATCTCGCTCAGCTTTGGCGCTAAGGCAGCCTGCGCTTCTTCTAGCTCGCCTACCGAGATCAGCAGCTTGACCAAGTTGTAACGGGTCTCGTCGTCAGATGTGTTGAGGCTCAAAGCCTCTTGCAGCTTGGCGATGGCGGCGTGTGGATCGCCGGCCTGTGCCAAATGTTCGGCTTCCTGGACGTCTGCTTGGGCGGCCATTTCGTTGTCGGATGGCAAATGCTTATCCAAAAACTCGCGCACTTTGCCTTCGGGCAACGCGCCCATAAACCCATCCACAGGGCGGCCACCCATCAGCAAGATGCAAGTGGGCAGGCTCTTTACGCCAAACGCGCTGGCCAGCTGCTGCTCGGTGTCGGCATTAACCTTGACCAGCTTGAAGCGGCCTGCGTAGTCAGTTTCCAACTTTTCGAGCACAGGGCCTAGCGATTTGCAGGGGGCGCACCAGTCGGCCCAGAAGTCCACCAGCACAGGGGTGGTTTGTGAGGCCGCAATCACATCGGCCTCGAAATTTTCCATCGTCACATCAATCATGGGGGTCCCGTCTTAAAATTCGTTTTTGCTCACACACAGCCACATCATGACCCAGTGCCAAGTCGGTGTCGTCATGGGTTCCAATTCCGATTGGGACACCATGCAACATGCAGTCCAGATTCTCCAAGAATTTGGCGTCTCTTTTGAAACTCGCGTGGTTTCAGCCCACCGCATGCCCGATGACATGTTTGCCTACGCCGAAGCGGCGCAAGAGCGTGGGCTGCGCGCCATCATCGCAGGTGCGGGTGGCGCAGCCCACTTGCCCGGCATGCTAGCCGCCAAAACCATCGTGCCCGTGCTGGGCGTGCCCGTGGCCAGCAAGCATTTGCAGGGCGTGGACTCATTGCACAGCATTGTGCAAATGCCTAAGGGCATTCCGGTGGCCACCTTTGCCATTGGCAATGCAGGCGCGGCCAACGCCGCTTTGTTTGCCGTGGCCTTGCTGGCGTCCACCAACGCGGCTTTGGCCGAGAAGCTGCAAGCCTTCCGTGTGGCGCAAACCGAAGTGGCGCGCAGCATGACGCTGCCACCGGTATGAGCCAAACCCTGAAACCCTTGCTGCCCGGCTCGACCTTGGGCGTGTTGGGCGGCGGCCAGTTAGGCCGCATGTGGGCTCACACCGCGCAGCGCATGGGTTACAACACCGCCGTGCTCGACCCTGACGCGCAAAGCCCCGCAGGCTTGGTGAGCCACCACCACATCCACACCGACTACTTAGATGCCGCAGGTTTGAAGCAACTGGCAGCTGCGTGCCAAGCCGTCACCACCGAATTTGAAAACGTGCCTGCCGATGCGCTGGCGCAATTGGCCGCCACACTGCCCGTGTCTCCTGCCGCGTCTGCCGTGGCTGTGGCGCAAGATCGTGCCCGTGAGAAAGCCCACTTTGTAGCCTGCGGCGTGCCCGTGGCGCCTTATGTGGTGATCGATACGGCTGCGCAACTCGCCGCCTTATTGGCGGGCACGGCGAACGCCGCCGTAGTTGACAACTTGCTGCCCGGAATTTTAAAAACCTCCCGCATGGGCTACGACGGCAAAGGCCAATTGCGCGTGGGCACACGCGACGAGCTCAACGCCGGTTGGGCTAAGCTGGGTGGCGTGCCTTGCGTGTTGGAAAAAATGTTGCCCTTGGTCAGCGAATGTTCAGTCATCGTGGCGCGTGGTCGCGACGGTGGAACCGTGAACCTGCCTGTGCAACGCAACCTGCACCGCGACGGCATCTTGGCCGTGACCGAAGTATTTGCAGGCAATGTGCCCGACGCGTTGGCGAACCAAGCCATCACCGCCGCCAAAGCCGTGGCGCAAGAGTTGAACTATGTTGGCGTGCTGTGCGTGGAGTTTTTTGTGTTGGCCGATCACTCGTTGGTCGTCAACGAAATCGCGCCTCGCCCCCACAACAGCGGCCACTACAGCCAAGACGCCTGCGATGTGTCGCAGTTCGAATTGCAAGTGCGCACCATGGCCGATTTGCCGTTGACGCAGCCGCGTTTGCACAGCCCAACCATCATGCTTAACCTGCTGGGCGACTTGTGGTTTGACAAACTGGGGTCAGAACCCAATTCTTTGAAGCCAAATACTTTACAAGTTGAGCCCGCATGGCACCAAGTGCTGGCGTTGCCTGGCACGCACCTGCATTTGTACGGCAAACGCGAAGCGCGTGTGGGCCGAAAGATGGGTCACCTCAACATCACCGCTGCCACGCCAGAGGCAGCGCGTTACGTGGCATTGCAAGCGGCAGCCATTTTGGGAATTGCACCGTTTTGATGGCTCTATTTATTTGCTCGCTCTGCATCAAATGATTTTCGACGGCCAACTCTCGACATCCATCACCGCCGCTGCACAAGCCTTGCGGCGCGGTGAACTCTTGGGTTTGCCAACCGAGACGGTCTACGGCTTAGCCGCAGATGCGGGCAACGATGCCGCAGTGGCCAAAATCTTTGCAGCCAAAGGCCGTCCCGCCAACCACCCGCTCATCGTGCATGTGGCCAGCGCGCAAGGCGTGCAGCGCTTTGCCAGCCACGTGCCGGACTTTGCGCAAAAACTTATGGATGCTTTTTGGCCCGGCCCCTTGACCCTCATCTTGCCGCGCCGACCCGAGGTGGCTGCCGTGGCCGCGGGTGGACAAAACTCGGTGGGCTTGCGTTGTCCATCACACGCGACAGCGCAAGCTGTGTTGCACAGCGCCGAAGCCTTGGGCGTGTTGGGGGTGGCTGCACCGAGCGCCAATGTGTTTGGCCGCGTCAGCCCTACCACGGCCGCGCATGTGGCGGGCGAGTTTGGTGATGACTTGCTCATCCTCGATGGAGGTGCTTGCGATGTGGGCATTGAGTCCACCATTGTTGATTGCACCCGTGCTGCGCCTGTGTTGTTGCGCCCGGGCGTGATCACGCCGCAGCAACTCAGCATTGCGTGCGGTGTGACCGTCATTGCGCCAAACACCCCCGATCCAGAGGCCCCGCGAACTTCGGGTTCGTTGGCGTCGCACTATGCGCCCACGGCCAGGTTGCAGTTGATGGCGGCCGCTGATCTGCAAAAGTTCATCCTTGCCTATGCAAGTGCAAGTGCAAAAACTAGCCCTGAATTGACGGGTGCGGGCACTGCCGCTGGCATGGTCGCCGTCTGGTCCCGCAGCACTGTTCAATTGCCTGCAACTAACGCCGCTCTGTTTAAGGTGCAGCCCATGCCCTCATCGGCCAACGACTGCGCCCACCAACTTTTTGCCCAATTGCGCAGCTTTGACGCTCAAGGCGTTGCACACATTTGGGTTGAAGCCCCACCCCTCACCCCAGAATGGGATGGTGTTCGCGACCGCTTGACACGGGCCGCCGCGCCAACTAGTTAAACTAACGCAGTACATAAAGAGAGCCTGTGATGAACCCAATTTTTAGCCGAACCTTCAAAGCCCTGTGCAGCATTGCCATTGTGGGCTTGCTTTCAGCCTGCGGTGCAAGCAGCACGGTGGACCCGTTCAAGCCAACGCGAGTAATTGGTTTGGGGGATGGGTTTAACAATGCAGCGGCCACTGTTGACGATGGGACAACTACACGCACGGTAGTTGGACAAGTGGCGGCTTATTTTGGACAGTCCAATATCGTTAGTAAGGCCAGTGCTGGCGCCTTGGTCTCTGGCCTGGCCGCGCAAATAGATAGTGTTGTGACTGCGAATGGCGGTTTTTCTTCGGGCGACTTGGTGGTGATCACTGTGGGCACGTTTGATGTCAAAGCAG
>NZ_JBBAOV010000006.1:0-23691 GCF_040401135.1 Limnohabitans sp. | reverse complement strand
TTTTCTTCGGGCGACTTGGTGGTGATCACTGTGGGCACGTTTGATGTCAAAGCAGGCGCCACTCCGGCTACAGAAGCCCAAACCTTGGTTACCCAAGTGCAGCGCTTGAAAACCGCTGGTGTGACACATATTCTGATCATGCCTGTGTTGGATGTGTCTAGAACGCCTTGGGGCCGTGTGAATACCGGTACTGTCAGCACAACCGCAACAAACACTTTCAACGAAACTGTTTTGTTGGCTTTGAGCACAGCGTTTGGCAGTCAAACGCCTAACTCTGTGATTTATGCCAATGCCTCAGGCGTGACTTCATCCTTTTTGACGGTGACATCGGTCGCTGTTTTAAGTCCATTTACAGATACTGGCTTCAACAGCACTGTTGTGGCAGGTACTACGCCAGCATGCGGAGATGCCACATCGTTTTCGGGTTGTGCCGCTAGCGTGCCAACGGCAGCGGGTAGGCCCTACACCACCATGCTCTTCGCAGACGGCATCCACCTCACCCCTGCAGGTAACCGTTGGGTCGCACAGTATTTGTACAACGCCACAGCCCAAGGCTGGCGTTAATCACCCGCAGATGCCTTGCGCCCAAAGCGCAAACGCATCGCCAAGATGCTGGCAGCCAACATCAGCGTGATGATGTTGGCAATCACCACGGGCCAGGCTTCGATCAGCAAGCCGTAGGCCAACCACAGCGCAATGCCTAGCGTGAAAGCGCTGTACATCCCCAGCGAAACACCGCTCACATCGCGGGTCTTGAAGGTCAGCCACGCTTGCGGCACAAAGCTCGCGGTGGTGAGGCTGGCGGCGGCGTAGCCGATCCATTCGGTGTAGTTCATGGAAGTCTTTCTGAATTAAGGCTGCTTACCCGCCCAGTCAATCATTGCGTCCAGCGCAGGGCGAGCGGCATTGGCGTTGGGGTGGTGAAGGATGGCCACCACCACCCAGCGTTTGCCGCTGGTGGTATCCACAAAACCCGCCACGCCCGCCACATCCCGCAAGCTGCCGGTTTTTAAATGTGCGATGGCCTGTGCTTTGCTGCGTTTCATCGTGCCGTCAAGGCCGGTCACAGGCAACGAGCTCATCAGCTCAGACATATGGGGCGAGGCCCATGCCACTTGCAGCAAACGGGCGAGGGCTTGCGCGCTGATGCGTTCTTCGCGGCTCAGGCCCGAGCCGTTGTCAAAGGTGGGCATGTCGCCGCCCACGCGCTCGCGCCACCACAGCTGCATCACTTCGCGTGACGCATCAAAAGTGCCTACGCCGCGTTGTTGTTGGCTGAGGGTGAGGAACAGTTGTTGCGCCATCACGTTGTTGCTGTATTTGTTGATGTCGCGGATGGTCTCGGCCAACGATGCGGACTCCACGCTGAAGGCGGGCTGCAAATGGGCGGGTACGTTGCCATCGCGCACTTGGCCGCTGAGCTGCCCGCCGAGTTGCAGCCACATGCCTGCAACAGCGCGTGACGCAAATTGCTGAGGTGCGGCGTAGGCAATGGGCCACATTTTTTCGCCACACACGGCGGGGAAGTTGCCAGCAAAGCGGATGCGTGCGGGGTCGCTCCAGTCGGCGCGCAGAGCGCTTCGGTAGTCGCTGCAGTCGCCAGCGCTCAGCGGCACACTGGCGGGAAACTGGACGCCAGCCAAGGGCGGCTCGATTTGCACACGCGCCACGTTGGCAGCGCGGTCGGGCACAAACTGAATGAGCAACGATTTGAAGTTCAGCAGCAACGCATCGGGCGCAGCGTTGTAGGGGCGCAGGGGCTCGCCGTCAAAGCTGGCGGCGTCGCGCACGGCCACGTCAAACGCGCTGCGGTCGAGCACGATATCACCTTGAATTTTTTGAATGCCCAAGCCTTGAATGCGGCGCATCAGCAGCCACAAACGCTCCACCACCAAACGCGGGTCGCCGCTGCCCTTGATGTAAACATTGCCCTGCAACACGCCATCGCGCACAGGGCCGTCCACGAACACGGGCGTGCGCCACACAAAGGCGGGGCCCAGCGTGTCAAGCGCAGCGGTGGTGGTGGCCAGCTTCATGAGCGACGCGGGGTTCACGCGCACTTGGGCTTGGTGGCTTAGGCGCGGTGTGCTGCCCGTGTGTGTGTCGACCACCATGACATGGAAGTTTTCGTTCGGCACTTTGGCGCGTTGCAGGGCGGCTAGCACTTCGGCAGGCAGTTGGCCAACGTCGCCGTCGCTGTGTTTGGGCGGGTCGGTGCGCACGGCCTTCGAGCTGGGGGCCGCGTGCGCGGGCAAGGCAGTAGCGCAGATCAGGGTAAATAGCTGTGCGAAGGCGACGGCAAAGGCAAGCGCACATGCCAATGGCAAGTGTTCAAAGCGCCATCGTCCGCGGCTGATGCGGGGGGTGAGCGGGTGCAAAGTGGGCAAGTGCGGGCAGGTCATAAGCAAATTATCACGGCTGGGATAATCACCCGATGCACTCCAACACTTGGCTGGCTTTAGAGACCAGTACCGACACCCTTTCTCTTGCTGTTGCTCGCGGCACCCAGACATGGACGCACACCAGCGCAGGCGGTGCGCTTACGTCCACGCACATGATTCCGCAAACCTTGACGCTCTTAAAAGAGGCGTGTGTAGCGTTGACCGATTTGCAAGCCGTGGTGTTTGGCCGTGGACCAGGCGCGTTCACGGGTTTGCGCACCGCGTGTTCGGTGGCGCAGGGCTTGGCGTTTGGAGCAGATTTGTTTGTGTTGCCAATTGACACCTTGTTGGCTGTGGCTGAAGAAGCGCGTGCGGCGAGTGCTGCAAGCGGTTCAAAGCCAGTGACCCGCGTGCTGGCCGTGATGGATGCGCGCATGGAGCAGGTGTATATGGCGGCGTATGAGTTCAAGCCAATCACCACAGATGCAGTAAGCAGCGCGGACCAAGCAAACCTCATGCGTGGCACTTGGTGTTGCGTGCAAGAGCCCGAACTGCACAGCCCCGAAACGCTGCATTGGCCTGCCGATTGGACGCAAGACGGCT
This sequence comes from Limnohabitans sp., assembly GCF_040401135.1. Classification (GTDB taxonomy): domain Bacteria; phylum Pseudomonadota; class Gammaproteobacteria; order Burkholderiales; family Burkholderiaceae_C; genus Limnohabitans. Next base: position 20,707 of record NZ_JBBAOV010000006.1, on the reverse strand, counting down.
TTATTGCGGCTGGCAACGCATGGCCCGTTTACGCAGGCCGTTGGCCCGCTGCTTTGTCAGGGCCGCAACTGCTCGTCTTGCCAACAGCCGCCGCCTTGCTGCGCTTGGCCCCCGCCGCTTGGGCCGCCGGCGAAGCTGTACCACCAGAAAAAGCGCTGCCGCTCTACATTCGCGACAAAGTGGCGCAAACCACTGACGAGCGATTGCAAATCAAAGCGCAGCAAGCTGCCGCCCAATGAACGCCGTTTTGAAACCCGAAGTTCATCTAGAGCCGCTGACTGAAGCGCTGCTCGACGACGTGCTGCGTATCGAAAAAAACGCCTACGCTCACCCATGGACACGCGGTAACTTTGCGGACTCGCTCAAATCGAGTTACCAGATGCTGGCGCTGATGGGCGGCGACACCTTGATTGGCTACTTTGTGGCCATGGAGGGCGTGGACGAAGTGCACTTGCTCAACATCACTGTTGCGCCCGAGTTTCAGGGCCAAGGCTATGGCATGCTGATGCTAGATGCCTTGTCGGTGTGGGCGCGCAGCCGCCACGCGCTGTGGCTGTGGTTAGAAGTGCGGGTGGGCAACACTCGCGCCATGCAGGTGTACGAGCGCTATGGGTACCGACGTGTAGGAGAGCGCAAAAACTACTACCCCGCCAACCGCGGCCAGCGTGAGCATGCGGTGGTCATGTCGCTCAAGCTGTAAGCTACACCCAATGACCGACACCTTGCACCTCGACAAACGCCAACGCGCCATGCTGGCCGAGATGGGCGTGCGCGTGTGGTCGCCCATGTCCGAGGCCGCCGTCATAGATGCGCCAGCGGGGGAAATAGAACAACCCCACAGCTTTGTCGCTGCCAGCGATCTGGCCAAAGCAGAGCCTGTCCCGACCATCATTCAACGCCCTGAAGGGATTGACCAAATGGGTTGGTCCGCTTTGCAGAGCACGGTGTCCAGCTGTCAAGCCTGCACTTTGTGTGGCGCACGTCATAACACCGTGTTTGGTGTGGGTGCATTGGCTGCTGAAGGTGAAGCGCCACAAGTCGATTGGCTGATCGTGGGCGAAGCACCTGGCGAGGAGGAAGACCTTCAAGGCGAGCCCTTTGTGGGTCAAGCCGGCGAACTGCTCGACAACATGCTGGGCGCTATGAGTTTGTCACGCACAGGCGCGCGAAAGCCAGAGGGTGGCGGCGTGTATATCGCCAATGTGCTCAAGTGCCGCCCGCCCGGCAATCGAAACCCCAAGCCCGAAGAAGTAGCGCAGTGTCTTCCTTACCTTGAGCGCCAAGTGGCGTTGCTGAAACCTAAAATGATTTTGGCCATGGGGCGTTTTGCGGTGCAGGCCTTGTTGCGCGATAGCGTGCCCGAGCTGGAAGGCACGCCTTACGGCAAGCTGCGTGGGCGCGTCTACCAGTACCAAAACGTGCCGGTGGTGGTGACGTACCACCCCGCTTATGTGTTGCGCAACTTGCCTGAAAAGGCCAAGGTTTGGGCTGACTTGTGTTTGGCGATGGCGCATCTCAAGGGTTCTGAATAGCTTCTGGCTTTGTTTGTTTGTTCGTGAAGGGTTCGCGCCGGAGGTGGTGACGCGGCTCGGGTGCAGCGGCTTGCCTCATGCTGGGGTACCAGAAATCGTTAGCCGCCGCACCCAAGCCGCGTCACTGTTTGCGGTTGAAATATTGCACGCCGCAGTCTGTGGGTAGAAGCTAAGCCTCTACCCACAGCGAGCCCAGCAAAAACCTGCGAACAAGCCTTCTAAAATTACGAGATGACATTCATCGACATGCTTAAGGGCGCAGAGCGCCAAAACAACTCCATGCTCTGCGTGGGCCTTGACCCAGAGCCCACCAAGTTCCCTGACCGCATCAAGGGCGACTCGAACAAGATTTACGATTTCTGCGCGGCTATCGTCGATGCCACCGCAGATTTGGCCATGGCCTTCAAACCCCAAATCGCTTACTTCGCAGCGCACCGCGCCGAAGGTCAGCTAGAGCGTTTGATGGAACACATGCGCCGCGTTGCGCCCCATGTGCCGATCATCTTGGATGCTAAGCGCGGCGACATTGGCACCACCGCCGAGCAATACGCCATCGAAGCCTTTGAGCGCTACGGCGCAGACGCCGTGACTCTTTCACCTTTCATGGGCTGGGATTCGGTGGCCCCGTATTTGAAGTACCACGGCAAGGGTGCGTTCTTGTTGTGCCGCACCTCCAACCCCGGTGGTGACGATTTGCAAAACCAACGCCTCGCGTCCGTCGAAGGCCAGCCTTTGATGTACGAACACATTGCCAAATTGGCACAAGGCCCTTGGAACCTCAATGGTCAATTGGGTTTGGTGGTGGGTGCAACCTACCCTAAAGAGATAGAGCGTGTGCGCGAACTCGCGCCCACCTTGCCTTTGCTAATTCCTGGCGTGGGTGCGCAGGGCGGCGATGCGGTGGCGACGGTGAAAGCGGGCTTGCGAGTGAGTGGAGCTGAAACCACCGGCCCCATCATCGTTAGCTCATCGCGTGCGATTTTGTATGCATCAAAGGGTGACGACTTTGCAGAGGCGGCCCGTCGTGTGGCTTTGCAAACGCGTGAGACTTTGCAGACTGCGCGCGCTTAAGAAAAGGCCTGAAGCGCCCTAAGCAGCGCTGGGGTGTTCGGCAAGTTTTGTTCAGTGCTGGAAGCGCTCGCGCAGGTAGACCACGATGGCCTTCGAGTCTTGCAGCCAACGTGTCTCGCCATTGGCTTCGGTGATCTTCAAGCACGGCACTTTGGTGGCGCCGCTGCCTTTTTGCAGTGCGTCGCGGTTGGCAGCGTTGTGTTGTGCATCGCGCTTTTCAATGGGTAGCGACAGGCGGCGCATTTCTTGGCGTGTCTTGATGCAAAACGGGCAGGTGTTGAACTGGTACAGCGTCATGCTTTGGCATTGCAGATCGACTGCCGCTTGAGCCGCAGCGTCACGCTGCACGCCCTGGGGCTGAGTGAGGCGCTCTTTGAGCAACATGACGGGGCCCAGCACGAGGCGCAGGGTTTTGAAGAAGGCACGAATGATAGGTTTCATGGGAAGGAATGGTAAGGCCTGATGCCAGTTTTACCGTGAGGTCGTGGACAATGGCGTTTTCCTTTAAAGCCTAGCCATGCACATTAGCCAAGACACGGCCGTCACCATCCAATACCAAGTCATCAGTCCCGCAGGCAAGCCTTTGGACTCGGGGCATTTGTCGTATTTGCACGGCGGTTACGAAAACATTTTTCCAAAGGTCGAAGCTGCGCTCAATGGCCAAGCCGTGGGATTTGCTGTCAAGCTGGACTTAAGCGCGGAAGATGCATTTGGCGAGCGTGACGCAACGTTGGTGCGCGTCATTCCTAAGGCTGAATTTCCACCTGGCGTGAAAGTGGGCGGGCAGTTGCAAGGCGCGGGCGACGATGGGCAACCGCGGGTATTCAACGTGGTAAAGATCAAAGGCCCCGAAGTGCATCTAGACGGCAACCACGCGTTGGCGGGTCAGGCCCTTCAGTTTCGTTGCACCGTAACGGAAGTACGTCCTGCCACGGCTGAAGAAATTGCCCACCGCCATGTGCATGGCGCGCATGGACATCAGCACGACTAAGTGGTGGTGTTGCGATTGAAATGAGTTCGTCGCATAGCTGAGCGGAGCCGTTTAATGCGCCACTCAGCTTGGCAGCAAGCGCTTCAAGTATTTGCCTGTAAAGCTGGCAGGGTTGGCCGCCAAATCTTCAGGCGTGCCCACACCCACCACCATGCCGCCACCGCTGCCGCCCTCGGGGCCCATGTCGATCAACCAATCGGCGGTTTTGATGACGTCGAGGTTGTGCTCGATGATGACGATGGTGTTGCCCGCATCGCGCAGGTGTTGCAGCACTTTCAAGAGCAGTGCAATGTCGGCAAAGTGCAGGCCCGTGGTGGGCTCGTCCAAGATATAGAGCGTGCGGCCGGTGTCGCGTTTGCTCAGCTCTAGGGCCAGCTTCACACGTTGCGCTTCACCGCCCGAGAGCGTGGTGGCCGCTTGGCCGAGTTGCAGGTACGACAGGCCCACGTCCATCAAGGTTTGCAGCTTGCGGGCGATATTGGGCACGGCGTTGAAAAACACCAGAGCGGCTTCGACGGTCAGGCCCAAGATTTGCGCGATGTTTTTGCCCTTGTACATGACCTCGAGCGTTTCGCGGTTGTAGCGCAAGCCGTGGCACACATCGCAGGGCACGTACACGTCAGGCAAGAAGTGCATCTCCACCTTGACCATGCCGTCACCTTGGCAAGCTTCACAGCGACCACCGCCTGAGGCTGCGGCCACGTTGAAGCTGAAGCGCCCAGGACCATAGCCGCGTTCGCGGGCCATGGGCACTTCGGCCATCAGTTCGCGAATGGGCGTAAATAGGCCCGTGTAAGTGGCTGGGTTGCTGCGCGGTGTGCGGCCGATGGGCGACTGGTCGACGTTGATGACTTTGTCGAAATAGTCGAGGCCGGTGATTTCATCGTGCGCTGCTGGCTCGTCGTGCGCGCGGTGGATGGTGTGCGCGGCGGCGGTGTAGAGCGTGTCGTTGACCAGCGTAGATTTGCCTGAGCCCGACACACCGGTGACGCAGGTGAGCAAGCCCACGGGGAAGTCGGCGGTGACTTTCTTGAGGTTGTTGCCACGTGCGCCGCTGATTCGAATCACTTGGTGTTCTGACGCATCTTTGTGTAGCTTTCGGTGGAACGCCAAGTCTTCGGGTGCAACGGGCAAGAAGGCGTTGCGTTGGGTCGGCACTTCGATGCGCAGGGCTTGCGCCAAGTAGCGACCGGTCAGCGAGTTGGGGTTGGCTTCAATCTCGGCGGGTGTGCCGCGCGCCATCACATGGCCACCGTGTATGCCTGCGCCTGGGCCCATGTCGACGCAAAAGTCTGCGGCGCGAATCATGTCTTCGTCGTGCTCCACCACGAGCACGCTGTTGCCAATATCGCGCAGGTGCTTAAGGGTGTCGATCAGCCGGTCGTTGTCGCGCTGGTGCAAGCCTATGCTGGGCTCGTCCAACACATACATCACGCCCGTCAGGCCCGAGCCGATTTGGCTTGCCAAACGGATGCGCTGCGCTTCTCCGCCTGACAAGGTGTCGGCGCTGCGGTCGAGGCTGAGGTAGTTCAGACCCACATCGTTCAAGAACTTCAGGCGTGAGGCAATCTCGCGCACCACTTTGTCGGCAATTTCGGCTTTTGCACCTTGTAGCTTCAAGGTATTGAAGTAGCCAAAACACTCGCCCAGCGTGGTGTGACTGATGTCAAAGATGCCGCGCATTTGATCGCCGTCGCCAATGCGCACGTTGCGTGCTTCGCGGCGCAGGCGTGTGCCGCCGCAGGATGTGCATGCACGCGTGCCACGGTAGCGGGACAGGTCTTCACGCACCACCACTGAATCGGTCTCGCGGTAGCGCCGCTCCATGTTGACCAAGATGCCTTCGAAAGAGTGTTTCTTGCTCAGCTTTTTGCCAGAGCCGTTTTCAAGGCTGTAGTTGAACTTGATTTCTTCTTCGCCTGAGCCATACAACAGCACTTGGCGCACTTCGGGACTTAGCTCTTCAAAGGCGGCATCCAAGTCAAACTTGAAGTGTTTGGCCAAGCTCTCCAGCAGGGTGAAGTAATGCGCGTTGCGGCGGTCCCAGCCCTTGATAGCCCCGCTACCGAGGCTGAGTGACGGAAACGCCACCACGCGTGCGGGGTCGAAAAAGTCTTGGTGGCCCAAGCCGTCGCAGGAGGGGCAGGCGCCCACAGGCGAGTTGAACGAGAACAAACGGGGTTCGAGCTCGCTGATGGAGTACATGCACTGCGGGCACGAAAACTTGGCGTTGAAGCTGTGCTCGACGCCCGTGTCCATTTCTAGCGCAATGGCGCGGCCTTCGGCCAACCGCAAGGCGGCTTCAAAGCTCTCGGCTAAACGCTGGCGCAAGCCCGGCGGAGCTGCTGATGGGGTGATGGTGATGTCACCAACACTGGGCGCCGCCAACGTGTCAGGGGCAGACGCGGCCGCCCCAGTCGGCCCGGGTGTTTCGTGTCGCACCTTGATGCGGTCCACCACCACGTCGATGTCGTGCTTTTCGGTTTTCTTCAGCTCGGGCAGCTCGTCGTATTCGTACACCTTGCCTTCGATGCGAAAACGCACATAGCCCTGCGCTTGCAGCTGCGTGAAGAGTTCGCTGTACTCGCCCTTGCGGTTGCGCGCGATGGGCGCAAGCAGCATGAGCTTGGTGTCTTCGGGCAGCGCCATCACGGCGTCCACCATCTGCGACACGCTTTGCGCTTGCAGCGCCAAGTTGTGGTCGGGGCAATACGGTGTGCCTGCGCGGGCAAACAGCAAGCGCAGGTAGTCGTGAATCTCGGTCACCGTGCCCACGGTCGAGCGCGGGTTGTGGCTGGTGGCTTTTTGCTCAATGCTGATGGCGGGCGACAGGCCTTCAATCAGGTCCACATCGGGCTTGTCCAAACGGCCCAAAAACTGGCGGGCATAAGCCGAGAGGCTTTCCACATAACGGCGCTGGCCTTCGGCGTATAGCGTATCAAACGCGAGACTGGACTTGCCCGAACCCGACAAACCCGTGATGACCACCAGCTGGTTGCGCGGAATGTCGAGGTCGATGTTTTTCAGGTTGTGCGTGCGAGCCCCGCGAATGCTGATGTTTCGCATGGCAGAGGGATGGTTCAGGGCTTGGCCTAAGTAGGCGCCGTCAGAAGGTGCGTTCACTGGACACTCAAATTAAAAGGGCAACCCGCCATGATAGTGGCGGTGCAAGTCATGTGCTGTGAATGCGGGACAATAGCAGGCTGTGACGATCAACTTAAGCCCCTCCCCCAGCCCCACATCTGACGACAGTCACACCATGACGCCGATCGAGCGACGTGCCAGTTTCACGCTCGCGTCCATTTTTTCGCTTCGGCTGCTCGGTTTATTTTTGGTGATGCCCGTGTTTGCGCTGGAGGCACGCAAGTACCCCGGCGGGGACGATCCCGCGCTCATTGGCCTGGCCATGGGCATCTATGGTTTGACGCAAGGCATGCTGCAAATTCCATTTGGCATGGCGTCAGATCGACTGGGCCGCAAGCGCGTGATTTTGTTTGGCCTGGTGGTGTTTGCTTTGGGCAGTTTGTTTGCGGGCAGTGCTGAATCCCTCTGGGAGCTTTTGGTCGGTCGGGCGCTGCAGGGTGCGGGTGCTGTATCAGCCGCTGTGACAGCGTTGTTGGCCGATCAAACCCGTGACGTGGTGCGCACCAAAGCCTTGGCCCTGGTCAGCGCAGGCATTGGGCTGATGTTTGCCTTGTCGCTGGTGGTCGCACCTGTGTTGGTTGCCCACATCGGCTTGTCCGGTTTGTTTTTTCTCACAGCTGTGCTGGCTGTGATGGGGATGGGCGTTGTGGTGTGGGCGGTGCCACCTGAGCCCGCCATTCTCAAAGATGCTGGACGCGGTGGTTTGCGCCAAGTGTTGTCAAACCCCGCATTGCTACGCTTGAACATCGGCGTGTTCGTGTTGAATGCCGTGCAACTCGCCATGTGGGTGGTGGTGCCTGCCATGTTGGTGCAAGCGGGTTGGCTCAAAGACGACCATTGGCAAATTTATTTGCCAGCCGTCTTGGGGTCATTTGTTGTGATGGGCGGCGTGTTTCCTTTGGAGCGCCGTGGCTATTTGCGCGCCGTCTTTTTAAGCGCCATTGCCTTGTTGGTTTTGGTACAGCTGGCCTTTCTGTGGGTGTCGTCGGATTCGCCCAGCATCACGTGGATGGCGTGGTTGTTGTTTGCTTTCTTTTGTGGTTTCAACGTGTTGGAAGCCACGCAGCCCAGCATGGTGTCGCGCATCGCGCCCGCTTCTTCGCGCGGGGCCGCCATGGGCATTTACAACACATTGCAGTCTTTGGGCTTTTTTGCGGGTGGATTGATGGGCGGCCAGTTGGCTAAAAGTTATGGCACACAAGGCCTGTTTTTAACTTGCGCGGCACTCATGCTGCTGTGGCTGGTGGTAGCTTGGCCCATGGTGGCACCTAAGCGTGCAGCCCCTTCCGCAAAGACCCCATAATCAGTCCCTATCTGGAGGAATTTACCCATGGCATCTGTTAACAAAGTCATTCTCGTCGGCAATTGTGGCCGCGACCCCGAAATTCGCTACTTGCCCAGCGGCCAAGCCGTGGCCAATGTGAGCGTGGCGACATCGAGCAAGCGCAAAGACAAAAACAGCGGCGAGATGATTGAAGACACGCAGTGGCACCGCGTCACCTTTTATGACCGCCTGGCCGAAATCGCTGGCGAATACGTCAAAAAAGGCCGCCCAATTTACGTGGAAGGCCGTTTGAAATACGGCGTGTACACCGACAAAACCACAGGCGTGGAAAAAAATACTGTCGACATCATTGCCACGGAGCTGCAACTCTTGGGCGGCCGTGAAGGCATGGGCGCACCAAGCGGTGGCGGTGAAGAAGGCGGCGGCTACGGCCGCCCAGCGGCAGCGCAACGCGCCGCAGCACCAGCAGCAGCGCAACGCCCTGCGACGGCAGCGCCTGCCAAGGGTGGGTTTGATGACATGGATGATGACATTCCGTTCTAATCAACTCACGCAAATTTAGCGTGCAACAAAAAACCGACGTGCGTGAGCAGGTCGGTTTTTTTTCGCCTCGTTGTAAATGAGGCGGGGGCTGTAACGAAGCGCACAAGAGAAGGTTGACCAAAATAATTAAAAATTTACGTCAACAGTTGCGTATTTCATACCGTTGTTAGATCACTCCGATATTGGAGCTGTTCCAAAACCTAAAAGGAAATTTTGTATGAACAAGTTGATTGCCTCTTTGATCGTTGGTGCTTTCTCTGCTGCCGCGTTCGCAACCACACCGGTTGCAGCAGTGGCAACTCCTGCAACCGCCGCGCCTGCTGTGGCCGCTGCAACTGCCAAGGTTGAAGCTGTTCCAGCCGCCAAAGCCGAAGCCAAAAAAGTGGTGAAAGAAAAAGTCGCTGTGGTGAAGACTGATGCCACCAAAAAGGTAGAAGCCAAAGTGCCAGCCGCAGCAGCTGTCCTGAAGTAAAGCCAACGCGGCATCAAGGCCGCGGGCAACTCAGGCAGGGGTTGCGTTCAGCGCTGCAGCGCTGGCAATGACCCCGCCGCCCATACACACCTCACCGTCATACAACACAGCCGATTGGCCGGGTGTGACGGCCCATTGAGGGTCATCAAAGGCGAGCACCAGCTCGCCTTTGTCGTTGTAGCTCAGCTCACACGGTGCATCTGCTTGGCGATAGCGGGTTTTGGCGGCGTAGCGTCCGGGCGCTGGTGCATGGGGTGCACACCAGCTCAGGTCGTCGGCGTGGAGGGCGCCGTAAAGCAACCAAGGGTGGTCGTGGCCTTGCACCACATACAAGGTGTTGGTCGCCATGTCTTTGCGGGCCACAAACCAGGGTTGGTGTTCGCCAGCGCCGCGCAATCCTCGGGCGCGCAGTGCGTCCATGTCTGCACCTTTGGCTTTCAGGCCGCCAATACCTAAGCCTTGACGTTGTCCGAGCGTGTAAAAACTCAAGCCCACATGCGTGCCAATCTTGCGGCCACGGTCGTCTTTGATGGGGCCGGGCTCGTTGGCGATGTAGCGGTTTAAAAATTCGCGGAAAGGGCGCTCGCCGATAAAGCAAATACCGGTGGAGTCTTTTTTCTTGGCGTTGGGTAAGCCGATGTCATCCGCAATGCGGCGCACTTCGGTTTTGTGTAACTCGCCCACGGGAAATAAAGTTTTAGACAGTTGCGTTTGGTTCAAGCGGTGCAAGAAATAGCTTTGATCTTTGCTAGGGTCCAGGCCTTTGAGCAGCTGAAACTCGCCGCCCACTTCGCGTACGCGGCAGTAATGGCCGGTGGCAATTTTTTCAGCGCCTAGCCGCATGGCATGGTCTAAAAACGCTTTGAATTTAATTTCAGCGTTGCACAAAATGTCGGGGTTGGGTGTGCGGCCACCTTGGTATTCGCGCAAGAACTCGGCAAACACGCGGTCTTTGTATTCGGCGGCAAAGTTGACGTGTTCAATCTCGATGCCAATCACGTCGGCCACGGCAGCGGCGTCCACGAAGTCGATGTTGGACGAGCAGTATTCGCTGTCGTCATCGTCTTCCCAATTTTTCATGAAGATGCCGATGACGTCGTAGCCTTGTTGCTTCAGCAGGTAGGCGCTGACGGCCGAGTCCACGCCGCCGCTCAAGCCCACCACTACACGTTTGTTGTTTGCCATGCGGCAATTATCCCTTTGCGGTCTGCAGCACACTCGGGTCGGTGTAAATCATGCCCAGTGGAAAGCGTTGGCCGGCCAAATGGTCATCCATGCACCTCAGCACCAGTGGACTGCGTAGGCGGTGAACGTTGGCACGGATCTCATCAGGCGTCATCCACAGGGTGCGCACGATGCCTTTGTCCAGTTTGGCACCCAACACTGGCTCGCCCAGTTCGCCGCAAAAGGCGAGGCGAAAGTAGGTCACGTCTTCGGCTGCACGGCCTTCGCGTGCGGGGCGCTGCAAACGCGAAATGTAGATGCCCACCAGCTCCGTGGGCTTAAAGGTGTGCGTGGTTTCTTCCAGTGCCTCGCGTGCGCATCCGTCTTCGGGCGACTCGCCCGGGTCAAGGTGACCCGCAGGGTTGTTTAAGCGCAAACCTTCAGGCGTGTGCTCTTCAATAAGGAGGTAACGACCGTCGCGCGCAATGATGGCGGCGACGGTGACACTGGGCTTCCAACGTTTGTTCATTTGGCCATTATCTTTCGGGTTTTTACGCCTCTGTTGCCTTTGTAAAGTCGTGTAACCTTGCCACACCCTGACGTGGGCAAAACCTTCAAAAATAGCAAAAGGCAATTGCATGAACTCTACACAAAAGCCCTGGTTAAGCGCCTACCCAGAAGGCGTGCCCGCAGAAATTGACATCACCGCTTACAGCTCGCTGGTCGATCTGATGCAGGAGAGTTTTCGCAAGTATGGCGACCGCACGGCTTTCAGCTTCCTTGGCAAAGGCTTGACCTACAAAGAGCTCGACCGATTGAGCCAAGTGTTTGCAGCGTACTTGCAAAGTTTGGGGCTGGTGTTTGGTGACCGCGTGGCCATCATGCTGCCTAACGTGTTGCAGTACCCCATTGCAGTGGCCGCAGTGCTGCGCGCAGGTTTTGTGGTGGTCAACATCAACCCGCTTTACACACCGCGCGAGTTAGAAGCTCAGCTCAAAGATTCAGACGCCAAAGCCATTGTGATTTTGGAAAACTTTGGCGCCACCTTGCAAGAGTGCTTGGCCCGCACCCCCGTCAAACATGTGGTGCTGTGCGCCATGGGCGACCAATTGGGTTGGCTCAAAGGCACGCTGGTCAACCACGTGGTGCGCAAGATCAAAAAAATGGTGCCTGCGTTTGAGTTGCCCACTGCTGTGCGCTTCAACGACACCTTGGTTCAGGGCGAGCTCTGCACACTGACCTCGCCCGAAATTCATGGCGACCATTTGGCGGTGCTGCAATACACAGGTGGCACCACCGGTGTGGCAAAAGGTGCCGAGCTGTTGCACCGCAATGTGATGGCCAATATGTTGCAAGCGTCGGCTTGGTTTCAGCCTGCGCTCAAGCGCATTCCAGCCAACGAAGTGCCGACTTTCATTTGCCCGTTGCCGCTGTATCACATCTTCGCGTTCACGCTCAACATCATGGCGTGTATGCGCATGGGCGGTTGCTCGGTGCTGATTCCGAATCCACGTGATTTGCCTGCGGTGTTCAAAGAGCTGACCAAACACCGCTTTCACGTGTTTCCCGCTGTGAACACCTTGTTCAACGCCTTGGTCAACCATCCCGATTTCAACAAGGTGGATTGGTCGCACTTAGTGGTGTCGGTCGGCGGCGGCATGGCCGTGCAAGGCCCCGTGGCGCGGCAGTGGTTGGAGAAAACGGGCTGCCCCATCTGCGAAGCCTATGGCTTGTCTGAAACCAGCCCCGCAGCCAGTGGCAACCCCGTGACCAACACGGCCTTCAACGGCTCGATTGGCGTGCCTTTGTCAAGCACGGACATGAAGATCATTGACGATGATGGCAACGAAGTGCCTGTCGGCACACGGGGCGAAATTGCTATTCGCGGCCCGCAGGTGATGGCTGGTTATTGGCAGCGCCCTGATGAAACCGCCCGCGTGATGACGGCTGACGGTTTCTTCAAATCAGGCGACGTGGGTGTGATGGACGAACACGGTTACTTCCGTATCGTGGACCGCAAGAAGGACATGATTTTGGTCAGTGGCTTCAATGTCTACCCCAACGAGGTTGAAGAAGTGGTGGCTGGTTTGGCGGGTGTGATGGAGTGCGCGGTCATCGGCATTCCTGATGCGCATTCAGGCGAAGCCGTTAAGTTGGTGGTGGTTAGAAAAGACCCTGCTTTGACAGAAGCCGATGTGCTGGCGCATTGCCGTCAGAATCTGACCGGCTACAAAATGCCTCGCGTTGTGGAGTTCCGCACCGAACTGCCCAAAACACCTGTGGGCAAAGTGCTGCGCCGCGAGTTGCGCGACAAAACATCCGCATGAGCCGCATCGCGCTCGTGAGCGCCATGCACGAAGAACTGGCCGAAGTGCTGGCGCGCATGCCCGACGAGCAAAAGACCGTGGTCGCTGGCCGCGAGTTTTGGCTAGGACATTGGCGTGGGCACGACGTGGTGGCCGTGCTGTCGCGTATTGGCAAAGTTGCCGCTGCCACTACCGCCACTGTTTTGCTTGAACGTTTTGGCGTCAGCCGCATGGTGTTCACAGGTGTGGCGGGTGGCTTGGCGCCACAAGTGAATGTGGGTGATGTGGTGATTGCCCGTGAGTTCATTCAGCACGACATGGATGCGTCGCCCCTGTTCCCACGCCACGAAGTGCCCTTGACGGGCTTGACACGTTTCCCAGCAGATGCCGCTCTCAGTCAGGCCTTGGCTGTAGCCTCCCCACTTGCCCTGCAAGACATGTGGGCTAGCTTGCCGCATGGTGAGCGACTGAATTTAGATTTGGCCAAGGCCCAAGTGCACCAAGGCTTGATCGCCAGCGGCGACCGCTTTGTGTCGCAAACGATGGAGAGCCAAGATTTGCAGCGAGCGCTGCCCGATGCTTTGGCGGTGGAAATGGAATGCGCCGCCATGGCGCAGGTGTGCCACGACTATGGCGTGCCCTTTGCTGCTGTGCGCATCATTTCAGACCGCGCTGACGACGCAGCGCATGTGGACTTTCAGCGCTTTATTCAAAGCATTGCCAGCCGTTACAGCGTGGCGGTGCTAGAACGGCTGCTGTTGTCGCTGCCGGCCTGATTACTTCAGCCAGCCGCGCTTGCGGAAGTACCACATGGGCACCAAGGCGCTAGCGATCATCAAGGCCACGGCGTAGGGGTAGCCCCAGGTTTTGTCTAGCTCGGGCATGAATTGAAAGTTCATGCCGTAAATGCTGGCGATTAAGGTGGGCGGCAGCATGGCTACGCTGGCCACCGAAAAGATCTTGATAATCTTGTTTTGGTTGATGTTGATGAAACCCACGGTCGCGTCCATCAAGAAGTTGATCTTGTCGAACAAGAAGGCCGTGTGGTTGTCAAGCGACTCAATGTCGCGCAAGATTTGGCGTGCTTCTTCAAACTGGTCGGCATTGAGCATGCGCGAGCGCATCATGAAGCTCACTGCACGGCGCGTGTCCATCACGTTGCGACGAATGCGCCCGTTCAAGTCTTCTTGGCGGGCAATGGCGCCCAGCACTTCGCCGGCAAGCTCGTCTGTTACGTCTTCAGACAGCACTAATTTACCTGCTTTTTCCAACTGGTCGTAAATACCTTCTAGCGTGTCGGCGGAGTATTCGGCATCAGCGTCGAATAGTTTCAGTAGAACGTCTTTGTCGTCTTCAATCAGCCCTGGTGCGCGGCGCGCACGCATGCGCAGCAGGCGGAAAACGGGCACGTCTTCATCGTGGATAGAGAACAATACGCCACGACTGCGCAGCGAGGCATTGTTTTGGTTCAAGATAAACGCAACGCGAACCGTGCGCGGCTCGTCCTCGTCGGCAATCAAAAAGTCGCTACGGATGTGCAGCTCGCCATTGTCTTCTTCATAGAAGCGAGCCGATTCTTCGATGTCCTCGTCCATCGCATCTTCGGGGATGGAGAGTTCGTAGTACTGCTTAATCCAGCGTTTTTCCTCAAGGGTGGGCGCTTCGAGGTCAACCCAGATGGGTTGGAATTTGGAGAGTTCTTCCAGCGATTCGATCTCTTCTTGAAAGAGTCGACCGTTGGCCAGCGTGAAGATATTGAGCATGGCAGTCCTTGCGCGTAGGGCACAGAAATTCGAAGGGTGAAAAATGCAGCTTTCGAATTCGCGTGGCGACTTTGGTCCTGATGCGACTCGAAAGCTACCGACTAGGGTAGGTTTCCAAGGAGATAGCTCCGCTGTTGAGGTGGGCTGATTATGGCACCGCATCTGTGCGGCCTAGGGGTTTTCCGTAGTGTGTATTTGATCGGTATTTGAGTTCAACCCATTGCCATTTCGAAAATGTGAGCGCATAGTGAAAGCGCTAACTCAAAGGAGGTTTTTTATGAACTTGACGATCAGTGGACACCATCTGGAAGTAACCCCCGCTCTGCGCACCTATGTGACAGGCAAGCTTGACCGTATCACGCGACATTTTGATCAAGTGGTGGACGTGAAAGTGCTGCTCAGCATCGAAAACCAAACCGAGAAAGAACGTCGACAAAAGGCCGAATGCAACATTCATGTGAAAGGCAGCGACATGTTTGCCGAAAGCGCCCACGAAGACATGTATGCCGCCGTGGATGAGTTGATTGACAAATTGGATCGCCAAGTGGTGCGCCACAAAGACCGCTTGCAAAGTCACCATCATGAGAGCCCCAAGCGTTTGATGTGAGCTTTTTGAAGTTTTTCAAAACCGCCTTAAACGGCGGTTTTGTCGTTTTAGACCCGATTGGTTTGTAAGTGCATAATCTGCGCTCAATCATGAACCGACTAGCTTCCATTCTTCCCTCCGCACAAGTCCTTGTGCGCGTCGAGGTCACCAGTAAAAAGCGCGCCTTTGAAGAGGCGGGTTTGCTGTTTGAGGGCCTGCATGGCCTCAACCGCGCTTTGGTGGCCGAAAGTTTGTTTGCGCGTGAGCGTTTGGGCTCGACGGGTTTGGGTCATGGCGTGGCCATTCCGCATGGTCGCATCAAAGGTTTGAAGTCGCCCATGGCAGCTGTGTTTCAGTTGGCCGATGCGATTGGATTTGATGCCCCAGACGAGCAACCCGTAAGCTTGCTGATCTTTTTGCTGGTGCCAGAAGCCTCGACCCAAAAGCACCTTGAAATATTGTCTGAGATCGCCGAACTGCTCAGCGACACGGCCTTGCGTGAAAAAATCAAATCCTGTGATGATGCGGCGGAGCTACACCGAATCATCTCGACCTGGAACGCGGTGCCGTTGTGAGGCCTTCCGTCATCAGCGCTGATGTGTTGTTTGAGGCCTTTCGCGGCCGTTTGCGTTGGGAGTGGATTGCTGGCTCGAGCGCCTCTGATCGCCACTTTGATGAAGTGGCTGTACGTAGCGCCCGCTCAGGCGCTGACTTGGTGGGTTACCTCAACTACATCCACCCTTATCGCGTGCAAGTGTTGGGCGAGCGGGAGGCCAATTACGTTGGCAAAACAACACCCGAAGACAGCGCTCGAAGGATTGCGCGCATTGTCACTTTAGAGCCGCCTGTGTTGGTACTGGCAGATGGCCAACAGCCAACTGAGGCGCTGGTGTCCATGTGTGAACGCGCACAAATTCCCTTGTTTACCACCCATGAATCTGCGGCGTTTGTCATCGACTTGTTGCGGGCTTATTTGTCTAAGCACTTTGCCGACCGCACCACCATGCATGGCGTGTTCATGGACATTTTGGGCTTGGGCGTGATGATCACCGGCGAATCGGGCTTGGGCAAAAGCGAGCTGGGTTTGGAGCTGATTTCTCGTGGCAACGGCTTGGTGGCCGACGATGCCGTGGATCTGTACCGCATTAATCAAACCACCATTGAGGGCCGCTGTCCCGAATTGCTGCAAAACTTGCTGGAAGTGCGTGGTATCGGCTTACTCGATATTCGCGCCATCTTTGGCGAAACGGCCGTGCGCCGCAAAATGCGCTTGAAGCTGATTGTGCATTTGGTGCGCAAAGAAACTCTAGAGCGCGACTATGAGCGCTTGCCGCATGAACCCCTCACGCAAGACGTATTGGGCGTGCCCGTTCGCAAAGTGGTGATTCAAGTGGTAGCCGGTCGCAACATTGCGGTGTTGGTAGAGGCGGCAGTGCGCAACTCGATTTTGCAGTTGCGTGGTGTGGACACTTATCAAGAGTTCATCGCGCGTCATCAGCGCGCCATGCAGCAGGGCTAACTTTTCTTGCCTGCAGGGCGGTGTTCGCAGTTCTTTTTGCGGCAATGCGCATACAGACTCAGCGCGTGGTCTGCAATTTCAAACCCGCGCCGCTTGGCGACTTTCACTTGCAGAACTTCAATTTCTTCGTCGTGAAACTCTTCCACGCGGCCACAGTCTAGGCACACCAAATGGTCGTGGTGCTCGCCCTCGTTGAGCTCGTAAACCGCACGCTCGCTCTCAAAGTGGCTGCGTTTTAAAATATCAGCTTGCTCAAATTGCATCAGCACTCGGTAGACAGTGGCGATGCCAATATCCATGTTTTGCAGCATCAAATGGCGGTACACATCCTCGGCGGTCATGTGGCGCTGGGTACCTTGTTGGAACAGCTCCAAAATCTTCAGGCGAGGGGCTGTGGCTTTGAGGCCAATGCTTTTGAGGTCGTCTGGATGTGCCATGGTGTCTTTCGCTCAGCGTTGGAAATAGGGCCACCGCTACAATGAACGAATCATAGCCTCAGCGCCTCATTCGGCCTTTCACACCATGTTTGAATCCTGTCGAAATGCTTCTGTTTTTCTGCGTCAGCCACGTCGCTTTCTCGCGCTTGCATTCGCTGTTGCGGGTCTTGGGCTTACAGCCTGTTCGAGCAACCTTATTTACAAACCCGAAGTCGTGCAGGGCAACTTTGTCTCGCGCGAGCAAGTGCAGGCCTTGCGAGCAGGCATGCCCCGTCAAGCGGTGCGCGACGTTCTGGGCACACCGCTAGTGACCAGTTTGTTTCATGCTGACCGTTGGGACTACGCCTTCACCATTCGTCGCCAAGGTGCTGAACCACAACAGCGTCGTTTTAGTGTGTTTTTTATGGGTGATGCGCTCGATCGCATTGAGGGCGATTCACTGCCCACCGAGGCAGAGTTTGCTGCCAAGCTTGATAACCGCCGCCCACCCACCAAGTTGCCCGTGCTCAAAGCCACCGAGGCTGATTTGGCCAAGTTCCCAGCTAAGCCTTCGCTTGGAGCCGGCTCAGCCCAGCCTGCGGCACCTGCCAATCCTGTTTCTTACCCACCGCTCGAAGTGGCCCGTTGATCTTTGAAAGCGCCGATACACCATGGCTCATTCCCTTGACATTTTGAAAATTGCCATTGCTGGCGCCAGCGGCCGCATGGGCCACATGTTGATCGAGGCTGTGCGCAATGACGCCACTTGCCAACTGGCTGGCGCGTTGGATGTGCCAGCAAGCCCCGGCATTGGCAACGATGCCACCGGCTTTTTAGGTCAAGCCAGCGGCGTGAATATTGAAGCCGATGTGCGCAAAGGTTTGCAAAACAGCCAAGTGCTGATTGACTTTACCCGCCCCGAAGGCACGCTGGCTCATTTGAAGATTTGCCGTGAGTTAGGCGTGAAGCTGGTTATTGGTACGACCGGTTTTACCGATGAGCAAAAAGCAGAAATTGCCGAAGCCGCCAAAGACATCGCCATCGTCATGGCCCCCAACATGAGCGTGGGTGTGAACGTGACCTTGAAGCTCTTGCAAATGGCTGCCCAAGCAATGCCCACGGGCTACGACATTGAAATCATCGAAGCGCACCACCGCCATAAGGTGGACGCGCCCTCGGGCACCGCGCTCAAAATGGGCGAGGTCATTGCTGAGGCTATAGGCCGCGACCTCAAAGACTGTGCCGTGTACGAGCGCTACGGCCACACCGGCGAGCGTGACCCATCGACCATCGGCTTTGCCACTATTCGTGGCGGCGACATTGTGGGTGACCACACCGTGCTGTTTGCTGGCATTGGTGAGCGCATTGAAATCACGCATAAGTCCTCCAGCCGCGCCACCTATGCGCAAGGCGGCTTGCGTGCTGCGAGTTTCTTGGCCGGCAAAAACAAAGGCTTGTTCGACATGTTTGACGTGTTGAATCTGCGTTAAAAAAATGGACTTCTTCGCCACCATTTTTGAAGGCGACGCCCTCAGCATCATTTTGGCGCTGGCCTTGTTGGCCATGTCGGTGGCGAGCTGGACGGTTATCTTTTACAAAGCCTGGTTGCTGCACCGCGTGAGCGCCGATGTGGCACACGGCAAAGCCGCCTTCTGGCAAGCCCGTGATGTACAGCAGGGCATTCAAGCTTTAATCCCGATTGACCGCGCCTTTGTGTTGCTGCCGCTCGCGCAAGCCAACCTGCAACTCATGCCCAATACCTTGGGCGCGCAAGGCGATGTATCGGCGCAACGCACCCGCGTGTTGCGCGATGCGTTGCACGGCGTATTGCATCGTTTGCAATCGGGCCAAGTGTTGTTGGCCACGGTGGGTTCTACTGCACCGTTTGTGGGTTTACTTGGGACCGTGTGGGGCATTTATCACGCACTCACGGGCATCGCCACTGCAGGTCAGCTCACGATTGAACGTGTGTCTGGTCCGGTGGGCGAAGCCTTGGTCATGACAGCGGCGGGCTTGGCCGTGGCCTTGCCAGCGGTGCTGGCATTTAATGTGATGGGCCGCGTTATCAACCGTTTGGAGCAAGAGCTGGAAGGCTTTGCCCACGACCTGCGGGATCTCTGATGGCCTTCGGACGTTTTGAGCGAACGCCGGGCCAAACGCCCATGAGCGACATCAACGTCACCCCCTTGGTCGATGTGATGATGGTCTTGTTGGTTATCTTCATCATCACTGCGCCGTTGATGGTCAGCGCATTGAAGCTCGATTTGCCCAAAACCGACGGCGAGCAGTCCAGCAGCGCACCGCCAAGATTTGTGAAACTTAGTATCGACGCCAAGGGCGTGGTGTATTTGGACGACAAAGCCACCTCGCTGGACGACCTCAAAAGCAGCCTCCATGCCCAAGCCTCTAAGGCCTTGGCCATGAACCATGGCGAATTGCCAGAGGTGCAACTGCGAGCCGATGAGCGTGTGCCCTATGGCAAAGTGGTCGAAGTTATGAGCTTGGCACAGCAAGCCGGCATGAACCGCATTGGCTTTGTGACTGAGCGCAACAGCCCGTTTCCGCCCCTTAATTAGCTTCGTCATCACTCGCTGCGCGTTGCCTTCTTAGTCAACTCGATCGCCCTCAAACCAAGGCCTAAAATCAGGGCATTCTTTGCCTTTGTTTGAAGGCGCTGCCTCGCGACCCAAGCGGGGGTTCTCTGACTGATCCCATGCAAGACAAATACAACCACACCGAGGTCGAACGCGCCGTTCAGGCCGCTTGGACCCAAGCCGACGCCTACCGCGTGACCGAAGACGCGTCCAAGAAAAAGTTTTACGCCTGTTCCATGCTGCCTTACCCCAGCGGCAAGCTGCACATGGGCCATGTGCGCAACTACACCATCAACGACATGCTCACGCGCAACCTGCGCATGAAGGGCTTCAATGTGTTGATGCCGATGGGCTGGGACGCATTTGGTTTGCCTGCTGAAAACGCCGCGCTTAAAAATGGTGTGCCGCCCGCCAAGTGGACCCACGAAAACATCGCCTACATGAAGAAGCAAATGCAGGCGATGGGCTTGGCCATCGACTGGTCACGCGAAGTGGCCACCTGCGACCCAACGTACTACAAGTGGAACCAGTGGTTGTTCCTCAAGATGCTCGAAAAAGGCATCGCCTACCGCAAGACCCAAGTGGTGAACTGGGATCCGGTCGACCAAACCGTGTTGGCCAACGAACAAGTAATTGACGGCAAAGGCTGGCGCACGGGAGCGCCGGTAGAGAAGCGCGAAATTCCTGGTTACTACTTGAACATCACTCAATACGCGCCTGAGTTGTTGGAGCATGTGCAGATCGGCAACGAGAAAGCAACCTTGAACGGCTGGCCCGACAAAGTGCGCTTGATGCAAGAGAACTGGATTGGCAAGTCGGAGGGGGTACGCTTTGCGTTCATGCACGACATCAAAGGCACGGACGGCACGTTGATCGGCGACGGCCGCATGTATGTATTCACTACACGTGCCGACACCATCATGGGTGTGACGTTTTGTGCTGTGGCTGCCGAGCACCCGCTGGCCCTTCACGCTGCGGCGGGCAACCCCGCAATGGCCGCTTTCCTTGAAGAATGCAAAAGCGGCGGCACAACCGAAGCCGAGTTGGCCACACAAGAGAAAAAGGGCATGGCCACTGGCTTGTTCGTCACGCATCCATTGACTGGTGCGAAAGTGGAAGTGTGGGTAGGCAACTACGTGCTCATGTCTTATGGCGATGGCGCGGTCATGGGCGTGCCTGCGCATGATGAGCGCGACTTTGCGTTTGCTTTGAAATACGACTTGCAGATCAAGCCAGTCGTAGCGCTTGGTGGTGACGGTGCGGCGACGTTCGATACAGCGGCTTGGCATGAGTGGTACGCCACCAAAGCGGGCGTGTGTGT